>NZ_JBEOWF010000048.1:0-86895 GCF_040295925.1 Streptomyces sp. NPDC002588
AAGTACATCCAGTACGAGGGCTTGCACCCGGCACGCCGAGAGCACGCGCCGGACGCCGCTCCTTGACGGGCAAACGTTGCCTGCCGCGGCACTAGGCTCGGGTGTCAGCTCTGCGCCTCCGTGATGTTGACCATCCACGCGATGCCGAAGCGGTCGGTGCACATGCCGAACACGTCGCCCCACATCTGCTTGTCCAGCGGTACCGCCACCGCGCCGCCGGCGGACAGCTTCTCCCAGTAGCCGCGCAGGTCGGCCGCGTCGTCGCCGCTCAGGCTCACGGAGAAGTTGTTCCCGGCGGTGAACTGCGTGCCGGGCGGGTTGTCGGCGGCCATCAGGGTGAAGCCGGCGGGGGTCTCCAGCATGCCGTGCATGATCTTGTCCGCGCCGGCGGAGCCCGGGGCGTCGCCCTGGCCGAAGTCGCCGTACGTGTTCACGGACAGGTCGCCGCCGAAGACCCCCTGGTAGAACTCCAGCGCCTGCCGGGCGTCGCCGGCGAAGCTGAGGTACGGGTTGAGTCGCGAGGCCATGGAATCCTCCTGAACGAGGCAGAGGGGCACTGTCCCGGAGACTAACCGGGCGCACCGACAACGGCATGTCGGGCGAGGGGGCGACCGGGGTTCGCCGCGCCGGGGCGTGCGGTGCGGCAGGCTGGACCCGTGAGCAACCTCAACGCCCCCGCCGACGGGCTCTCCGGCCGACCGTCCGACCGTCTCTTCGTCAAGATCTGCGGTCTGCGGACCGAGCACGACGTCGACACCGCCGTGGCGGCCGGCGCCGACGCCATCGGGTTCGTGTTCTCGGCCAGCCCGCGCCGTGTCGACGCCGCGACCGCCGCCCGGCTGTGCCGCCGGATCCCGGAACACGTCCTGACCGTCGGCGTGTTCCGCGAGGAGCCCCTGGACGACGTCCGGTCGCTGGCCGCCGCCGCGGGCATCCGGGCCGTCCAGCTGCACGGCCCCGAGGACCGTGGCTACTACGACGACCTCGCGACGGGCGGCTGGACGCTGATCCGCGCCGCGGCCTTCGGTGACTCCGTGCCGCGCTGCGGGGAGTTCGGCGAGGACCTGCTCCTGCTCGACGCGCCGGTGCCGGGCTCCGGTGTGGCCTGGGACTGGTCGAGGATGCCGCAGCCGTCCGCCGGGGCCGGTCCGGCGGAGAGGTGGCTGCTGGCCGGCGGGCTCACCCCGGACAACGTGGCGGACGCCGTCGCCGCCGCCCGCCCCTGGGGTGTCGACGTCTCCAGCGGGGTGGAGAGCAGCCGGGGCGTCAAGGACCCCGCTCTGATCACCGCGTTCGTCGAGGCGGCCCGGGCCGCCGGCACGGTGGCGCGCTGACGGACGCCGCCCCCGCTCCGGGGGGAAGCCGGCACGTTCTGCGAGGCGTCGTCGCCGGCGGTTCCGTCGCCGCGCGGCTCGACGCGCACCCGCCGAGCTCGGCGGCAGCCGAGTTGCTGAAACGGTCGGGCAGGTGGGCGAGAGCGGAACGGATCTACGGCAGGTCCTGGGGCGGCCGTGGTGCGGTGACGGCGGTGAGGCGTGGCGCCGGCACCTCGTCGCCCAAGGCGTGCAGCCGGGTCCGCAGCTCCGCGGCGCCCGTCGGGTCGGTGCGGGCGAGCAGGCGCAGGGCGCGCTCCCAGACCGTGCGGGCCGAGCCGGGATCGCCCGTTGCGAGGTAGGTGTCACCGAGATGCCGCAGCGTCCCCGCCTCGCTGAACGTGTCGCCGACCTCACGGTAGAGCCGTAGCGCGCACTGGAAGCAGGCCACGGCCCGCTCGTGTTCGCCCAGGTGGTGGCGGGCGACACCGAGGCTGTCCCAGGCGCCGGCCTCGCCGTAGCGGGTCCCTTCGAGCCCGGCGAGTCCGGTCAGGGCCTGCTCGAAGTGGGCGGCGGCCCGGCGGTGGTCGCCCCGCAGCACATGGGTCCAGCCCAGGGCGTGCAGCGCGCTCGTCTCCGCGACCCGGTCGCCGACGGCCCGGTAGAGGGCGAGCGCCCGGCCGGCCGCCTCCAGCGCCCCGTCGTGGTCCCGTGTCCGGTCGAGCAGCCAGCCGTGGCAGCGGTGCGCGTGCGCGAGGCCGAGCCGGTCGCCGAGTGCGGCGAAACCGTCCAGGGAGGCGCGGATGTGGACGCGGGCGTCGTCGTGGCGTTCGAGACGGGCGAAGGCGCGGGCCAGGCCGCGGTGCAGATGGGCCTGTGCGGTGGGGTGGCCGTCGCGCACGGCCGCGTCGAGGCCGGCGCGTTGCAGGGCGGCGGACTCGTGCCAGTGGCCCTGCCGGTCCATGAACCGCTCCAACGTCCACGCCAGGGACCAGACATGGGCGTCGTACCCCTGTTCCCCGGCCAGCGCGGCGACGGCGTGCAGCACCTGCCGCTCGGCCGTGTACCAGCGCAGCGCCTGCCCGTCGTCGGTGAAGGCGGTGACGGAACCGGGGCGTGGGGTGGGCAGCGGGCTGACCGTCCACCAGGGGGAGTAGAGCCGCCCCGCGGCGTGCGCGGTGTGCAGGCAGTGGTCGAGCAGGCGGCGTACGGCTGCCTCCCGCGCGTCCGCGCGGTCGTGTTCGGCGGCGCGTTCCCTCGCGTAGGTGCGGAGCAGGTCGTGGCAGGAGTAGCGGCCGGGGACATGCTCGGTGAGGAGGTGGGAGCGGGCGAGCTCGGCCAGCAGACCGCGGACCTCCTCCGGGGTGCCGCCCGCGAGGGCGGTCGCGGCGGGCAGCGTGACGTCCGGGCCGGGGTGCGGGGACAGCAGCCGCAGCAGCCGCGCCGCACCGCGGGACAGCGCACGGTACGACCAGGAGAACACCGCCCGTACGTCCCCCGCGGGGTCCGTGTCCGTGAACGCGTCGAGGCTGCCGTGCGCAGCGCGCAGTTCCTCCGCGATCGCGGTGAGCGGGAAGTCCGGGTGGGCGGCGGCGCGGGTGGCGACGACGGCCAGGGCCAGCGGGAGCCCCGCGCAGCGGGTGACGATCTCGTCGACGGCCGCGGGATCGGCCAGGACCCGGCCCGCGCCGAGCCGCCGGGCCAGGGACTCACGGGCCTCGGCGGCGGGGAGCCGGTCCAGGGCCAGGGGGTGCGCGGCCTCGGCCGTGACCAGCCCGAAGAGCCGGTCGCGGCTGGTGACGACGACCAGACAGCCGGGGCTGCCCGGGAGCAGCGGGCGGACCTGTTCGGCGTCGCGCGCGTTGTCGAGCAGGATCAGCACGCGGCGCCGGGCCAGCAGACTGCGGTACAGCCCCGTCTGGGCGTCGGCCCCGGCCGGTATCCGCTGCGCGGGCACGCCGAGGGCCTCCAGGAATCCGCGCAGGGCCTGTCCCGGATCCGTCGCGGTGCCGTTCGGGTCGAAGCCGCGCAGATCGACGTACAGCTGCCCGTCGGGGAAGCGGTGGGCGACGCGGTGCGCCCAGCGGACGGCCAGGGTGGTCTTGCCGACCCCGCCCATGCCGCTGACCACGGCGATCCGCACGCCCGGCGGCGCGGTGTCCGCCGCCAGCCCCGTCAGCACGGCGAGCTCGCTCCTGCGTCCCGCGAAGGTCGCGAGATCGGACGGCAGTTGAGCGGGCCGAACGAGAGGCACGGCCCCCGAGCCCCCGGAATCCTCCGCTTCCCCCACTCCGGCGAGAGCGGGAACGGCGGAGAGCCGGGGGGCCGACGGCGTGGGAGCGGCGGGGCCGGGAGGAGGCACGGTGCGGCCCGGAGCGGGGGCGGGGGTTGTCCGGCCGTGGGCCGAGAGCGTGCGGTCGGCGGGGGAGGGGCCGTCAGGGGCCGTGGGGGCGGACGCCGGCCGGCCGGCGCCGCCGGGCCGGGGGCCCGTGTCGCGGTGGAGGGCCGCTTGCTGGGCCGCGCGCAGTTCGGCGCCGGGGGTGACGCCCAGCTCGGTGTGGAGCAGGGACCGTACCCGCTGCCAGGTCTCCAGGGCCTCGGCCCGCTGCCCGGTGGCCGCAAGCGCGCGCACCAGACGGGCCTGGAGCGGTTCGTCGAGCGGGTGGTCGGCGGCCGTGCGGTGCAGTACGGCGAGCAGCTGCCCGTCCGCGGGGCCGCCGTTCGCCGGCAGCGCGTCGGCCGCCTCCTTCACCACCGCCAGGTACTCCCGTTCCAGCGCGGTGAACGCCGGATGCGAGCGGGCCTCCATCGGCACCCCCGTGGCGACGGCACCGGTGCGCAGGGAGAGCGCTTCCACGAAGAGCGGTACGTCGGCGGCGGCCCGCGCCCGCCGCACCAGCTCCCGGAACCGCAGCAGGTCCAGGCTGTCCGGCGAGGCGTTCAGCCGGTACCCTCCCGCGTCCCGCACCAGCCAGCCGCCCGTCTCCCGGATCGCCAGCTGCGGTTCCAGCAGCCGCCGCACCACCCCGACGTGCCGGTACACGGCGTTCGCGGGCGACCCCGGCGGCGACTCGCCCCACAGTGCGTGCACCGCCTCCTCCAGGGCCACCGGCCGCCCCGCGTGCGCCATCAGCAGCGCCAGCAGCAGCCGCTGCTGAGCCGCCCCGAGCCGCACCTCCTCGCCGCCGCGCCAGACCCGCACCGGTCCCAGCACCGTGAACCGCATCCTCACCGTCGTAGCCCTCGATCCGCCCCGTGCGTACGTACGCCGTGCCCGCCCGCCGTCGCCGGTCAGGCGGCCGGAAGTCCGTCGATCCAGCCCAGCACCAGCGCGTTGAACTCGGCCGGACGCTCCTGGAAGAACCAGTGGCCGACCCCCTCCAGCACCACCGAGGCGCTGTAGGGGTGGCTGCTCAGCGACGGCTCCCAGTCCCCGTCGATCCCCTTGGCCTTGAGGGACGCGGCGGACGACAACGACAGCACCGGGCAGGCACGGCGGGACAGATAGGTCTCCACCCCGGGCCGCACGGTCAGCGGGGTCGCCGCCTCGTCGAACAGGCCGTGGAAGACGTCCCGTACCGTCATCGGATCCATGCCGAGGATCCGCCGCCGGTGCCAGACGCGCAGCGCCTCCGCCTCGGGCCCGGCCGCCGCGTTGTTCTCCAGCCCGCCGAGGACGGTCGCGGCGGTCCCGACCGGGTCCGGGACCCGGAAGGCGGCGGCGAGCTGCGGCGCGAACTCGGCCTCGAAGCCGTAGGAGGGGTCCACGGCGACCACGCCCCGCACCAGGGACGGGTACTCGACCGCGAGGACCGAGGCGACCAGGGCGCCCAGCGAGTGCCCGACCACGACCACCGGCCCGGCGTCGATGTCGTCGAGCAGCTCCGACAGGTCCGCGGCGAAGTCGCGCGGCCGCTGTCCGCCGGTGAGTCCTGAGGAGCGGCCGTGGCCGCGCAGGTCCGGCGCGATCACCCGGTGCCGCGCGGAGAAGGCGCCGATCTGCGCGGCGAAGTCGTGCGAGTCGCAGGTCGCGCCGTGCACCAGCAGCAGCGTCTCGCCGCCGCGGTCGGCGCCCGGGCCCTCGTCGGTGTGGAACAGCCGGTTTCCGTTGATCATGGTGTACGTCACTGAACGCGCTCCTCTTGCAAGGGAGTTGCTGGATGGCGGGAGCGTAGGCAGGGGGTAGTGGACGAAGTGTGCCTGCCTTGTGACCGGGGTAGAGGACAGGGTTACGGTGTTTGCGCGTGCCGCTCGGTCTTCGCCCGTACCTCGGCCGCCCAGACCGGGTCGAAGTCCTGCATCGCGTCCCGCGCGTCCCGCCAGGTGGCCAGCGCGCCGGCCCGGTCACCGGCCGCGAGCCGTGCGTCGCCGAGCCGGTCCAGCACGCCCGCCTCGTTGAACAGGTCGCCGACCTCCCGGAACACGGCGAGCGCCCGCTCGTGACAGGTCACGGACCGCCGGTGCTCGCCCAGCCGGCCGTGGACGTGGCCCAGGGTGTCCCAGGTGTAGCCCTCGGCGATCCGGACCCCGAGCTCCTGGAACAGGGCGAGCGCCTGGTGGGCGTGGGTGAGCGCGCCGTGGCAGTCGCCGGTACACGCCTCCCCCCAGGCCCGTGACACCAGCACGTACGCCTGCCCCTTGCGCTGCGCGGACGCCCGGTACAGGTCGAGTGCGGGGGCGAGTTCGTCGAGCGCCTCCCCGAACCTCTCCTGACGGGTGAGCACGGCCCACCGGGCCAGCCGGACCTCGGCCTCGCCGTTGCCGTCCGCTGCCTCCTCGAACCAGCCCCGCGCGTACCGCAGGTGCTCCTCCGCCTCGGCGAAGCGCCGCAGCATCATGCAGGCCCGGCCGAGTGCGCGACGGGCGTGCCCGAGGGCGACGGGGTCACGCAGGCGGTGGGCGGCCGGCAGCGCGGCGCGTTGCACGGCGAGGTACTCGTGCCAGTGCCCGAACCGTTCGTGGAAGCGCTCCAGGCACCACGCCAACTGCCAGACGTGGGCGTCGAGTCCGCTGTCCACGGCCTGCCGGAACGCGCCGAGCAGGACGGGCCGTTCGGTCCGGAACCAGAGCTGGGCGCCCGCCGCGTCCAGGGCGGCCGGCCGGGTCTCCGGCAGGGGCTGGGCGGGTGCCACGGGAGTGATGAGGGCCGTCGGGGCGTCGAAGAGCAGCGCGGCGGCGTACGCGGTGTGCAGACAGTGGTCGAGCAGCCGGCGTCGCGCGGCCCGCCGCTGCGCCGTGCTGTCGGTGGTGTGCAGGAGCTCGGCGGCGTAGGCGTGCAGCAGGTCGTGGACGGCGTACCGGCCGGGCGTGCGCTCGGTGAGCAGGTGGGCGTCGGCGAGTTCGCCGAGCAGCGGGCGGGTCCGCCCCACGGGCAGGTCCGCCAGCGCCGCAGCGGCGGGGACGGTGAGATCGGGCCCGGGGTGCAGGGCGAGCAGCCGGAAGAGCCTGGCCGCGCCCGGCCCGAGGGCGTCGTACGACCACGAGAAGACCGCGCGTACGTCGGTCGCGGTGTCGGACCCGGAGTGCCGGAAACCGTCGAGTGCGCCCGGTCCCTCGAGTCCGCGTGAACCGTCCGGTCCGCGTGACGTGCCCCGCAACTCCTCGGCCAGGGTGGCGAGCGGGAAGGCGGGGTGGGCCACCGCCCGCGCGGCGACGATCGCGAGCGCCAGGGGCAGCCGTGCGGTGAGCGAGACGATCTCGGCCACGGCCTCGGGCTCGGCGGCCGCCCGTTCGGCGCCGATCCGCAGCGCCAGCACGGCACGGGCGTCGTCCGGTGTGAGCACGTCCAGGGTGAAGGGATGGGCTCCGTCGGCGGAGGCCAGGCCGGTGAGCCGGTTGCGGCTGGTGACGAGGACGAGGCAGCCCGCCGTACCGGGCAGCAGCGGCCGGACCTGTGCCGCGTCACGGGCGTTGTCGAGCAGCACCAGCATCCGGCGCCCCGCCAGCAGACTGCGGTACAGGGCGGTCTGCGCGTCGGGCGAGTCGGGCACCCGCGCGGCCGGTACGCCGAGGGCGTCCAGGAACGCCCGTACGGCGTGCCGCGCCGGTGTGGGCGTGGCGGCGGGGTCGAAGCCGCGCAGGTTGACGTACAGCTGACCGTCCGGGAAGCGGTCGGCCACCTCGTGGGCGAGGCGCAGGGCGAGGGCGGTCTTGCCGACGCCGGCCGTGCCGCCGATGGCGCAGACGAGGGGGGCGGTGGTGTCGCCGGATCCTGCGCGGATGCCGTCCGCGCCGTCGAGGAGGGCGCGCAGACGGTGCAGTTCGGCCTCGCGGCCGGCGAAGGCGGGCAGCGAGGAGGGGAGTTGGGCGGGGGTGAAGGCCGGGGGAGTGACGGGGGGTTCCGTGCGGGCGGGGTCCTCCCCCTCCGCCCGCAGCCGGGCGGTGGTGAGTTCGGGGCCGGGGTCCACGCCCAGTTCGTCGGCGAGCCGGCCGGCCGTCGTGCGGAACACCGCGAGGGCCCGGTCGCGGCGCCCGGTCGCCGCGAGGGAACTCACGAGCAGCGCCTGCATCCCCTCGTCGAGCGGGTGGCGCTCGGCGCTCGCGGACAGGGCGGGCAGGACCCGGTCCGCCCTGCCGCATTCGAGCGCGACCCCCGCGGCTTCCCGCACCACGGCGTCGTACTCCCGGTCCAGCTCGACGAAGACCGGATGCGCGGGCGCCTGCGCCGGACAGCCGGCGGCCGGACCTTCGCGCAGCGCGAGCGCCTCGGCGAACACGTCCACGGCGGACTCCGGCCCGCTCCGGCCGAGCACGTCCCGGGCCCTGCGTGCGAGCAGGCGGAAGCGCAGCAGGTCGACGGAGTCGGCCGGGACCACCAGCCGGTAGCCGCCACCGCCGCGCAGCAGCAGACCGCCTTCGGCACGCGGCGGCAGCTCGGGCTCCAACAGCCTGCGCAGGGCGCCCACATGACGGTGCACCATGTTCACCGCTCGCGTGGGCGCCCGCTCACCCCACAACCAGTCGACGATGTCGGGCAGTTGCACCGGGGAACCGGCCCTGGCCAGCAGCAGGGCGAGCAGGGTCCGGCGCAGCGGAGGGCCCGGGTCCACCTCGGCTCCGTCGCGCCAGATCCGTACCTCGCCAAGAACCGTGAACCGTAACGGGACCGGTCTCATCGGAACCCTCCACCTCCACCACCGACCGGATCGTCATGCTAGGCAGTGCGGGAGGGGCGTTCACGGGGCCGGACAAAACAGGCGTGGCGGGGGGCGCGGCGGTGTCACCCCGCGGCGGTCACCACCTCCGCGATGGCGGCGAGTGCGTCATGACGGTCGAACTCGGCGGCCAGTTCGGCCGCCCGCCGACGGTGCCCGGGCTCGGCCAGCACCGCGAGCACGGCCTCCCGGACGGCGTCCGGTGTGGGCCGCCCGGTGCGCAGATCGAGCCCGGCGCCGCTCCACCGCACCCGCGCCGCGATCTCCGGCTTGTCCTCGCCGTCCCCGCCCACCACGATCGGTACCCCGTGCCGCAGGGCCTGGTGGACACCGCCGTAGCCGCCGTTGGTGACGAGGACGGAGGCATGCGGCAGCAGCCGCTCGAAGGGGACGTACCCGCCGAGCCGGACGTTCGCCGGCACGGCGCCCGCGGCCTCCATCTCGGCCGGGCCGTCCGCGCGCCCGGTCACGGCCACGACCAGCACGTCCGCACCGGCCAGCCCGTCGACGGCGGGCCGCACGAGCCGCCCCAGGTCGCGGTTGTCGAAGGAGCCCTGGGTGACCACGACGACGGGCCGCCCGGCGTGCTCCACCTCGCCCCACCACTCCGGCAGCGGCCTCGGCTCCGCCGCCGCCGTGTGCGGCGCGTCGCCCAGCGGCCCGACGAACCGGAACGAGGACGGCACGTCACGGCGCGGGTACTCGAACCCCGGGACGGTCAGCTGGAGGTAGTGGTCGGGCACGGTGACCAGACAGTCGAGGACGAATCCGGGAAGCCGGGTGCCGCTCTCCCCGAAGTTCTCCTCGATGTGCCGCTGGGCGTCCGCGAAGACCTCCTTGACCTGGTCGTTCATCTCGCGGTGCCGCTGCCTCGCGTCCTCGCCCACCAGCGGCGGGAGACCGAACCCGATGGGCGGGGCGTCCTCGCTGAGCAGGGTGGGCAGGGTGATGCCGAGGCTGACGGTGACCGGCCGGCGCCCGGGCGGTGCCGAGAGGGCCAGCGCGGTCGCCCCCAGGAACAGCGGATCGCTGATCACGACGGACGCCGGGAAGCGGCGGTCCAGCAGGTTGCGCAGCGCCCGGTACTGCGCCGCGGTCGGGTCGCCGAAGATGTGCTTCATGTCGTACGTCAGCTGGGCCGGCCCCGGCGACAGCGCCGCCCGTTCGGGGAAGAACAGGTCCAGCTTCCGGTCGTCGAAGTCCGCCGAGGGCGGCAACGACACGGGAAGGGCACCGACGGCCCGGACGTCCTCGGCGAACCGGCTCCCGGTCAGCACGACCACCTCGTGGCCCCGCCGTACGAGGTCGGCGGTCACGGTGAGGACGGGCTGGACGTGGCCGTGGAACGGCGTTGCGGTGGCGATGACCAGTGTCACGACGACTCCCTGTGCTGGGCGGACTGTGCGCCGGGAGCGTAGGAACCGGATGTGCAAAAGAAGTGCGCCGGCGGTACCGCACCACGAAAGCAGGGGGGCAGCCGGGATGCATGCCGCCCAATCCCCCGAGGTCTTCGCGAAGAATGCTTCCTTGTCATGAGCGGGCCGGAATCTTGCTAATATCCGGCAAAATCTTCGCTTCCGCTGGAGGAACCGCGTGGGCAGACCTGCCCTCATACGCGGCGGCATCGCCGCCGCCGCCTCGCTCGCCCTGGCCGTGGGTCTCGGACCGCTGGTCACGTCCGCCCAGGCGGCACCGGCCGCGGAGGTGGTCATCCCGGCACGGACGTACCAACTGCCCGGAACCGCCCTGTTGAGCGCCGGAGCCTCGGGATTCCTGCGCTACGAACCCGGGCGCGGCCACCTGTGGACCGCCTACACGGGTGAGGACACGGTGGTGGACTCCTCGGCCACCGAGATCTGGGGCATGCCGGAGTTCGGCGCCGGCTCGGACGTGGTCGCCCGCTACGACGACGCCACGCGGACCGTGACGCTGCGGGACATGGCGGCCGGGGGGACCGGGACGGAGATCCCGCTCCCCGAGGGCCACACGTACCGGGGCACGCTGGGCCGGACCGTGGTGACCACCGGGCCGGACCTGTCGGCCTGGCATCTGTTCGACGTCCAGGACGACGGCACGGTGCGAGACCGTACGGTGACGGGCGTCCCGGACGGCGCCACCGGGGTGAACGACGGCGACTCGCCCGTGGGCGACGCCCACGGCATGCTGGTCCAGCACTGGGTCGGCTGGACGCAGAAGAGCGCCTGGCTCGACGCCGACGAGGGCCGGCTGGTCGAACTGCCCTACAACCCGGTCGTCTCCGCCACCGGCCGCACCGTCCTCACCGCCACCCACCTGGTGTCCTGGGACACCCTCACCGGCACCGTCTCCGTCTACTCCCGGGACGACCTGACCACCCCGGTGCGGACCGTGCCGCTGGCGGACGACGGCGCGACCCACCTGGTGGG
Organism: Streptomyces sp. NPDC002588; assembly: GCF_040295925.1. NCBI lineage: Bacteria > Bacillati > Actinomycetota > Actinomycetes > Kitasatosporales > Streptomycetaceae > Streptomyces > Streptomyces sp. NPDC002588. Next base: position 10,873 of record NZ_JBEOWF010000048.1, read on the forward strand.
CATGGTCGGCGACACGCTCCTCGTCTCCCGCTACGACTCCTCGCTCGGCGCCAAGGACGGCGGTCTGCCGGTCTGGCGGGTCGACGCGCTCGGCACCGACGGCTCGACGACGGGGACCGTGCTGGCCCGGTCGGAGAGCCTCGCCCTCGCCGTGCCGACCCCCGACGGCGGACTCCTGGTGCCCGGCAGCGGCGGCGACATCGCCGACTGGGGCGTGAACCTGGTCCGGGCGGGCGCGGACGGCAAGCCCGTGGTCCGGCGGGTCGCCGCCTCGGACCTGAGCCCCTCGCCCGATGCCGTACAGGACCTCACCCTCACGGGCGGCCGGCTGACCGTACGGGAACGGGACGAGGAGGTCGGCCGTACATACCTGTACAGCCGGCCGGTCGACGTCACCGGTGACACCATCACGGTCGGCTCCCGCACCAACCGCGGCGAGACCACCGGCGAACCCGGGATCGTGGAGACCGGGGACGGCCGCACGGTCGTCTGGAACACCTGGACCTCGGGCGGCGACCGCGTGCCCCGGGTCGTGCAGCCGACGGGAACCCTGCCCGGCACACCCGTCGACGCCGCGCACGACTACGTCCGCGTGTGGGACGCCAAGGGCCGCCACGTCGCGATGGCCACCGAGTACACCGAGGCGGCCGGTTCGCAGACGCGGGTGGTCGATCTCGACACGGGCGGCACGGTGCTGACCTCGGCGCAGCACGGCATGGCGCTGTGGGGCACCACCCTGTGGGTGCACGACGGCAGCGACAGCGCCGTCCCCGTCGACGTCCGCACCGGCAAGCGCGGCGAGTCGGTGTACTTCGGACGCGGGTGCCTGCTGGAGGACCTCCAGGCCGTCGGACGCTGGCTGCTGTGGTCCTGCGTCGGGTCGCGCGAGGCGCAGGGCGTCTACGACACGGTCGCGCAGACCAGCCTGACCCTCACCGAGGGGGACTCCTGGGGGACCGCGGAACTCGGTGACGGATTCGTCGTCACGGAGAAGAGCGGCGGACTCGAGGTGACCGACGTCCGCAGCGGCACACCCGTGACGCACACCGTGGAGGCGCTCCGCTCCGGGCAGCCCTGGGACGTGGACCCGTACACCGGCCTGATCGCCTACGTCGACACCGGGAACGACACCCACGTGGTGTCCAGCGGCGTTCCGGTCTCCCCGCTCGGCCGGCTCGACTCGGCCGTCGCCGGGTCGGCCGACGTGAAGGGCGGCGCCGCGTCCTGGAGCGCCAGATGGTGGCTGTCGAAGCCGGCCGCCTCCTGGAAGCTCGCACTCAGGAACAAGGCCACCGGCGCCACCGTGCGGACCCTGACCGGCGGTACGGCCCGCGGCGGCCTGATCGCGACGTCGTGGAACGGCAAGGACACGGCCGGCAAGCTGGTGCCCAACGGCACCTACACCTGGACGCTGACCGCCACCCCGGCCGACGGGCAGGGCGCGGCCCTGACGAACACCGGCACGGTGAAGGTCACCGGCGCCACCCCGGTCCGCCGCGACCTCGTCGGCTCGGACGGCTTCGGCGAGGTGCTGACGCTGAACGGCTCGGGCGGACTGACGTACCAGTACGGCACCGGCACCGGAACCCTCACCGGGAAGCGGACGGGCACCGGCTGGCCGACGACCATGAAGGCGGTGCCCTTCGGCGACCTGAGCGGCGACCGCTGCAACGACGTGCTCGTACGGCTCTCCAACGGCACGCTCCGCGCCTACCGGCCCGGCTGCGCCGCGGCGCTGACGCCCACGACCCCCTACACCTCGCTGGGCACCGGCTGGAACCAGTACGACGTGCTGACCTCGCCGGGGGACGTCAGCGGAGACGGCCGGGCGGACCTGATCGCCCGTCAGGCCTCCACCGGGAGCGTCTACCTCTACAAGGCGACGAGCACGGGGAAGCTCTCGGCCAAGGTGAGGATCGCGGCCGACTGGAAGGGCTACAAGAAGATCGTCGGCGCCGGTGACCTGAACGGCGACGGCCACGGCGATCTGCTGGTGCAGGACAAGTCGAACGAACTGTGGCGGTACGACGGCACCGCGACCGGCAGGTTCAAGAGCCGGGTGAAGGTCTTCGACGACTGGGGCTCGTCGTACAACACGGTCGTCGGCGTGGGCGACATCACCGGCGACGGCAAGGCCGACCTCGTGGCCCGCGACACCGCGGGCAACCTCTGGCGGAGCAACGGCAACGGCAAGGGCTCCTTCGGCGGCCGCACGAGGATCGCCACCGGCTGGCAGAGCTACAAGGGCGTGTTCTGAACCTCGCTCCTCAAGTGAGCCCCGGGCCCGGACGACTCACCTCGTCCGGGCCCGGCCTTTCAGCCTGGCCGGCGGCCGTCGTCCCCCAGGGCCCTCACCCCTGCGAGCTCTCCTCGGCCGCGCGGCGGTACTCGGCGTTGATGCGCTGGGCCTCCTCCAACTGGTCCTCGAGGATGACGATGCGGCAGGCGGCCTCGATCGGGGTGCCCTGGTCGACGAGTTCACGGGCCCGGGCGGCGATCCGCAACTGGTACCGCGAGTACCGGCGGTGTCCGCCCTCCGAGCGGAGCGGCGTGATCAGCCGGGCCTCCCCGACGGCACGGAGGAAGCCCGGGGTGGTGCCGAGCAACTCGGCCGCCCGGCCCATCGTGTAGGCGGGGTAGTCGTCGTCGTCCAGTCGACCGCTGAGCGGACTGCCTGATGTCATGTCACCTCGTCATGCGACGCGTCGGGGCCCTGGCGCGCCGTACGGCATGCCAGGGCCCCGATTCAACACCATCGTCCGTGCCGTCCTCACACGTCCGGGAAGGCGGCACCGTCGAGCGGCTGCGAGGGGGTCCAGAACGACGAGGCGTCGGGCCGGGGTTCCGGCGCCGGCTGGGGGTGGCAGGTGAAGCCGAGGCGGGTCATGGCCCGGGTGACCTCGCCGCTGGTGAAGTCGCGGCGGTCCTGCCGGGTGACGACCTCGCCCACCTGCTTGACGGGGTAGCGGCGGCGGCCGATGGTCACGGACTCACCCGTGACGGGTTCGGGCGAGACGTCCTTCATGGCGTCAAGCACCCCGTCCTTGGTCAGTTCGAACGGGTACCGGGCGATGACACAGCGCATGATGCCTCCCAAGGGGGACGGGAACGGGGACGGAGAAACGGTCCGGCCCGAGGCGGGCCGGACCGGCGGAGCGGGACATGGGGCGTCGGGGCGGGCCGTCGGGGTGGACGGGGCCGCTTTGGCCGTCAGGTGGTGACGGGGGACTCCCGGCGCGGCCCGCGGCGCGCACCCTCACCGGTGGGCCGGCCCCGGCCGGCGCGACCGCGACGCCCGCGGGCGGACGGGGCCGCGCCGGGGCCGGTGCGGCGGGGGCGTTCCGCGGGCGGTGCGGCGATGACGACGGGCACGCCGGACGGGGTCCGGGCGCCGGTGATACGGCTCAGTACCGTCTCGCCCGAGCGGACCGGGGTGACCTGGGGGGTGATGCCGGCCGAGGTCATCAGCCGGCTCATGGAGCGGCGCTGGGCCTGGGTGACCAGGGTGACGACGCTGCCGGACTCGCCGGCCCGTGCCGTACGGCCGCCGCGGTGCAGGTAGTCCTTGTGGTCGGCGGGCGGATCGACGTTGACGACCAGGTCGAGGCGGTCGACGTGGATGCCGCGGGCCGCGACGTTCGTGGCGACCAGCACGGTCACGTGACCGTCCTTGAACTGGGCGAGGGTCCGGGTGCGCTGCGGCTGGGACTTGCCGCCGTGCAGGGCGGCGGCGCGGACGCCGCTGCCGAGCAGGTGCTTGGTCAGCCGGTCCACCGCGTGCTTGGTGTCCAGGAACATGATCACGCGGCCGTCGCGGGCCGCGATCTCGGTGGTCGTCCGCAGTTTGTCCGCCTCGTGCACGTGCAGGAGGTGGTGCTCCATCGTGGTGACGGTGGCCGACGACGGGTCCACGGAGTGCACCACGGGGTCGGTCAGATAGCGGCGGACCAGCAGGTCGACGTTGCGGTCGAGGGTGGCGGAGAACAGCATCCGCTGCCCGTCCGGGCGCACCAGGTCCAGCAGGGCGGTGACCTGGGGCATGAAGCCCATGTCGGCCATCTGGTCGGCCTCGTCGAGGACGGTGATGCGTACGTCGTCCAGCCGGCAGTCGCCCCGGTCGATCAGGTCCTTGAGCCGTCCGGGCGTGGCCACCACGACCTCGGCCCCGCCGCGCAGCGCACCGGCCTGCCGGCCGATCGACATCCCGCCGACCACGGTCGCCAGGCGCAGCCGCACGGCACGGGCGTACGGGGTGAGCGCGTCGGTGACCTGCTGGGCGAGTTCCCGGGTGGGGACGAGGACCAGCGCCAGCGGGCGCCGCGGCTCGGCGCGCCGGCCCGCCGTACGGGCCAGCAGCGCGAGGCCGAAGGCGAGGGTCTTGCCCGAGCCGGTGCGGCCCCGGCCGAGCACGTCACGGCCGGCCAGCGAGTTGGGCAGGGTCGCCCCCTGGATGGGGAACGGCACGCTCACGCCCTCGTGGCCGAGCGCGGCCAGCAGCGGCTCCGGAAGGCCGAGAGCGGCGAACGAGTCGACGGCGGGCAATGCGGGTGTCAGTGTCCTGGGCGGCGCGAACTCACCGGCGGTCCTGGGCGGCCCGGACCTGCCACGGGTGGTGCGGTTTTTCCGTGCGTTATTCATGCGGAACCTTCCTTGGTACGGGCGCGCAACAAGGAATTCCCGCAGCAGATGAACGGCGCAGAGAATAACGAGAACGAGCCGGAGAAGAATAAATCCTCAAAGAAAGCGAGCCGGGACCCGCACCCCAAGGTGCGGGTCCCGGCTGCGGAGTACGCTTCAGCGCCGGTGTCAGGCGGGAACGATGTTCTCCGCCGTCGGGCCCTTCTGGCCCTGCGCGATGTCGAACGACACCTTCTGGCCTTCCTGCAGCTCGCGGAAGCCCTGGGTGGCGATGTTGGAGTAGTGGGCGAAGACGTCGGGGCCGCCGCCGTCCTGCGCGATGAAGCCGAAGCCCTTTTCGGCGTTGAACCACTTCACGGTTCCGGTGCTCATATGAATTCTCCTTCGGGGCGGGATGCGGAGTCGCGCTCTGTGCGGACTCCGGTCGCCGTGATGATCACCCGTCGGAAAAATCTTCTGGGAACCACTACTGCAACTGACATCGACAGTAGCATGGCGCGATCGTCCCTGCTCGGACAATGATTTCTCCCGGGCCGGGATTGAGCCGCCTTCCGGGAATATTCCCGTCCCGCCGCGGGAATTTCTCATCCGGCCGGGACAGATATTGCCCGGCGTGGGCCGCAGGATCCCGCCGCTTCCCTGGTCAGCGGACCGGACGTCGGCGAACGCGGCGCGTCCCCGCCACCGCGACGAACGCCACATCGGCGATGAACAGCACGACCCCGACCGCCAGCAGACAGCCCAGTCCGTCCGCCGCCGCGCCGATGATTCCGAGGATCACCGACACCAGGACGAGCAGCAGGAACGTCACCATCACGGCGCCCATCTCCCCTGGGTCAGCGGCGTGCGAGCCGGCGTTCGCCCTGGAGGCCCGGCCGGTACTCGATGCCGTAGTAGCGGAAGACCGTCTCCTCCTGCTCGGCGGGCAGGATGTCGTCCGTTCCGATCGACGGGGCCTTGCGCACCTTCCCCTTGGCGTGCGGGACCGCGACGTAGTCGGGCCCGAGGACGGCCTCGTCGAGCGGGACGAAGACGAGGCGCTGCCGGGTCGGCAGCCCGGTGCGGACGGTGGCCATGGCCGGTTCGTCCGTGGCCGTGTCCACGTAGACCGCTTCCAGATGGCCGATCCGGTGCCCCTTCGGGTCGACCACGTCGTGGTTGCGCCACTCCCGGATGTCCGCCGCACGGATCATGCCTGCTCCCCTGCCTTCACCACCGCCCCGGGCCCCCGGGCAGGTCGACGAGTACCCCGGGTGGCGGGGGTCACTCCTTCGCCGCGTCGTACTCCTCGCGGGCGTGCTGGATCGCCGTCATCCGCCGGTCCACCCACTGCGCGATGCCGCGGACCTGTTCGGCGGCCTCCCTGCCGAGGTCGGTGAGGGAGTAGTCCACGCGGGGCGGGATCACGGGCTTGGCGTCGCGGTGGACCAGTCCGTCGCGCTCCAGGGTCTGCAGGGTCTGGGTCAGCATCTTCTCGCTGACCTGGCCGATCGCCCGGCGCAGCTCCCCGAAGCGGTACGAGCGGTCCAGCAGCGCGATCAGGACGAGGGTGCCCCAGCGGCTGGTGACGTGCTCCATGACCAGGCGCCGGGGGCATCCCGCGACGCCGTCGGTCGTCCGCACAAGGTCCACCGGGGTCGGCTCGCTCACTCCCATGGCCGAACCTTACCCAGCGGACGGCACCGCGGAATGGTCAGCGCAGCGGTCGGTACGGGTCCGCCGTCCGCCGGGCCAGCGAGTCGAACACCACCGCGATGTACAGCACCCCGCCGGTGACCATGAACTGGACCGGGGGCTCGATTCCCAGCAGCGCCATGCCCGAGCCGATCGACTGGATGATGAGCACCCCGAGCAGCGCGGACCAGGGCGAGCCGCGGCCGCCGAACAGGCTGGTACCGCCGATCACCGCGGCGGCGATGGCGTTGATCAGCAGCATGCCGGAGCCCGGGACCTGGCTCGCCGAGGTGAGCCGGGACGCGACGAACAGGCCGCCGGCCGCCGCCAGGGTGCCCGACACCACGAACACCGAGATCCGTACGCGCGTCACATCGACGCCCGCCCGCCGGGCCGCCTCCACACCGCCGCCCAGCGCGAGGATCTGGCGGCCGTAGGGGGTGCGGCGCAGGAACAGGTCCGAGGCGACGATGACGGCGAGAAAGATCAGCAGGGCCAGCGGCAGGCCCTCGAACCGGTTCAGCACGTAGACGGAGGCGAAGGCGACCACCGCGAGGAGGGCCGTACGCGCCCAGATCTCGCCGACCGGCCGGTACGGCATCCCGGCGGCGCCGCGGCGTCCGCGTTCGAGGTAGGAGGCGAGGAGGTAGGCGGCCGTGGCGAGCGCGGCCAGGCCGTAGGTGGCGACGGCGGCGTCGTAGTAGCGGCTCGTCAGCTGGGCGACCAGGCCGTCCTCGCTGAAGTTGATGGAGTTGTCGGGGCCGAGCAGGTAGAGCATCAGGCCGTTCCAGGCGAGCAGGCCCGCGAGGGTGACGACGAACGCGGGGACGCCGATCCTGGCGAAGGAGAACCCGTGGATGGCGCCGGCGGCCGCACCGCAGCCCAGCGCGGTGATCACGGCGAGCCATTCCGGCATGCCCAGGGTCACGTTCAGCGCCGCGAACACGGCGCCCGCGAGGCCGGCGAGCGATCCCACCGACAGATCGATCTCACCGATCAGCAGCACGAAGACGATACCGACGGCGACCATGCCGGTCCCGACGATGTCCACGCTGAGGACGGACAGGTTGCGCGGCGAGAGGAAGTTGCGGTTGAGGGACTGGAAGACCACCCAGGTCACGGCCAGCGCGAGGAGGACGGGTGCCGGGCCCAGGTCGCGTGCGTGCAGTCTGCGGCGCACCAGGGCGGCGTACTCCCCGAGGTGTCCGGCGTACCCCCGGCGTCCGTCGTGGCCACCGCCGGGGCCGGACGCCGCCTCCTCAGGGGTGTCCGCGGTGGGGGTGGTGTGCGCCCGGGACCGCCTTCCCCTCACGGCCATGCCTCCTCGGGGCGGGTCGGGCGGTGCGCGGCGGAGTTGTCCGCCGCGCCGGTGATGGAGGAGATGATCTGTTCCTGGGAGGTGGTGTTCACGTCGAAGAGGCCGTTGTTGCGGCCGAGGCGCAGGACGGCGACCCGGTCGGCGACGGCCTTGATGTCGCCCATGTTGTGGCTGATGAGGAGGACCCCCAGGCCCCGGTCGCGCAGTTCCTCGATGAGGTCGAGGAGCTGGCTGGTCTGTTCGACGCCCAGGGAGGCGGTGGGCTCGTCGAGCAGGAGCAGCCTGGGCTCGCCGAGGAGCGAGCGGGTGATCGCCACGACCTGCCGCTGCCCGCCGGAGAGCGCGGCGACGGGCACCCGCACGTCGGGGATGCGGATGGACAGGGTGTGCAGCAGCTCGCGGGTGCGGCGCTCCATCTCGACCTCGTCGAGGATGCCGAGCCGGTGGATCTCCCGGCCGAGGAAGAGATTGCCGACGACGTCGAGGTTGTCGCACATCGCGAGATCCTGGTAGACGGTCGCGATCCCCAGGACGTGGGCGTCCTGGGGACGTTTGATCTGGATGGCGTCGCCCTGCCACTCGATGACGCCCTTGTCGGCGGGACCGACCCCGGAGATCACCTTGACCAGGGTGGACTTGCCGGCGGCGTTGTCGCCCACCAGGGCGACCACCTCTCCGCCCCTGATCTCCAGCTCGATGTCGACCAGCGCCTGCACGGCAGCGAACCGCTTGGAGACGCCGCGCAACGCCAGCAGGGGCTGAACCGGCACGGGGTCACCTCCTTCCGCCTCCGGGGAAAGGTCATCGGGTCCTCATCGGGTGAGTCCGGCCTTCGCGCAGGCGGACCGGAGGTTCGGGGGGCATATCTGTCGGATGGTGTACATACCGTCCTTCACCAGAGTGTCCTTGATGTTACCGACGGTGACCGAGACCGCCGGGAGCAGAACCGCCGGGATGTTCTTGGTGGTGGCGTTGTCGACGGTGCCGGTGGCGATGGACCCGACCGATCTGCCGCGCCCCAGGGCGACGGCCATCTCGACGGCGGCGTCGGCGGCCGGCTTGAAGGGCTTGTAGACGGTCATGTACTGGTCGCCCCGGACGATGCGCCGCACGGCCGTGAGGTCGGCGTCCTGCCCGGTGACCGGGGGCAGCGGCCTGACCTCGGTGGCGTTGAGGGCGGAGATCACGGCGCCGGCGAGGCTGTCGTTCGCGGCCAGGACGCCGTCGATGGCGCTTCCGCCCAGGGCGGCGATGGCGCCCCGCATGTTGACGAAGGCGTTCTCCGGCCGCCAGTCGACGGTGTCGTAGGACCTGCCGATCTTCACCTTGCCCTGGAGGACGGAGAGCGATCCCCGCTTGAACCAGCCGGCGTTCGGGTCGGTCGTGGCGCCGTTCATCATGACGATCTGGTTGCCGCGGGCCTTCGTGCCCATGGCCTTGAGGAGGGCCTCTCCCTGGAGCCTGCCGACCTTCGCGCCGTCGAAGGTGACGTATCCGGCGATCGGGCCCTGTGCGAGCCGGTCGTACGCGACGACCGGGATGCCGGCCCGGTGCGCGTCCTCGACCGCCGGGCGCAGCAGCTCGGGGTCGACGGCCGCGACGATCAGGACGTCCACCCCCCTGGTGATCATGGACTCGAGCTGCTGCCGCTGGATCGCCGGGTCGGGCGTGGCGCCGACGGCGGCCTCGCAGTGCGGGCACAGCTCCTTGAGTTTCTTCACGATCAGCGGCTTGTCGAACTGGCCGAAGCGGGAGGCTCCGCCGCCCGGGAGCAGCACGCCGACGGTGAGACGGTCGTCACCGCCGCCGCCGCTGTCCTCGGCGCACGCGCCCGCGAGGGTCAGCGTGGCGGCGATGGCGATCGCCATGGACGCGCGGGTGAGGGACCTGCCCTTCCCGACCGGAAGCCTGACACCGAGACCGACACCGAGACCCATCTGCGGTTCCTTAGGAATTTTGTCAGATTTTATCCCGTAATAAGCGTCTAGTGCCAAGCGTAGCCAAACCGACGGGTTCGTTCCGGTTCGCCGGAGATGTCAGGAGGAGGCGCCGCAGGGGGGCGGGAGCACGAAGAAGGCCCGGGCGGGCGGCAGCGAGCACGGCGGGACGGCCGACAGGAGGCGTCGCTGCAGGCGGGCGGGGCCGGACCGGCCGTACGGCCGGACGGTGCGGATACGGCGGACGGCCACTCCTGAAGGAGTGGCCGTCGGCCTCAGAGCTTGCTCATCTTGCTGTACGGGCTCAGGATCCGCTGTTGCACTGGACCGAAGTCCACGAGCGCCGCGATCCCGTCCTCGATACCGATCACCCGGCCGAGGCCGTACATGTCGTGCGTGACCTGGTCGCCCACCTCGAAGTGCTTGGGAGGTGGGACGACAGGCGCTTTGAAGGGGCTGGTGGGCAAGTGTCGCTTCGGTGCAGCTGGCTTTGTCATTGCCCTCAGTATGCGCCCAGGTGACTTGATCGCGGACCTACTTGGTCGTGCGGTATGCCCGGTAGATCGTCTGCCTGGTCGTGCCGCCCCTGGGGTCCGTGAGGGTGACGCGCAGGGAGACGGCGCCGGGACGGGCCGGATGCTTCAGCACGACGCGCCTGCCGGCGACGACCCTGGCCTTCTTCCAGTGCCTGCCGTCGTCGTAGGACACCTGGACCGTGACCTTGCGAGCGGTGCGGTTGGTGGCCGCGCCCTCGATGGTGAACGGGACGGTGAAGCCGCGGCCCGCCTTGGCGGTGTTGGCCGCCGACAGCTTGGGCGTGAAGCGGACCGCGGACAGCGGCAGCCACTGCCACTGGTCCTCGGAGACGTGCGCGGAGCGGAAGGTCCACTCGGCGGTCACCCGGGTGCTGACGGCGGAGAGGGAGGCGGGGCGGGAGACGTCGGTGACCAGGCGGTAGGCGCGCTGCCCGGCGGGGAGGGTGGCGGGCACGCCGGCCAGGGGCGCGGCGACGTCGAACAGCTTGCGGCTGCCCTGGTAGAGCGTGCTCCGGGCCTTGCCCCAGTCGGAGTCGCCCCAGTCGCCGGCGCCGTCGGAGAACAGCGCCACGTTCGCGAGGAACTCGTCACCGCGCCGCAGCACACCCGCCTCGCCCTGGCCGTCGGCGGCGGGCATGCGGGGCCCGAAGACGCCGTAGTCGAAGCGGTGCGTGTACGTCCTGCCCGCCTTGAAGCTCATGGGGTCGGCGGTCAGCCTGAGGTCCAGGGGCGCCTCGCCGTCCGCGCCGGGAGCGCCGAACTGCTGGGCGACGTACTGCCAGCGCACGCCCGGCATGACGTACTCGGTCGCCTTGTACGGCAGCGGGGCCTCGAGCGGAGCGGGGCCGTCCCAGTTCCCGTCGGGCAGGACGGGCGCCGCGGTGTAGGACAGGGTCTTGCCCTTGGCCGGCTCGCCGAAGGAGAGGTTCACCCGGGCGAACTGCTCGCGCTTCGGCTTCGCGGTGAAGCCGGAGAGGTCGCCCCGGCGGATCCACACGGGCCGGTAGTGCACCGAACCGCGGGTCCAGGTCCCGGAGTACTGCATGTAGGCCTCGCCGGCCGGCGACCTGGCGCCCAGCTGTCCGACGCGCACGTCGTCGAAGCTGTTGTAGGCATACTCGATTCCGAAGGACTCGCCGTCGACCTCGCCGCCGAAGGTCACCGAGGCGTCGGTGTTCCTCGCCCTGGCGTCCGGCACGGTGATCTTGACCGGGTCGGCCTTGCGGGCGTCCATGACCACGGTGGTGTTCCGCTCCAGCGTGAGCTTCGGGTACACCAGCAGGGCCTGCTTGTCGTCGTCCCTGCCGGGCGCGGTGGCGATGATGCCGTCCATCATGTAGCGGCCCTTGGGCAGCCGGAGCGTGTACGTCCCGTCCGTGCCGGGGGCCAGGCTCCACCCCTGCTGGGTGTCCAGGCCGGTCACGTCGCTCACGGCGTCGGTGGTGGCCTTGCCCTCGAGGTCCAGGTACTCGAGGGTCAGGTCGTACGACTCGACCTCGCGGTTCACGCCGAGCGCGGTCCGCACCCGGACGTCCCCGGAGGCCGCGGTGACCGCGCCGCTGAACACGCCGTCGGCCGTGCCCTTGCCGGTGTCGGCGGTGACGGTGGCGGTCGCGGTACCGCCCGCCGGGACGGTGAGCCGCTTCGGCGAGACGTCGAACATGCCCTCGGCGGCGGGCTTTCCGTCCTCGCCGGACGCCTCGGTGGTCAGGTCGAGGGTGACCGGCGCGTCGCCGTCGTTGCGATAGGTGATCTCCTTGGCGACGGGCTTGTCGTCGGTGTGCGGCCACTGAACGGTGCCGAAGCCCAGCGTGGCGGGTCCGGCGGTGACCTGCTGGGAGACGGCCCGCTTGAGGTCCGTACGGCCCGTGCCCTGCGCGAAGGCGCTCACACCCTTGGTGGGTTCGGCGGTGGAGGTGAGGAGCGCCTTGATGCGCTCGCCCGTCCAGTCCGGGTGTTCCTGGGCGAGGATCGCGGCGGCGCCCGCGACGTGCGGGGTGGCCATCGAGGTACCGCTCATCGACACATAGCCGTCGGCGGCCGGGTCGCCCTCCGTGCCCTGGGCGGCCTTCGCGGCGACGATGTCCACGCCGGGGGCGGTGATGTCCGGCTTGAGGGAGCCGTCCGCCGTGGGGCCGCGGCTGGAGAAGTCGGCGACGGCGTCCGTGCGGTCCACCGCGCCCACGGTGAGCGCGGCGGCGGCGCTGCCCGGCGTACCGATCGTGCCCGCGTCGGGGCCCTCGTTGCCCGCGGCGATGACGAACAGCGCGCCGGAGGAGGCCGACAGCTCGTTCACGGCCTGCTCGAGCGGGTCGGTGTCGGGGGTGTCGTAGCCGCCCAGGCTGAGGTTGATCACCTTGGCGCCCTGGCCGACCGCCCACTGCATGCCGGCGATGATCTCGGAGTCGGAGCCCTCGCCGTTGTCGTCGAGGACCTTGCCGCTGATCAGCCGGGCGCCGGGCGCGACGCCCTTGTACTTGCCGCCGGACTTGGCGCCGGAACCCGCGATGGTGGACGCCACGTGCGTGCCGTGGCCCACGCGGTCCACGGTGTCCGCGGACTCGGAGAAGTTCTTCGCGGTCTCGACCCGGTCCTTCAGGTCGGGGTGGGTGGTGTCCACGCCGGTGTCCAGGACCGCGACCTTGACGCCCTTGCCGTCGTACCCGGCCGCCCAGGCGGCGGGGGCGCCGATCTGTGCCGTGCTCTTGTCCAGGCTCGCCCTCACCTTGCCGTCGAGCCAGATCCGCTCGACCTTCGGCGCGACGGAGGCGGCGAGTGAACCGCGCTGCGCGCCGCTGCCGGTGAGGGTCTGCCACACCCCGCTTCCGGACTTGGGGGCGCTGACCGCGTCGCCGTTGACGCTGGGCAGGTCACGGGCTACCTCGGCGCCCGCGGAGGACAGCGAACTCCGCGCGACCGTACGGCCCTCGGCGTAGGTGACGATCAACGGGGTGTCGTCGCGGGAGGAGTCGTCGTAGCCGAGTTCCACGAGTCCGGTCACGTCGAACAGACGGCGGTCGGCGGTGCCGTCCGCGAGCGGCTTCTCGGCGTCGCTCGGGATGACGTAGGTGCTGCCGCCCGTCGTGCGGTTGATGCGGAAGGTGATGCCGTCCCGGCCCTTGGCGGTCTGCACGCCGGTGACCCTGCCGGTGCCGTCCAGGGTGACCTTGTCGCCGGTGACCAGGGTGACGGTCGTGCCTGTGCCTGTGCCTGTGCCGGTGGCCGCGGAGGTCGCGGCGGCGCCGGACGCGGCGGACCGGGGCGCCCCGTCGGCCGTGCCGCCCAGCAGGGTGGTGGCGAGGGCCAGGGCGGTGACGGGGGCGATCGCGGCGGCCGTCGCTCGTCTCGGGTGTTTCACGGCATGCCTTTCTGCGAGGTGGGGGAAGAGGTCGTCGGTCAGGCGCGGGCGGCCTTGGTCTGCACGGCGCGGCGGGTGCCGATCCCGCCCGTGGCGATGGCCGAGCCGGGCAGGGCGAGGGCGTGCAGCCGGACCGCTGCCGAGGGGAGGCGCATCGCCTGGCGGAGGACCAGGTAACCGATCAGTCCGCCCAGGGTGTTGGTGATGAGGTCGTCGATGTCCACCGAGCGGGCGTTGTTGCACACGACGTAACTGAGCAACTGGGTCAGCTCGATCGACAGACCGACCAGCGCGCTGAGGCCGGTGACCCGCCTCAGCGAGGTGGCCTTGGCGGACATCAGCGGCAGCAGCATCCCGAGCGGGACCGTCAGGATCACGTTGGCGAGGATGCTGGGGTCGGGGCTGGGCTGCGGGATGTAGGTGACCTGGCTGGTCCAGGGCGTCTGGTTGGCGAACTCGCCGTAGGTCACGACGATCGGGAAGATGGTGAGGCTGAGCACACCGGCGGCGTACACGGCGGCCAGCAGCCGGGTCACGGCGTGGGCACCGGTCCAGCCGGGCCGGCTCCGCCGTACGCGCACGGCCAGCAGCACACCGAACGCGACCAGCAGGGGCCCCAGTACGGTCGCGGCGCCGATCTCGACGTTCACATTGCCCATGGGGGTACTCCTCGGAGGACGGAAGGGTGCCGGCGACGTCCGGCGGGGCTGCCAACTCTCGCCCGCCGTACCGGGGCTGCGGATCTCGCGGCAGTCGGATATTCGGGCCGACCACTACGACTTTCGGCAGAGGGCCCGGCTACGCTCCCGGCATGAGGTTCTGGCGGAAGTCGTGGCGTAGCGAGGCTGTGTGGCCCTTCGTGGTCGTACTGCTGCTCGGTCTCGGCCTGTTCGACTGCATGGCCGGTGCGTTCGGATACAGCCACCAGGCGTTCACCAGGCTCGATGGCACCACCACCGGCCCGTTGATGCTGGTATCCGCCCTGCTGGCGGTCGCCGGGCTGCTGCTCTGGCCCCGGCTCGGCGCCCGGGCACTGCCGCTCACGGCCGGTGTCGTGGCGGTGGCCTCGCTCGGCATCACGCTCGCCATCCACGTCATCGCGGGAATCGCCCCCGGCCTGGACGAGTTCACCACCGTCGAGGTGTCGATCGCACTCACCGAACCGGCGGCGCTGTCGGCCCTGTTGATCCTCATGACCTGGCGCGGGGCGCCGGTGTGGTCGGCGGTGGCCGCACCGCTGTGCGTGGCGGCGATCGTCCTGCGCCCGCTGGCGGCCGAAGCCGACATCGGCGGCATGATCATCGCGTTCTTCCTCACCCTGGCGGCGACCGCCGCCCTGGCCATCGGCCTGACCGTGCGGCTGGTCGTCGCCGACCGGCGGCAGCGGGAGGCCGATGTACGGCTGGAGCAGCGTGCGGAGTTCGCCCGGGACCTGCACGACTTCGTCGCCCACCATGTGACGGGCATCGTCATCCAGGCGCAGGGGGCACGCTCGGTCGCCGCCCGGCGCCCCGACCTGGTGCCGCCGGCGCTGGAACGGATCGAGCACGCGGGCGCCGAGGCGCTGAAGTCGATGCGCGCGATGGTCGGGATGCTGCGCGAGACCGGCCCGCAGGAGACCGGGAAGGCAGCGGAGGTGGCGCTCGCCCCGCTGGCGGGCATCGCCGAAGTGCGTTCCCTCGTCGAGGAGTTCGCCCCCGTGGGCGGCGGCCGGGCGGTCCTGCGGACCGAGGGCGGGTTCGAGGACCTGCCGGTGGAGGTGTCCACCACCGTGCACCGGGTGGTGATGGAGGCGCTGACCAACATCCGCAAGCACGCCCGGGACTTCACCGAGGTGGAGGTGGGTCTGGTCCGCACCGGTCCACGGATCACCGTGACGGTGACCGACGACGGACGGCCGCGCGTCGGCCACCAGGCCCTGCACGCCCTTCAGTCGCTGGGCGGCGGCTTCGGGCTGAAGGGGCTCGGCGAACGGGTGGGCATGATCGGCGGGCGGGTCGAGGCCGGCCCCGGGCCGGCCGGCGGCTGGCGCATCGAGGCGACGCTGCCCTTGGAGGCAGCTGTGGAGGGAACAGTGGGGAAAGCCGCATGACGATCCGGGTACTGATCGCCGACGACCAGGCCATGGTCCGTATGGGCTTCGAGATGATCCTCGCCGCCGAGGAGGACATCGAGGTCGTGGGCCAGGCGGCGGACGGCCTGGAGGCGGTGGAACTCGCCGAACGGCTCCGCCCCGACGTGGTGTTGATGGACATCCGGATGCCGCGCCTCGACGGCCTGGAGGCGCTGCGCCGGCTGACCCGTCCCGGTCTGGTCGACCCGCCGAAGGTCGTGGTGGCGACGACCTTCGACGAGGACGAGTACGTCCACCGCGCCCTGAGCGACGGCGCCTGCGGCTTCCTCCTCAAGGACTCCGGCCCCGCCCTGCTGGTCGAGGCGATCCGGGCCGCGGCGTCCGGGGAGGCCCTCGTCAGCCCGTCCATCACGCTGCGGCTGCTGCGGGGCCTGTCGGGCACCGCCGCGTCCGGACCCCCGATCGATCTGTCGGCCCGTGAGACGGAGGTGGCGCGCCTGGTGGCGGGCGGGCTCACCAACGCGGAGATCGCCGCCGAACTGTTCATCACGGTGGGTACGGTGAAGACCCATCTGGGCAACATCAAGACCAAGCTCCCCGCCCGCAACCGCGTCGAGATCGCCGCCTGGGCCTGGCGGTCGGGCGTCGCCGACCGGTGACCGGTCAGTCCACGGCTGCGGGGCGGTCCGGACGTACGGAGAACGCCGTGCTGCCGACCACCGCCACGATCGCGTCCTGGACGAGCAGCAGTTGCGGGTCCACGCCCGTGTCCCCCGGGTCGTCCAGCGCGGCGGTGCGCCACCGCTGTGTTCCGGTGGCACGGTCCAGCGCCAGCAGCCGGCCGAAGCGGTTGGCGAAGAGGACGCTGTCGTACGTCTTCGACCACACCGGTACCGACAGGTTCTCCACCTCCGTCACCTTCCGCCACAACTGGGTGCCGTCGGCCGCCGACACCGCGGTGACCGTACCGTCGTCCCGCACGAAGTAGACGGCGTCGTCGAGCAGGGTGGGGGTGCCGCCGGGCGCACCGGCCAGGGGCAGCGGCCGGGTCTCGCCGCTGCTCGCGTCCACCCGCAGCAGCGTCTCGTACGTGCCGTCCGAGGAGTCCGTGTCCTCATCCGGCCCGGACGCGACCGCGAACAGGAGCTGTCCGTCGACGGCGCCGAGCGGCTGCGCCGTCAGGGGAAGCTTCGTGAGGACACGCTCCTTGCCGTCGGAGGCGTCGAACCGCAGCAGGAAGGACGAGTCGCCGCCGGATTCGTCGTTCGGCAGGCACAAGCCGTACGGGGCGTCACCCAGCACGAGCGGTTCGCAGGACGTGCCCGCCGACGGCGTCGCCGCCGACCTCCACAGCTCCTGGCCGGACGTCCCGTAGGCCACGAACTCGTTCCGGGAGGGCGTCAGCGTCAGCACGCCGCCGCTGAACACGTGCGCCGGGTCGACGATTCCGCCGACGGTGCGGGTCCACCGCCGTCGCCCGGTGGCGCCGTCCAGGGCCACCAGCGTCGTGACCTCCGAGGTGTCGGCGAGCGAGTCCGGGAGTTCGTAGACGTAGACGAGCCCGTCGCGGGCCCCGACGGGCAGCGCCCGCTGCGAGCCGGTGCCGGGCTGCCAGCGGACCTTGCCGGAGGCGGGGTCGATCCCGGCGACCCTGAAGTTCGTCCCGGCGCAGGTCAGGTCGCTGCCGCCCGAGACACACCAGGTGTTCAGCGCGGAGGAGGCGCCGTCGGCGGCGGCCCGGGTGAGGACCGTCCGCCAGGGCCGCCAGCCGACGGGCAGCGCGGGGGTGGGTGAGGCGGCGGGCGCGGACGCCGACACGGGGGGGCGTCCTGGGTGTATCGCTCAGGTTCGAGGTGAGCTGCACCGCCGTGACGCCCAGTCCGGTGACGGCCAGGGCCGCGGCGATGACGACGGGTGTCCGCAGACGCCGTCCGCCGGAACCGCGTCGGAGCGTGCGCCCGGTCGTCACGGTGGTGCCCCCGCCCGCCGGTCCGGCGTGGGTCGGGAAACCCGCGTCATGACGGGCCAGGGTGACGGGCACCTTCGGCACGGGGGAGTGGTCGGGCAGGCGCCGCAGCATGCCGTGCAGTTCGGCCGGTCCGGGGCGGGCCGCCGGATCCTTCTCCAGACAGCGCCCGGCGATGGTCCGCAGCGGCTCCGGGACGCCGTCCAGGGCGGGCGCCTCGTGCATGACCCGATAGCCCGTCATATAGGGGCTGGTGTCGTCGAAGGGGCCTCTGCAGGTGGCCGCGTACACCAGTATCGAGCCCAGCGAGAACACGTCCGAGGCGGGGGTGACGCCCCGGGGGGCCGAGAACTGCTCCGGCGACATGAAGGGCGGGGTGCCGATCAGCCGTCCGGTCATGGTGAGGTCCTGGTTGTCGGCGGCCCGCGAGATGCCGAAGTCGATGACGCGCGGACCGTCCTCGGCCAGCAGGACGTTGCTCGGCTTGAGGTCCCGGTGCACCAGGCCCGCCTGGTGGATGTCCCGCAGCGCCTCGGCCAGGCCCAGCGCGAGGGTGCGCAGCCGCCGTCCGTCCAGCGGGCCTTCCTTCTCCACGACGTCGGCCAGGGTGCGGCCCGGCACGTACAGCGTCGCCATCCAGGGCAGTTCGGCGTCCGGGTCGGCGTCCACCACCGGCGCGGTGAACGCCCCGCTCACCCGGCGGGCCGCGGCGACCTCCTGCCGGAACCGGGCCCGGAACTCCTCGTCCTGCGCGTACTGCGCGTGCACGACCTTGACCGCGACGAGCCGCCCCGAGGCCGAGCGTGCCAGGAAGACGACGCCCATGCCGCCGCTGCCGAGCCGGTCGACGAGCTCGTAGCCGCCGATCGATCCGACGGCCCCCCAATCGCCGGATCCCAGCGACATCGCCCGCCACCTTCCCAACTGCCATGTACCACGGGGTAGTTCAGCGGATCAGGGCCGCTGTGCCGGGCCGCTCAGCCGGCGAACAGCAGACGCCAGGTCAGCGGTCCGGGCGTGCCGTCGGCGTCGCCGCGCAGTTCCGCCCGCGACTTCTGGAAGTCCCGCACGTTCAGCCGGTCGGCCTCGCCCCAGGTCTTGCTGGGGCCGACCTTGTAGTGGTCGCCGAAGCCGCGCTTCACCAGCTGCTTGCCGAGCTGCAGGACGTACGCGTTCGTCGCCCCGGCCACGAAGTACTTGCGCCCCGGGAAGGCGGGGACCTTCGGCTTGGCGGGGGTGGTGGCCCCCGCGTCGTCGTCCACGTCCAGGTCCGCCTTCGCGTACTTGAGGATCCGGGCGAAGTCGATCGCGCCGGGGTCGCCGTGCACGTTCTCGGGCACGTGCATGTGCCCGCAGATCCCCTTGAAGTCCGTCCACTGCGCGGCCGTCATCCGCTGCCCGCCGCTGCCGTACGACGACGGGTACGCGGGCCAGGACGTCGGCCCGGACAGCGGCACGCCGTGCTCCTCGTGCATCCAGGCCAGGAAGCGGGCGACGCCCTGCAGCGCCCAGTCGGGGGCGTCCGGCCAGTAGACGTGCGCCGTGCCCGCGGCCTTCCACTTCGCGTGGGTCTTCGGGTCACAGGTGCCGACCAGCTCGATCTGGCACACGTTCATGGTGTTCGTCTCGACGCCGCCGCGCAGGTTGACCAGCGCCCGGGAGGAGGTCTCGATGTCGAAGTGCTGGTACCACTTCAGCTTCTTCGCGGCGAGGTCGGGCACCGCCGTCAGGTTCGGCGCCGTGGAGCCGCCCTCGTAGCCGGGCAGGGTGGGGCCTTCCGTGGTGTGCAGGACGACGACGTTGACCTGCATCGGGTCGCCGCCGAAGTCGTCCTGGTACCAGTTGGCCCGGCTCGCGCCGGGGTAACGCTGGGGTCCCGTCTTGGTGCTCATCACGAACTCCTGGGTGCGTGTGGCCTCGCTCGGGCGAGGCGGGGGATGAGAAAAGAAGTGGGGGGTGGGTCCAGAGGTGTCAGTGCCCTTGTCTCAGGGCGGAACGGTGGCCCGGGACGGGCGCCGCGGCCGGAGCCATCGGGCCCGCCTCCCGCAGATGCCGTGCCAGACGCGCCGGGTCGGCATCGTCACGGCCCGCCAGCTCGCGGGCGAGCGCGGCGTGCCGGAGCTGCCGAGAGGACGGGGTCTGGGTGCTCAGCACCACGTCGCGGTGCAGCTCGGGCAGCCGGTAGCGGCCGGTGTCGGCCATGCCGGGGTCCGGGTCCCAGACCAGGATCCGGGCGGTCACGGCGGCGTCGATCAGCGGCAGCAACTGCTCCTGCGCCAGGCCCTGGACGTCGGCGAGCAGACCGACGTCCAGCCACTCGCCGTCGGCGGCGGCGTAGGTGAGCATGGTCCGGGCCGGATCGGGCAGCTCGACCAGCCTGGCGTGGAGGATGCCCCGCACCGCGCCCGGTACCTGTGCCCGCGGCCCGGTGCGCCGGTCCGGCGGCAGCTCGAGCAACTCGGCCAGGGTGAACGGATGCCCCTGGGCACGCCGGTGCAGCGCGGCCGCCTCCTCGGGGCCGGCGTCCTCGCCGCGCGCCGCGAGCAGCTCGGCCACGTCGTCGACGGTCAGCGGCTCCAGGCTGAGCCAGGTCGCGCCGATCGGGGCCAGCTCGGCGAGGAGCATGCTGGACGCCGGGCTGTCGCCGTCGCGCAGGGCGCACACGATCACGACCGGGGCCTCGCGCAGCACCTTGGCGAGCCGCCTCAGCAGGCGGTGGAAGCCCTGCGGTGCCTGGTCGAGGTCGTCGACGACACACAGCGTGGGGCCCTGCGTGAGCTCATGGACGAGGGTGCCGAGCGGGTCCTTCTGCGCGACGTCGTCCTGACTGGAGTCGGAGCCGTCCTGCCGCAGCGCGTCCAGGAGCTGGACGGTGGGGCAGGTCTGGGATATCCCGCGGTTCCCGCTGAGCGCCTGACCGGCCCGGGTGCGGGCGACGGTGAACCCGCCGGCCAGGGCCCAGGCGGACAGCTCGTCCAGCAGCCGGGTCTTGCCGGAGCCCTGCTCCCCGCTGACCACGGCCCACCGGGGGCGGCCCGCGGCCGCGGCCTTCAGCAGGGCGGCCAGCTGTGTGGTCTCCTCGCCCCGGCCCACCAAGGGGGTGGTGGCGTGGCCGAGGTCCGGGTGGACGGACGCGGCGGTGAAGTCGGGGCCCGGCGGAAGAGCCGTGCCGGGCGTGGCCGCGGCGGTGCCGAGGACGAGGACGTCGTGCCGCAGGATCGCGGTGTGCAGGTCCCTCAGCTGGGGGCTCGGGTCCAGACCGAGTTCCGTGGCCAGCATGTCGCGGAACCGTTCGTACTGCCGCAGTGCCTCGACCGGCCGGCCGGCCGCGTACAGCGCCCGCATCAGCAGCGCCCAGGACGTCTCCCGGAGCGGCGCCTTGAGCACGAGCCCCTCGGCGACGGCGATGGCCGGTTCCGTCTCGCCCTGCTGGACGAGGATCGCGGCCTGCAGTTCCCTGGCTTCCTGGAAGGCGCCGTCGAGCCGGGTGCGCTCGCGGATCGCGAAGGCGTGCTCGGTGGCCTCGGCCAGGGCCTCGCCGCGCCACAGCCCGAGCGCCGCGTCGATCTCCTGCCGGGCGACGGTGAGCTGCCGGTTCCTCAGGGCTTCGCGGGC
This sequence comes from Streptomyces sp. NPDC002588, assembly GCF_040295925.1. NCBI lineage: Bacteria > Bacillati > Actinomycetota > Actinomycetes > Kitasatosporales > Streptomycetaceae > Streptomyces > Streptomyces sp. NPDC002588. Next base: position 31,989 of record NZ_JBEOWF010000048.1, read on the forward strand.
CCTGCTCACGGACTCCTCGAACAGGGTCGTGTCCCGGGCCTCGCGGGGCACCTTCAGGGCGTAGCCCGCCGGGCCGCTGACCAGCATGCCCGACCGGCCCTGACGGACCGGGTCGAGGACGGCGCGCAGCCTGCTGATGTGGGCGCGCACGGAGGAGGCGGCGCCCGTCGGCCGGTCCGTCGGCCACAGGTCACGGCAGAGGGTGTCGGCCGACACGGGGCGGCCGTCCTCGATGAGCAGGCGCAGGAGCAGCAGCCTGCGCTGCCGGGGGCCGAGATCGAGCGAAACGTCGCCATGCAGCACCTCGACGGGGCCGAGCACGCCGAATCGCAGCGTGAGTTCACGACGTGGGTTCAACGGGCGGGCCACCTCCTGGGCCATGCAGGGTACGCGATCGATGCAACAGCGCCTTCGCGCTGTCGGATCGGTCTCGGTAGCCCGGCGCCCCGTTCCGGTGTCCGGCGCCGGCAGTGCCGAGCCGTTCCGGAGGGAGTCAACCAACGATTCGTTGCTCGGTTGTTGTCCATGTGTTGTTCGCGGTGTTCCCCGGTTCACCGGGCAGTTCTTCCGATCGCTCATCCGATCGCCCATCCGGTCGTTGTTCCGGTCGTTGTTCCGGTCGTTCATTCGGTGCCGCCCAGTGCGGTCATCGGCGTGACACGGGTGGCACGGCGGGCGGGCAGGAGGCCGGCCAGCGCGGCGAGGGCGGCCAGGGCGGCGAATACCAGCACGAGTTGGCCGGCGGGCAGGCGCAGGGGCGCGTCGGCGACGACGACGCGGACGACGAGCCACGCGTAGGGGATGCCGAGGGAGAGGCCGAGCACGGCGCCGAGGGCGCCGTACAGTCCGGCTTCCATGGTGATGGTCCGGCGCAGTGCGCCGCCGCCCAGGCCCAGGGCGCGCAGCAGTCCGAACTCACGGGTGCGTTCGATCGCGGTCAGGCCCGTCGTGGCGGCGATGCCGACGACCGCGATGAGGATGGTCAGGGCGACGAGTCCGAGGGCGGTGGTGCCCATCGTCGCGACCATTTCCCGGTTGCTGTCGCGGGTCTCCGCCAGGACGTCGATCGTGACGTCGTCGCGGTCGGGTACCCGCGCGGTGACGATGCTCTCCAGCGCCCGCCTCGCCTTCCCCCGGGCGGCGAAGCCGTCGGCGGCGGCGTCGGCGAGGACGCCGCTCGGGTGCGCGGGCGCCCCCATCCGGTCGAGGTCCTTGGGTGCGACGAGGACGTTCGCCTGGAGCGGGCCCTTTCCGGGCAGGGTGGCGGCGACGGTCAGCCGCAGGTCGCCGCGCGGCGAGGGGAGGGTGAGCGGGTCACCGGCCCGCACGCCGAGCATGTCGGCCAGGTCGGACGCGAGGACCGCGCGGCCGGGGCCCAGGTCGTCGAGGGACCCGGTGACGGTGTCGATGTCCTTGCCGGTGGGCAGGGCGTCCGGGTCCAGGTCCGCCACGTCGAACTCCCGGTCGCCGAGGGTGACCGTCAGGACGCGGTAGCCGGTGACATGGGTGAGCTGCGGGGACGCGGCGAACTGCCGTACCACGGTGGGGTCCAGGCCCTCGGCACCGGCGGCGACCCGGAAGTCGGCGGGGGCGTCGACGGCCGCGGTGCGCGCCAGGTAGCCGCTCAGGCAGGCGAGGCAGACGAGGGCGCCGGAGACCAGGGCGACACCGAGGGCGACGACCACGGAGACGGCCGCGGCGCGACGCGGGGCCCCGCCGACGCCGCCGACGGCGAGCTTGCCGGTGGTGCCGAGGCGGCGCAGCGGCCATCCGGCGACCGCCAGCACGGGGCGGACCAGGAGCGGGCCCAGGGTGATCAGCGCCAGGAAGGCCAGACCCGCCGAGGCGATGGTGACCAGCAGGGCGAAGTCGCGGTCGTAGTCCTGCTGTCCCGGTTCGGGCAGCCGGGACAGGAGCAGGGCGGCGAGCCCGCCGGCCGCGGCGGTCAGGAGGGCTCCGGCGGTGAGGCGGGCGGGGCGGATCCGGCGTTCGCCCGCGAGGGTGCCCGCCGTGCGCAGTGCCTGCAACGGTGACACGCGGGCCGCCGACAGCGCGGGGGCGAGCACCACGCCGACCGTGACCAGTACGGTCCCCAGGACCACCAGCACGGCCTGCGGCACCGGGACGCCCGGTGCGGACAGCTCCCGGTCCGCGAGGAGCCGGGCGGCGGACGGCGCGAGGTGCCCGGCGCCGAGCGCCGCCAGCACCCCGATCGAGCCCGCGACCGCGCCGACCAGGGCGCCCTCGGCGGCGAGCGCGGTCACCAGCCGGCGCTGCGGGGCGCCGATGGCACGCAGCAGCGCCAACTGCCGCAGCCGCTGGGCGAAGACGATACGGAAGGCCGAGGTGGCGACGAGGGCCGCGGCTCCCACGGCCACGGCCAGGAACACGGCCAGGAGCTGGAAGACCTCGCGCAGGTCGCCGCTCACCGCGTCGTGTGCCTCCTGGGCGCGGACCGCGCCGCCGGACCTGACCGTGGCGCCGGGGGAGGTCTCGGCGAGCACCGCGCGCACCTGCCGGGACAGTTCGCCCCGCGGGACGCCGTCCTTGGCGCGGATGTCCACGTGCTGATAGCCCGGCAGATCCGCGAGGGGCCCGATGTGGGCGTCGGTGGTGTAGCCGCCGGACATCTGATCGGCGGTCGCGGTGCTCTTCACCACGCCCGTGACGGTGAGGGTGACCTTGACGGTCTTCTCCGCGTCCTTGCGGTCGGCGATCAGCAGGGTCGTCCGGGTGCCGGGGGCGAGCTCGAGCTCCTCGGCGGCCCGGCGGTTGACCGCGATCTCGCCGGCCCGGCTCGGATAGTCCCCTTCGACCAGCCGGACCTGGGACAGCGGTCCGGTGCCGGGGTCGGAGTGGAGTACCAGCCAGCGTTCGTAGGGGCCGTCGATCGGCGCGCCGGTGTTCACGCGGCCGACGGCCTCGGCCACACCGGGCAGCGCGCGGATCCGCCGCAGCGCGGCGGCGCTCAGGTTGGTCCCCGCGTCCTCGTCCGGGGCCGCGACCAGGCTGACGGCCTCGGGTGTCCCGCGGAAGGCGTCGATCGTGGTGTTCATGGCGATCTGCTGGGCCATGACGGTGGCGAAGACCACGAACGCGGCCACCAGGACGGACAGTCCGGTGGTGAGCAGCCGGCCGGGCCGCCGCAGCAGTTCGGCCAGCTGTGATCCGAGGACGCTCGCCCGCCAGGGGCCGCCGGCGCGCCGTGGGGTGCTCATCGGACGCTCCTGCCCACGGGGCCCGCAGGGCCCGCGGACCGCAGGGTGCGCAAGGCCTCGCCCGGGTCGGAGACGGGCAGGCCCCCCATGGCCCGGCCCACGTCGGCGCCGGACGCCGCGTCCACGTCGTCGACGATGCGGCCGTCGGCGAGGACGAGCACGCGGTCGGCGTAGGCGGCGGCCTGCGGGTCGTGCGTCACCATCACCACGGTCTGGCCGAGGTCGCGCACGGAGCGGCGCAGGAAGTCGAGCACCTCCGTGCCGGTGCGCGAGTCCAGGTTTCCGGTGGGCTCGTCGGCGAAGACCACGGCGGGCCGGGCCAGCAGGGCCCGGGCGAGCGCCACGCGCTGCTGCTGGCCGCCGGAGAGTTCGGCGGGCCGGTGGGACATCCGCTCGCCGATGCCGAGCACGCCGACGAGATGGTCGAGCAGGTCGTGGTCCAGGGGCCGGCCGGTCATGGTGACGGGCAGCGCGATGTTCTCCAGCGCGGTCAGCTGGGGCAGCAGATTGAAGGACTGGAAGACGAAGCCGACCTTGTCCCTGCGGACGCGGGTCAGTGCCCGATCGGACAGCCCGGTCAACTCCGTCCCGTCCAGGATCACTTGGCCCGAGGTGGCGGAGTCGAGGCCGGCCAGGCAGTGCATCAGGGTCGACTTGCCCGAGCCCGAGGGGCCGGCGATGGCCGTGAACCGCCCGCGGGTGAAACCGACGGTCACCGTGTCCAGGGCCCTGATCTGCGCAGGCCCCTGCTGGTACACCTTGACCAGATCCACGGCGGCGGCGATCTGCTCACCACGGGCATTTTGTTCGGGCCCTTGCGTCATATCCATGGGGTGAATTCCCCCTGGTTGTGCCGCGTGGCCACGGAAATCGTCACGGTGACCTCCGGGAGTTTCTTCCGATACTGAATTCGACGGCTGTCGATCAGCAGGATTCAATTCTCGAAGGGAGGCCGTCCCGGCACATCGGCTCAGAACCTGATTGCGTGCGGCGTACCTGCAACCGGAGTTGGAGGGCGGTACTACGACCACGGTCGCAGTGCCGCCCACCGCTCAGCCGGCGGGGCTCACCAGGCCCGAGTCGTAGGCGAAGATGACGGCCTGTACCCGGTCGCGCAGGTCCAGCTTGGTCAGAATCTTGCCGAAGTGGGTCTTCACGGTCGCCTCCGCGATGTACAGACGGGCAGCGATCTCGCCGTTGGACAGGCCTTCGGCGACCAGCTCGAGCACCTCCCGCTCGCGCAGGGTCAGCAGGTCCAGCCGCTCGTCGTGCCGGGGCGTGGGCGCCAGCTTGCCCGCGAACCGGTCCAGCAGCTGGCGGGTGACGCGCGGGGCGACTACGGACTCGCCGGCCGCCACGACCCGGATCGCCGCCACGACCTCCTCGGGCGGGGTGTTCTTCAGCAGGAAGCCGCTCGCGCCGGCCTGCAGCGCGGCGAAGGCGTCCTCGTCGGTGTCGAAGGTCGTGAGCACCAGCACCCTGGGCGAGCCGGCGAGCCGCCCCAGCCGCCGGGTCGCCTCGACCCCGTCCATGACGGGCATCCGGATGTCCATGATGGCCACGTCCGCGCGGGTGTGCGTCAGCAACGCCAGGGCGTCCGCGCCGTTCTCCGCCTCGCCCACCACGTCGATGTCGTCCTGCGCGGCCAGCACCATCGCGAACCCCGCCCGGATCAGGGGCTGGTCGTCCACCACGACCACCCGTATCGGCCCGCTCGTCCCGCTCATCCCGCCGTCCTCACTGGAAGTTCCGCCTCGACCTGCCATCCCGCGCCCATGCGCGGCCCGGCGTTGAACGTGCCGCCGGACACCTCCACCCGCTCGCGCATGCCCACGAGCCCGTTCCCGCCGCTGGCCCGATCCGCCGCGGCCGGCGAGCCGGCCAGCCTGCCGGCGCCGTCGTCGACCACGCTGATCAGCACCGCGTCCGCGTCGAACCGCAGCTCGATCGCGACCTGCGCGCCGGGTCCGGCGTGCCGCAGCACATTGGTCAGGCTCTCCTGGACGATCCGCAGCACGGTCAGCTCGTCCGCCGTCGACAGCCTGCCCCCGTCGCCCTCGACGGTCAGGTCCACCTTCAGGCCCGCGACGCGGGCCCGCTCGGCCACCGTCTCCAGATCGTCCAGCGAGACCCGCCGGCGATCGGTGTCCGGGTCCTGCGCGGAGGCCCGGCCACTGCGCAGGACCCGCACGATCCGGTGCATGTCCTCCAGCGCGTCCCGCCCGGTGTCGCCGATCGCCTTCAGCGCCGAAGCGGCCTTGTCGGGCGCCGACTTGAGGGCGTAACCCGCCCCGTCGGCCTGGAGGATCATCACCGCGAGACTGTGCGCCACCACGTCGTGCAGCTCCCTGGCGATCTCCGCGCGCTCCTCGGCGGCGGCGAGCCGCACCAGGTGCTCCCGCTCCCGCTCGGCCGTCGCGGCCCGCGCCTCCAGGCTGGCCACGTACAGCCGGCGGGTCCGCAGCACCATGGCGGTCAGCCACAGGGCCGTGCCCAGGCCGGCGTAGGCGAACAGGGTGGTGAAGTCCCCTTCCCCCAGCGTCCCGTAATGAGGGCCGTATCCGGACTCCAGCACGATGCCCACGAGGACGACCGCCCCGGCCGCGTAGGTGTGCCACATCGTCCGGGCGTGGGTGACCACCGAGACCATCGCGACGAGCAGCGCCCCGTCGTACGCGGCCGGGGCCGACGCCAGCCCGTACTCCGAGTAGTCGTCCAGCACGTACTGGAGCAGCGCGAGCCCCGAGACCAGCCCCATGGCCGCCAGCGGCCGTCGGCGGCGCAGCAGCATCGCCAGGGCCATCCCCCAGCCGATCAGCAGGTCGTACTCCGCCGTGTACTGCGAGGCCGCCCAGACCACCAGCACCGCGAGTGCGATGTCGTAGGCCGTGAGGAACCACGGCTCTCCCTGTAGGCGGCGCAACATGGCCAACAGGCTACGGCACGCCGCTCCGCGGTCCTTTCCTGAAATGCAGTCAATTATTGACAACATACCGGCAATTCCAGGGCAACGAGCAGGATTCGGTGTCACGGCGCACCGCTGTACGATCCTCATTCCTCACCAGTCCCAAGGCAACTCAAGGGTACTCATGCGTAAATTGACGTCAATTGTCGCCGGCGCCGTTATGGCATTCGCCGGTATGGCGACGATGACCAGCACCTCCGCGCAGGCCGCGACCGGGCAGGAGTACGTGGCTCTGGGGGACTCTTACGCGTCCGGGGTCGGCGCGGGGTACTACGACACCGCCAGTGGTGCCTGCAAGCGCAGCACGCTCAACTACCCGGCCCTGTCGCAGGCCGCGCACGACGGCTACACGCTGAAGGACGTCTCCTGCAGCGGCGCGACCATCGCGGACGTGCGCGCCAACCAGCTGTCCGCGCTGAGCGCCGACACCGACATCGTCAGCCTCACGGTGGGCGGCAACGACGCCCAGTTCACCACCGTCGTCCAGGACTGCCTCCTGAACACCGACAGTTACTGCCAGACGGCCGCGTCGTGGATGTCGGTCTACGCCCGGGGCCAGATGGTGACCGACCTCGCCGGTCTGTACAAGGACATCAAGGCCAAGGCGCCGAACGCCAAGATCGTCGTCCTCGGCTATCCGCAGGCGATCTCCTCGACCGGGACCTGCCCGGTGATCGACCTCGACGCCGCCAAGCGCACCTACATGAACGGCTTCGCCGACGCACTGGCCGAGGGCACCAAGGCCGCGGCGGCCCAGCAGTCCGTCACGTTCGTCGACATGCGCGACACGTTCAAGGGCCACGGGGCCTGCGGCTCCGACCCGTGGATCAACGACCTGAGCAACGCGTCCGAGGTCTTCCACCCCAACCTGGCGGGCTACCTGGGGGGCTACTCCGACAAGCTCAACCAGGCCTGGGGCTGACCACCCGCACGGCAATAGTCGGCGACTTCCATCTCTTGCGAACAGGCCGCACAGTCCGCTCCACAGGTACGAGTGGGCGGCCGGCACCACCTCTACGCAACAGGAGGACGACTGTGTCACTGTCCGACGTCATAGGTCTCGACACGACGGCATCCGCCGTCTACCGGGCCATGCTCAACAACCCCGCGGCCGACGTGGACGAGCTGAGCAGCATGCTCCAGCTCACCGGAGGCGAAGTGGGCCACGCCCTGGACGCGTTGGCCGACAGCGCACTGCTGGAACCGTCGAGGGCGAACCCCGGCACGTTCCGGGTCGTCGACCCGAGAGTGGCTCTGGAACGGGCTCTGCAGCAGGAGGAGGAAGAACTCGCCCGCAAGCAGCGGAAGCTGGAGGCCAGCAGGGCCAAGGCCGCGCAGGTTCTGGCCGAGTTCGAGCGGCCGGGCCGGGTGGAGAGCGGCGACATGTACCGGTCGGTGCGCATCACCGGCCTCGACGCCATTCAGAACGAACTCGAGGTCCTGGCCCGAGACCTCCGCTCGGATCTCCGGTCCGTCGTCCCGGGTGGCGCGCAGTCCGCTGCCGCGCTGGCCGCGGCCCGCCCCATCGACATGGAACTCCTCGCACGGGGCGTGCAGATGCGGACGCTGTACCAGGACAGCGTCCGGAACGACGCCGCGACCCTCGACTACGCGCAGTGGCTGACGGAACACGAGGGCCAGGTCCGTACGGCGCCCCTCATTCCGCCCCGGCTGCTGGTCTTCGACAGCCGCATCGCCATGATCCCGCTCAAGCCGTCCGACACCCGGGCCGGGGCCCTGCGTACCGAGGATCCCGCCGTGGTCAAGAATCTCGTGGCGATGTTCGAGCAGGCGTGGGAGATGGCGGTACCGCTCGGTGCGGACCGCACGTCTGACGCGGGCAGCCTGACGCCGACGGAACGGGAGGTGCTCAAGCTCCTGGCGAGCGGCATCACCGACGAGGCGGCCTCACGGCGTCTGGGCGTCTCGATGAGGACGGTGCGCCGCCAGATGGCCGCGTTGATGGAGCGGCTCGGCGCCTCCAGCCGGTTCGAGGCCGGAATCAACGCCGCACGCCGGGGGTGGCTGTAGAGCCTGCCGCGGATCCAGCCCGCCGTGCCGTGAACACCCGCCACCGACAGGGTCCGGTGTTCACGGCACGGCGGGCTGCTCATCTGTCGCCGGCCCCGCGGCGTCGGCCGGCACGTCGAGGCGGCGGTATGCCTGGAGCACCGGGATGATCTGAACGCTCCTCATGAGACGCTCCAGGCGCAGGGAGGTCTCGCCCGGGTCCGTGCCCCGGAAGAACATGTGCAGCGCCATGCCGCCGCCGTCATCCTTCACCCTGATGTGCTGAAGGCCGTCCTCCGGCCTCGAATGCACCCAGAGAGCGTCCTGGACGACTTGGCATTCACCCGCCACGGGCGGCAGACCGTCATGCCGCTGCAAGTACGTGTACGCGCAGATCACACTTCATCCCATCGTTCACCGGCGGTGGAAGGATCGGCCGTCCACGGCCAGGCCCCGCGTGAGTGCGGGACTCAGTCCCAGATGACGCTGTTCGTGCCCACGGTCGCGGAACCGACGACCCGCTCACCGCTGCCGCGCGTCGCCCCCACCACGGTGGACACGAGACCGACGAGCACCGAAGCCGAGAGGACCAGGCAGACCAGGGTTCGGGTGGTGACGCGCATGGCAGATCCATTTCATCCGGGGAGGCCGGGCGGCTCCGTCCTTCAGGAACAACTCTCTCCCGGCAAGCGGGCGCGCGGAAGACGAGAGGGCTGTCACCAACCGGCCTGGCCGCAAGGTGACATCGGCGGCCTCGGCCGGCGGCCGGCGGGCGGACCCGTGGACGCTTCCGGACAGGACTGTTCCGACCAGCGCTCAGGGCTGTATCCGCCGCGGACGGTCGGGCAATGATCGAGACATCGCCGGGAGGGATCGCGTCGGATCGCCTTCCGAGTCCTGGTGATGTCGTCAGGTCAGCGCCGGCGTCGATACCGGCCGCACCCAGGGAGAAACGATCATGGACAAGTACTCTGCCCTCTCCACCGGCAGCTCCGCCGACACGACCGCGGTGCCCGGCACCCGGGGTACGAAGACCGGCGACCGCGGTGCGCGGATCCCGGTCCTGACGGTTGCCGTGCCGCCGCGGAAGCTGACCCGGGCGGACTTCGTCCTCGTCAACTGAGAGCAGTGACCGAGAGCGGTGACCGAGAGCCGTGGACCTCTCCGTTGTTCCGCACAAGCTGTCCCTACGCGAACCCGTCGGCAGGAGAGCCGCAGTCATGCGCCATTCACCCCATGTCAGAGCACGCGCCGAGATCGACCTCGCCGCGCTGCGCTCGAACGTGCATGCCCTGCGTGCTCGGATCGCGCCCGGCGGCGCCCGGCTGATGGCCGTGGTGAAAGCCGACGCGTACGGTCACGGCATGGTCGAGTCCGCTCGCGCCGCGCGGCTGGCCGGTGCGGACTGGCTGGGCACGGCCACCCCGCACGAAGCGCTCGCCCTGCGCGCCGCGGGCATCGAAGGACCCCTCATGTGCTGGCTGTGGACACCGGGCGACCCGTGGCAGGCATGCGTCGAGGCCGGCATCGACGTGTCCGTCAGCGATCTGTGGGCGCTCGCCGAGGTGCGAGACGCCGCCCGAGCGGCGGGGCGCCCCGCACGCGTTCAGCTGAAGGCCGACACCGGACTCGGCCGCAGCGGCTGCCAGCCCGCCGACTGGGCCGAACTGGTCGCCACGGCGCTTGCCGGGCAGCACGCGGGCGAACTGACCGTCACCGGCCTGTGGTCGCACTTCGCGTGCGCCGACGAGCCCGGGCATCCGTCGACCGACGCGCAACTCGACCTCTTCCACGAGATGGTCGAGCAGGCGGAGAAGGCCGGCGTCGAGCCGGAGGTCAGGCACATCGCCAACTCCGCCGCCGCGCTCACCCTCCCGCGGACGCACTTCGATCTCGTGCGGACCGGCATCGCCCTGTACGGAATCTCGCCGAGCCCCGAAATCGGCCGGCCCGAGGACTTCGGCCTGCGGCCGGTGATGACGCTGTCCGCGGCTCTGGCCCAGGTCAAAGCGGTTCCGCAGGGGCATGGGGTCGGCTACGGGCACACCTGCACGACCACTCACGAGACCACGCTCGGGCTGGTGCCCGTCGGGTACGCCGACGGCGTGCCGCGCCAGGCCTCCGGTCGCGGACCGCTGCTGATCGAGGGCGAGGCCGCCCGGCGGCGGGTCGCCGGGCGCGTCGCGATGGACCAGTTCACGGTCGACCTGGGCGGCGCCACCGTGCCGCCCGGTACACGGGCGCTGCTCTTCGGACCGGGCGACCGGGGGGAGCCCACCGCCCAGGACTGGGCCGAAGCGGCCGGCACCATCGCGTACGAGATCGTCACCAGGATCGGTCCGCGGGTCCCACGCGTCTTTCTGAACGAGACTCCCACGCCGTCACCCGCCTGATCGGCCACCGCCCACGGCGTACGACATCGCACACCCTGCGCAAGGGCCGCCGCAGCACCGCGCGGTCACTCTGACGAGCCCTTGACGACGACACCCCACCAGCACCGGCCGGCCTCAGGGGCCGCGCGACAACCTACGGATGTTCCCATGTCTCTCGTCACCTACCGGCGGCCCTCCGCGATCGGCCTGTCCAAGGTCCGGTCCGCTTCCCGTGGCTCTTCCCGTCGTTTCGTCCTGTACTCGGCGCTGGTCAGCTTCTTCCTGATCTCGCTCGACGGTTCCGCCATCAACGTGTCCCTGCCCGCGATCTCGAAGGGCATCGGCGGCGGTATGTCGGGCCTCCAGTGGGTCATCGACGGCTACACCCTCACGTTCGCCGCGTTCATGCTGTCCGCGGGAGTGTTCTCCGACCGGCTGGGCGCCAAGCGCGTGTACGCACTCGGACTCGCCGGGTTCAGCATCGCCTCCGCCGTCTGCTGCATGGCACCGAACCTGGAGGCGCTGGTCGCCGCCCGGATGGCGCAGGGCCTGGCGGCGGCGCTGATGCTCCCCACCTCCCTCGCCCTGATCCGCCAGGCGTACGACGACCAGGCCGAACGAGCACGTGCCATCGCGGTCTGGACAGCCGTGGGCGGTGTCGCCATCGCGCTGGGTCCCGTCATCGGAGGGGCCGTGACCTCCGCCGCCGGCTGGCGCGTGATCTTCCTCCTCAACGTCCCCATCGGCGCGCTGGGCCTGGCCCTCCTCAGCCGCATCGCCCCCTCGCCCCGCCGTCCCGCCCCGGTAGACATCCCCAGCCAGCTGACGTTCCTTCTCGCCCTCGTCAGTGTCACCGAGGCCGTCATCACCATGGGCCACGCCGGATTCACCTCCCCCGTACCGCAGTTGCTGCTCCTCTCCGCGCTGGCCTTCGGAGTCTTCTTCGTCCTCCAGGCACGCCGCGCCCAGCCGATGGTCCCGCTGCGGATCCTGCGTACCCGCTCCGTGCTGGTGACCATCGCTTCCGGGTTCGCCATCAACGCGGTCTTCTACGGGATGGTGTTCGCGCTCGGGCTCTACTTCCAGCAGGTGAACGGCTACAGTCCGGTGCTCGCCGGGGCCGTCTTCCTGCCCATGTGCGCCGTCGACCCGGTGGGCAACATGGTCGTGATGAAGCTCGAAGCACGGTTCGGCGCACGGTTCCCCCTGGTCGTGGGCCAGATCCTGATGGCTGTCGGGGCGGGCCTGATGCTGATGATCGACGGCTCGACCCCCGCCTGGGCCACCGCGCTCCTGCTGCTTCCCCTCGGCTTCGGCGCGGGGCTCGCCGTGCCGCCCCTGACCTCCACCCTCCTGGGAGGCGTGCCCTCCGAACTCGCCGCCACCTCGGCGGCCGTGCTCAACACCTGCCGGCAGGTGGGAAGCTGCTTCGCCATCGCCCTGCTCGGCGGACTCGTCAGCGCGCCGGCCGGATTCCTGCGGGGACTGCACACGGGCATCCTGGCGGGTGTGGCGGTCCTGGCGGCCACCGCCGCCATCACGTTCCTCTTCCTCCGCCGCATGCCCGCCCCGGACGCGCAGCCGGTGTCCACCGTGTCCGCGAAGGCCGACGGCGCCGCCCAGGCCGTAGCGACCCAGCCGGTCACCGCCCAGGCGCAGACCAGGAAGCTGGGCCAGGACGACCTCGGCCTCGCGTCCTGACGGGCGACGGGCCGATTAGGTGGGGTCCACCCCGTTGCGTGATGCAGATCCAGCCTTCATTATCAGGAATCCTGATACTTCAAAGTTGTAGCGACAGGCGGGTCGGACCATGTCCTTCAGTGCGAACATCCAGGCCAGAGGCGTTCAGCTGCTGCTCAGCGGCATGATGAGCCGCGTCCACAAGGACCTGCGCTTCACCGACATCCCGAAACACACCGAAACCCTTCGGGTGGAGACCGGCGCCGGCCCGGTGGACTGCACCGTCTACCGCCCGTCGGCCACGGCCACCGGCACCCCGGCGCCCGTCTACGTCAACCTGCACGGCGGCGGCTTCGTCGTCGGCCGCCCCGAGCAGGACGACCACATCTGCCGCCGCATAGCCGCCACGGCCGGCTGCGTGGTCATCAACGTGGACTACGCGGTCGCCCCGCAGCGGCCGTTCCCCGCCCCCGTCACGCAGGTCCACGACCTCGTCGAGTGGGTCGCCGGGAACGGCACCGCGAACAACTGGGACGGCTCACGGATCGCCGTCGGCGGACACAGCGCCGGAGCCACCATCACCGCCGCGGTCTGCCGCCTGGCCCGGGACCGCGGCACCTTCTCGCCCCGGCTCCAGATCATCGACTCCGCGGTGCTCGACCAGGTCGCCGACCCCGCCACCAAGCAGTCGCTCATCGCCAAGCCGCTGCTCACCCCCCAGCTGATGCGGATCTTCGCCGCCGCCTACGTCCCGGACCCCGCCGACCGCGCCGACCCGCTGGTCTCACCCGGGCTGGCCGACGACCTCGCCGGACTGCCGCCCGCCCTGGTCATCACCGCGGAGCACGACCGCCTGCGCGACGAGGGCGACGCCTACGCCAAGGCCCTGGAGGCGGCGGGCGTCCCGGTCACCCACCGCGTCTTCGAAGGCGTCGACCACTACTTCACCCACACCGGCCCGGTACCGGCCGGAAAGGAGGCCATCGACCTGATGGCCTCCTCCCTGCGCACGGCGCTCGGCGACTGACGGACCGTCGTGCCCCGGCTCAGCCGAAGTACGCCGTCTCGTTCACGTGGAACATGTAGTCGCGCCAGTGCGCCCTGATGTACGTGAACCGAGCCGGGTCGTAGCTCCACAGTTCGTCCAGCGAGCCGGCGATCACGTCGTCGTGTGCGCGGACGAAGCCCAGGACGGCCTCGGCGACCGGCGCGTACGACCAGTGCCAGCGCTCCTCGCTGATCGCGGGAGTGCCCACGGCCGACTCCGCCGTGTAGGTCTGGAGGAAGCCGTAGCGGGCCGCGTTCGCCCGCAGCCACCGGTAGTCGGCGGCCTGCGGGCCGTCGTCGGTCCAGTCCTGGGGCGTCGTGTCGAAGAAGTCCGCGTCGGAGCCCAGGTGATGGCGTGAGACGCCGGGCGCCGTCGAGGTGCGGAGTATCTCGATCTGGCGCTCGTCCGGGGTCAGGGCCGCCCACACCGTGCGGTGGGAGTCCTTGTCCGGGTCCCACTGCGGATCCGAGCCCAGCTCGGTGGGGTGTTCGGCGCGCACCTCGTCGGTGATGATGCCGAAGGTTCCCGCGCCGCCCGAACCGGTGCGCAGGAAGTCGTACTTGCGGTCCCATATCGTGCGCTGCGTCGCCGCGGTGCGCACCCAGGAGACGAGGACCGCGTCCCGGGGGGTGCCCAGGTCGGCCGCCGCGGCGTCGGCCAGGGCGTTCACCTGGGTGTCCATCTCGGGCTTGATCCCGTCGGGGGCGGACCCCGTGCCGGTGATCCAGGCCGCGACGGCCGTCGGGTCGGCGGCGTCCAGGACGCCCGACAGGATCCGCTCGCGGTCGTCGATCCCGTACTGCGAGGCGTACGTCCGCAGGGGCGCGGCGGGATCCGCGGCCAGGGCCGCCCGGCCGACCGCGGTGGTGCCGACCGCGGCCGCCCCGGCCGCGACCAGCCCGATGAACCGGCGTCGGGTGGGTGTTGTGCGGCGGTGGGCGGGGACTGGGCTGTCGTGCGTGCCGTGCATGGCTTCCCGTTCTGGGTCGTGTACTCCGGTCGGTGCACGAGACTCGCACAGATGTGCTCTGGTCCGACAGGGACAAATGTCCTTCAACAGCGCCTGGAATTGGGCAAGTTCGGCAAACAGCAGGTGAACGGCACGAACGCGGCCGGGCCGGCGTCCCCGTGGTCCGGCCTGCGGGTTTCAACGCCCTGCGGCTCTCCCGGGGCACTGAAACCGGGTTGAGACCGATCTGAACCGCCCCGCCCGCAAGCTCTGCGGCATGACTTCGACGAACAACGAACCCGCGATCGCGGCCACCGGGCTGCGGAAGTCCTACGGGGACAAGAACGTCCTCGACGGCATAGACATCCAGGTGCCCGCCGGCTCGGTCTTCTCCCTCCTCGGCCCGAACGGCGCGGGCAAGACCACGGTGGTCAACATCCTGTCGACACTGATCTCCGCCGACGGCGGACAGGCACGGATCGCCGGACACGACCTCACCGCGGAGGCCCAGGCCGTGCGGGCCGCCATCGGTGTCACCGGTCAGTTCTCCGCCGTGGACGGCCTGATCACCGGCGAGGAGAACATGCTCCTCATGGCCGACCTGCACCACCTGTCCAAGGCCGAGGGCCGCCGGGTGACCGCCGGACTGCTGGAGCGCTTCGACCTGGTCGAGGCCGCCAGGAAGCCCGCCTCCACCTACTCCGGCGGCATGAAGCGCCGCCTCGACATCGCCATGACCCTGGTCGGCGACCCGCGGATCATCTTCCTCGACGAGCCCACCACCGGCCTCGACCCGCGCTCCCGGCACACCATGTGGCAGATCATCCGCGAACTGGTCACCGGCGGTACGACCGTCTTCCTGACCACCCAGTACCTGGAGGAGGCCGACCAGCTGGCCGACCGCATCGCGGTGCTCAACGGCGGCAGGCTCGTCGCCGAGGGCAGCGCCGACGAACTCAAGCGGCTCGTCCCCGGCGGCCACGTACGGCTGCGCTTCTCCGATCCGCTGGCCTACGAGCGGGCCGCGACCGCACTGCGCGAGACCACCCGCGACGACGACGCGCTCACCCTGCAGATCCCCAGCGACGGAAGCCAGCGCGAACTGCGCGCCATCCTCGACTGGCTGGACGCCGCCGGCATCGAGGCCGACGAGCTGTCCGTGCACACCCCGGACCTGGACGACGTGTTCTTCGCCCTGACCGGCAGCGCCACCCCCGCCGACAACGCCGACGCCAACGCCAAGGAGACGGTCCGATGAGTACCCCTTCGTACGCCCTCCGCGACAACCTCACCATGCTGCGGCGCAACCTCCTGCACGCCCGCCGCTACCCCTCCCTCACCCTGAACCTCCTGCTCACCCCGGTCATCCTGCTGCTGCTGTTCGTCTACGTCTTCGGCAACGTGATGAGCGCCGGCATCAACGGCGGTCACGCGGACCGTGCCGACTACGTCGCCTACCTCGTCCCCGGCATTCTTCTCCTGACCGTGGCCATGACCTCGCTGGGCACCGCGGTGGCCGTGTGCACCGACATGACCGAGGGCATCATCGCCCGGTTCCGCACCATGGCGATCTCCCGTGCCTCCGTGCTGATCGGCCATGTGATCGGCAGCGTGATCCAGACGCTGATGGCTCTGGTGCTGGTCCTGGGCATCGGACTGGCCATCGGCTTCCGGCCCGACGCCTCCCCGGTGGAGTGGATCGCGGCGGCCGCTCTGATGGCTCTGACCAGCCTCGCGATGACCTGGCTCGCGGTCGGCATCGGCCTGATCAGCCCCAACCCCGAGGGGGCCAGCAACATCGGGACTCCGCTGGTGATGCTGCCCTTCCTGTCCAGCGCGTTCGTGCCGGTGGACGCCATGCCGGGCTGGTTCCGCTGGTTCGCCGAGTACCAGCCGTTCTCGCCCCTCATCGAGACCCTGCGCGGGCTGCTGCTGGGCAGCGGCATCGGCACCGAGAACGCGGTGCTGGCCGTCGCCTGGTGCCTGGGACTGTCGCTGCTGGGCTACCTGTGGTCCAAGGCGAAGTTCAACCGCGAGCCGCAGCGCTGAGCTCCCGCAGTGCGGCCGCCCGCAGCTCCTCCCGGTTCAGGGTGGCGTACGACGACCTGGCGTCGTCGTAGGCCGCCCTGTCGGCGTTCTCCGCGGCCTGCCGGGACCGGGTCGAGGACAGCGAGGGGAACTCCCGTATCGCCGGCATCCGCTCCGCCAGCGCCACCAGCCGTACGGCCGACGGATCGCCCCCGGCCAGCCCGGCGAACCCGAGTGCCAGCAACACCGTGCCGTGCACCGGCAGTTCCACCGGAGAGCCGTCGCCCGGGGAGCCGGACAGCATCCCGAGCAGCCGTTCCCGCAGCTGCCCGGCCAGCCCCGCCACCGGCTCGAGCCGACCGCACTGCGCGTGCGCCGCCAGCGCGGCCGACTGGATCTCCAGCGACCACGGATCCGCGAACGGATCGTCGGCATGCAGCAGGCTGCCCTCCCGTATCCGCTCCGCCGCCTGGCGCCACAGCCCGAGCCCCACCTCGGTCAGCCCGCGGGCCAGCGCGATCTCCGCGCGGGCCGGCAGATCGGTGCCGAAGGTCTCGGCGGACTCCGACTGCTGGTCCAGGGCCGCGAGTCCCAGCCAGTACTCCGCCTCCTCGACCTCCCCGCGCTGCAGACAGGCCAGCACCAGCCCCCAGCGGACGCCGATCGAGTCCGTCCAGTCGCCCACCTCGTCGAGCGCGCTCAGCGCGGCCCGCAGATGGTCGTACGCCTCCGCGCCGTGCGCGGAGTTCAGGCACAACTCGCTGATCCGCCCATGACTGATCAGCCGCATGGCGGGATTCTCGAGCGGCCCCAGCATGTCCAGCATCCGGCGGGCGCACGCCAGCGCGCGTTCCGTCTCGTGCTCGGCCTCCCACACATAACTGGCGACGCCCGCCGCCATGCCCGCAAGCATGGGCGCGTCGGCGTCGCAGAGTTCCTGCAGCCGCGTGTAGTGCGGCGGGTGGGTCTCCGGGACGGCGCACAGCACGACGGCCAGCGCCCGCACCAGCGTGTCCGGCGGGGCGGGCGGCAGTCGGCGCAGTGTGACGAGATGGCGTGCGGCGTAGGGGCCACGGCCCATGAAAAGGCTGGCCGTGCACACCGTCGCCGCGCTGCGGGCCGTCTCGACGTCCACGGAGTACCCGGGCTCCCCGGGGCGGGGACGGAAATGGGACAGCGGCCCACCGGTCTCGTCGGCGAGGGCGGCGATCCGGGCGTAGTTGGAGCCGGTGGCCCACAACGAGCCCAGCGCGGCGGTGAGCGCCGCGGTGGTGGGCCCGTCGGCGCGGGCCAGCGCGTACCGCAGGGCCAGGACGAGGTTGTCCTGCTCGGCCCGGACGCGGGTCCACGGGCGCTGCGGGCCGCCGTCGAACAGCACATCGTGGTGCGCACGTCCGAAGTCCCGGGCCCAGCTGAGGAACCGGGCGGTCACCGCCTCCTCCTCGCCGGCCTCGGCGCGCCGGGCGGCACCGAACTCCCGCAGCGTCTCCAGCATGTGGAAGCGCACCCCGGAAGGATCCCCGGACGGACGCCCGGACGGACTCCCGGCAGGGTTCCCGGGAGCGTTGGCGGAAGAGCTCTCGTCCACCTTGAGCAGGGACTGACCGGCCAGCTGTTCCAGCAGAGTCAGCGCGTCCTCGCTCTCGCCGAGCACGCACTGAGCCGCGTCCTCGGTGAAGCCCCCGGGGAACACCGACAACGCGCGCAGCGCGGCCCGCCCGTCGTCCTCCAGGAGATTCCAGCTCCACTCGACCACGGCCTGCAGCGTGCGATGCCGCTCGGGCGCGTCGCGGGCGCCGCCGCGCAGCAGTGCGAAGCGGTCCCGGAGCCGGCGCGAGATGTCGGCCACGGAGAGCACCCGGACCCGGGCCGCGGCGAGTTCCACGGCCAGTGGCAGCCCGTCCAGGTGGCGGCAGATCTCGGCCACCTGCTCGGCGGGCAGTTCCACGCCGGGCCTCGCGGCCCGCGCCCGCTGCCCGAACAGCTCGACCGACGTCGTCAGCGAAAGCTCCGGCAGGGCGTACACCGACTCCGAGGTCAGCCCCAGCGGAGCCCGGCTGGTGGCCAGGACCCGCAGCTCCTTCGACCGTGACACCAGTGCCTGTACGAGATCCGCCGCGCCGGGGATCACCTGCTCGCAGTTGTCCAGCACCAGCAGCGCGGGCCCGGTGCCCAGCGCGCCGACGATGCCGCCGACCACGTCCCCGCCGAACCGGCCCTCCCCGGCGCCGACGGCCGAGGCGACCTCACCGGCCACGTCGTCGTCGGAGCGGACACCGGCCAGGGAAACGAAGTGCACCACGGGCTGTGCGGCCGCCCGGCTCACCGCGTGGGAGAGACGGGTCTTGCCCAGCCCGCCGGGACCGACGACCGTGACCACCCGCACCTCGGCCAGCAGCCCGCTCACCGCGGTGACGTCGGCGTCCCGCCCCAGCAGCGGGTTCGGCTCGTGCGGCACACCGTGGCGGACGAGCGGCACGTCCCGGCTCAGCAACTCCTGGTACACGGACCTGAGTCCGGGCCCCGGATCGGTCCCCAGCTCGTCCCGCAGCCGGCGGCGGTAGGCGTCGTACCGGGTCAGCGCCGCCGCCCGGCCGGCGGTCACCGCCTCGCAGCGCAACAGCTCCGCCAGCACCTCCTCGTCCCGGGGCAGTTCCCGGGCCAGCCCGGCCAGCGGCGCCGCCGCCTCCTCCCGCCGACCCACCCGGGCGAGCGCGAGCGCCCGGAAGCGGACCAGCGCACGATGCGCACGGCCCCGGTCGACGCGCAGCGCCACCACCGGATCGTGCAGGTCCTCTCCCGCACCGGCGCCCACACCGCCGTCCCAGAGCGCCAGGCCGGCCTCGGCCTGCGCCAGGGCACCCGCGTGATCCCCGGCCCGCGCCCGCTCGGCGCTCGCCGCCTCGTACAGCAGCAGCGCGGAACTGTCGACCTGTCCCTCGTCCAGCGCCAGCCGGTACCCCGTCGGTGTGCTCACGATCAGCTCGGCACCCAGCTGTGCCCGCAGCCTCGACACCAGGACCTGCACCGCCTTGCCCGGCCGCTCCGGCAGCTCGTCCGGCCACAGGCCCTCCACCAGCCGGCCGGCGGTGCAGCCGCTGTGCAGCTCCGCGGCCAGCAGCGCCAGCAGCCCGCGCAGCCGGGGCGCGGTGATCTCCCGCCCGCGATGGGCGACCCGGGACAGGAGAGCCAACTCGGTGGTCATGCCCGAACACTAGTGCCGAGGCAGGCAACGTTCGCCCCAGCACCTGTCCTAGCCCAGCCAGGCCTTGACCTTGTCGGGGTTGGCCTCGATCCACTTCTTCGCCGCCGCCTCCGGGGTCATCCTGTCGAGGGCGATGTACTTGGCGACGGTGTTCTGGTCGTCGTTGGTCCAGTGGAAGTTCTTCACCAGGTCGTAGGCCGGGCTGCCCGACTTGGCGAACTTCGTGCTGACGATCTTGTCGAGGTCGAACGCGGGGTAGTCGCAGGCGACCTTCGCGGGGTCGGCGTCACAGCCCTTCGTGTACTCGGGCAGCGCGACGTGGACCAGCGGCACCTCGGAGAAGAACCACTGCGGGCGACACCGTGCGGCAGCCGGTGAAACAGCTGTCCGCCGCATTCGCGCTCCAGGGAGCGGATCGCATGCGACAGCGAGGGCTGGGCGACATGGAGCGCGGCGGCCGCGGCGGTGAATCCGCCGTGCTCGACGACGGCGACGAAGTATTCCAGCTGGCGTCGTTCCATCGGTTCTCCGTCGCCGTCGCGCGGCTGTCAGTGGCTGCCTGCCTGGCGCTCAGCCGGGAACGTTCGGGTTGGTCTGGTCCCGCTCCCACTCCGAGGAACCGTTCGGATAGAGGTACGAGGGCCGGCCCACGTTGCCGCTCGTGCGGAAGGGCTTGCCATTGTCGTCGACCCGCAGGACTCCGTGCCGGTCACCGCTGGACCAGTCCAGCTCCAGGTACCAGCTCACGTTGGACGCCCGCGCGTCCGCGAAGAGGTAGAAGACCTCGGGATCGGACTCGCTCACCTTGTACGGGAAATCGCGCTGACCGGACCTGGGGGAGACCGTGGGCTGCCTGTCGTCGAGGTTCGCGTCGAAGCCCACCGTCTCCACGCCGCCGCCGCACCCGTCGTGCATCCGGTAGTCGTTCCAGGCGAGCGGCGCGCTCTTGTCCACCACCCGCACATGCAGGTCCTCCAGGACGACGGTGGCCTTCCCGGTGCCCTGCACGGTCAGCGCGACCATCTGCTGCCCGCCGGTGACCCCGCCGAGCGCAGTGGCCCACCCGCGTGCGTCCGGCTCGTTCGGCGGCGGAGGCACCTGATCGGGCTCCTCGTCGATCAGGATGTGCGGACCGCACGGGTCTTCCCACTTGTACGGATTGACGGTGACGGTGGGCGCGGTCGCCCCGTCCTCGGAGCCGCCGCCCTGGGCCGCCCCGGTGCCACGGCTCGCGGCGGCGGAGGTGGAGGAGGCGGCCGTGGGGCTGCCGCTGTGGGTGGCGGACGGCGAGGCGGATCCGCCCTTCGCGTCGGCCGACCCGGAGGCGGCGGGGCTTTCGGTGACCGAGCCGGCGGACCGGGAGGCGGCTCCCATGATCTGCTGCCCGCTCCGGTCGTCGTCGCCCTTGCCGGACAGGAGGTTCACCAAGAGCGCGGCCGACACGACGGCGGCGGCCACGGCGGTGCCGGCGAGGACGACGGTACGCCGCCGCGCCAGGGGAGCCGCCGCCGGCCGGTTCGGCCGATCACCCACGGAACCGATCTCGGAACCGGCCTCGGCATCTGTCGCGGCACCGGTCCCGGGACCGGCCGGGGCTTCTGCCGCCATCGGCTCGGCCCCGGACTCCACCACTTCGGTCGCCCCGGCCTCACCCTCCGCCGACGCCCCGGCCGCCCGCTGTCTGCGCCGGGCATCCGCGAGAACCCACCGCCGGTGCAGCTCCACCAGTTCCTCGGGCGTCGCCTTGCAGACCCGCGCGAACCGCTCCACGGGCGCGTAGTCCGTCGGTACGGCGTCCCCGTTGACGTACCGATGAAGCGTGGACGTGCTTGTGTGCAGCCGCTTCCCGAGCACCCCGTAACTGAGCCCGGACCGCTCCTTCAACCGGCCCAACAGCTCCGAGAATTCGTCTCCCGCCACCGTCCCGCTCTCTCTCCACGTTCCGTTCCCCCGTTCCAGGGGGAGGGTGTTCCCCCTGGTCAGAGCCATTCCCGGCGTTCCAGTGTCCCGGAAGCCCCGGCAGTCGTGGCGGGTGGGACGGATCGCCGAACAAGCTTGGGCCATCCAAGCACGCCGCTCCCGGCAACGGGGTGAGCGGCCCGTGCACAACACCCGTACCTCATCAGGGGGATCACATGTCCGCTCGTATCCGCAACACCCGCCGCACCCGCACCACCACCCTGTTCGCCGCCGCCGCACTCGCCGCCGCCGCGCTGTCGCTGACCGCCTGCAGCAACGGAGCGGGCGTCAAGAACGAGGGCGCCTCCTCGGTGGGATTCGTCTCCGAGGCCTCCGCCACTCCCACGACCGGCTCGGCCGGCTCGACGGGCTCGTCCGGTCTGACCGACACGCAGGGCTCCACCGGCACGAGCGGCTCCACGGGCTCGACGGGCGCCAAGGCCGCGTCGGGTGGTTCCAAGGGCACGACGACGGGCGGTTCGAAGACCGCCTCGGGTGGTTCGAAGGGCTCCTCGGTCACCACGGAATCGGGCTCGAACCGGGTCGCCTGCACCCCCTCCAACACCCGGATGACCGCCACGGAGGTCTCCAGCCCGCTGAACCACATGCTCCTCACCGTCACCAACACCGGCTCGAAGACCTGCGACCTCCTCGGCTACCCCGCGGTCGCCTTCGGCGAGGCGCAGTCCGTCCCGCCGGTCATCGAGGAGTCCAAGGGGCAGGCGGTGGTCACCCTGCAGCCCGGCGAGTCGGGCTACGCCGGCATCCAGCTCTCCGCCGCGGACGGCAGCGGTTCCAACGGCTACACGGCCAAGTCCCTCGCGGTCTACTGGAACGACAGCGACACCGCCGCCCACCCGTCCCTTCCCGCGGAGGGCGTGTACATCGACGACTCGATCAAGGTCACGCACTGGCAGTTCGACATGGACGACGCCCTGGCGTGGTGACGGGCCGCCCGCTCCACCGGGCCAGGCGTCGGGGAGCGACGGCGCGCGGTGTTCCCCCGCCGCGTGCACGTCCTCCCCGACGACCCCGGACCGCGTGACGACCGCGACCCGGCGCCCGTCCCCGACACCGGCTGCTTCGAGCAGCCGCCTGTCGGGGACGGGCGCCGGTGTGTTCCGCCCGCGCCGCCGACCGTCAGGCGGTGAACCGGTGGGTGCCGGAGCCGACCCGGTAGACGGCGCAGCCCTCCTCCTGGCGAAGGAACGTCCCGTCGGTGTGGGTCACCGTCTTCGGCGTGGCCGCGGGGATCCACACCTCGGCGGTCGTGTTGGGCGGCACCGCGCAGGTCAGGCCGAAGCGTCCGGACCGCTGCCGCCAGCTGACGGAAACGGGGCCGTAGACCGAGGTGAACGTCGCGCGGGCGGTGGTGACCGCTCCGCCCGGACGGGGGCGGACGACGATCTCGCGGTAGCCGGGGCGGCCCGGCGCGATACCGGCGATGTTCGTGTACATCCATTCCCCCACCGAGCCGTAGGCGTAGTGGTTGAAGGAGTTCATGCCCGCGTCCTGGAAGCTGCCGTCGGGCCGGATGGAGTCCCAGCGTTCCCACATCGTGGTGGCGCCCCGGTCGATCTGGTAGCCCCAGCTGGGGTAGGAGTGCTGCTGCAGCAGGCGGTAGGCGACATCGGTGTGGCCGGTGTCGGTCAGGACGGGCAGCAGTCGGGGTGTGCCGAGGAAACCCGTCGACAGGTGCCAGTCCCTGGCCTCGATCAGGGCGACGAGCCGGTCGGCCGCGGGCTTCCGCAGCGTGTCCGGCAGCAGGTCCATCGACAGCGCCAGGACGTAGGCGGTCTGCGTGTCGCCCTTCACCCTGCCGTCGGAGGTGACATAGGCGTTCTGGAAGGCCGCCCGGATCCGTGCGAAGAGATCGCGGTACGGGGCGGCGTCCTTGCCGAGCACCTCGGCCATCCGGGCCGCGAGGTCGGTGCTGTGCGCGAAGTACGCGGTGGAGATGACGTCCTTGGGGGTCTCGTCGGAGACGTTCAGCCAGTCGCCGTAGCCCTCGGCGGGGCGCAGCAGACCGTCGCTGCCCTTCTCCAGGTAGGCCAGCCATGCCCGCACGGACGGCCAGGCGTCCTCCAGGACCCGGCGGTCGCCGTACGCCTGGTAGAGCGCCCAGGGAACGGTGACGCCCGCGTCACCCCAGCCGGCGGCGCCGTTGCCGACGTTGCCGACCACCGGGGACGTGTCCGTGAACGAGCCCGCCGCGGTCTGGGAGTCCCGCATGTCGACGAGCCACTTGGAGAGGAAGCGGGCCGACTCCATGGTGCGGGCGGCGGTGGGCGCGAAGACGTTGATGTCTCCGGCCCATCCGAGGCGCTCGTCGCGCGCGGGGGTGTCGGTCGGTATGGAGAGGAAGTTGCCGCGCTGCCCCCAGGTGATGTTGTGGTGCAGCTGGTCGAGCATCGGTACGTCGGTCTCGAAGTCGAGGGTGAACGGGGCGGACGTGTGCATGACGCGCCCGGTGACGGCCTTCGCCGAGGGGGTGCCGGGGAATCCGGTCACCTCGACGTAGCGGAACCCGTGGAAGGTGAAGCGCGGCTCGTAGATCTCCTCCCCCCGGCCCTTCAGGGTGTAGGTGTCGGTCGCCTTCGCGCTCCGCAGGTTGGCGGTGTAGACGGTGCCGTCGGGGTTGAGCACCTCGGCGTGCCGGAGCCGGACGGTCGTTCCCGCGTCGCCCGACACGCGCAGGCGTACCGAGCCGACCATGTTCTGGCCGAGGTCGAAGACGTGGACGCCGGGCTTGGGCTGGGTCACCGTCTTCGGTGTCAGCTCCTGCTCCACCCGGACCGGGCCGTCCACCTGCGCGACGATCAGACCGGGACCGATGTCCCCTTCGCCCCGTACGCCGAGCCAGCTCCCGTCGTCGAAGCCGGGCGAGGTCCAGCCGGGGGTCTCCTTGCGCGCGTCGTACGTCTCGCCGTTCAGGAGGTCGGCGGCGGCGATCGGCCCGGCGGCGGCCCGCCAGTCGGTGCCCGAGGTGATGCGCTCGCTCGTGCCGTCCGCGTACTCGACCTCCAACTGGGCGAGCAGGGCCGGGTGCCGGCCGTACTGGCCGGGCCCGAACGGGCCCACGTTGCCCGCGTACCAGCCGGGTGCCAGGTACGCCCCGATGGCGTTTGCGCCGGGCCGCACCAACTCGGTGACGTCGTACGTCTGGTACTGGACGCGGGTGCGGTAGTCGGTCCAGCCGGGCGCGAGCTGGTCGCGGCCCACGCGGCTGCCGTTGAGGTGGGCCTCGTACAGGCCGAGCGCGGTGGCGTACAGGCGCGCGCGGGACACCTTCCGGCGCGGGAGCCGGAACTCGTGCCGCAGCTGGGTGACGGCGTACGACACCGGGACGATGGTTCCCCACGGCCCGCCACCCCACGCGGCCGCCACCCTGGCCGCCGGCCAGCCCCCGTCGTCGAAGCCGGACTCGCGCCAGCCGGACGGGGGTTCGGCGTTCGTGGTCTTCCATGAGGCGTCGGTGACCACCTTCTGCTCACCGGAGGCGGTACGGACCGCGAGGACGGCGACGAGCCCCGCCGGGCCCTCGGTCGCGTTGGTGGCGGAGACGGCGATAACGTTGTCACCGGCTCGCACCCGGTCCAGTACGTCGATCACGGCCGGCCGGCGCCAGTCCTCGTTGTCCGTGTCGAGGTCGGTGTGCGCCACCTCGACTCCGTTCACGGAGACGGTGTACACGTTGTCCGCGGTGATGGCGAGCGTCGCCGCGGTGATCCCGTCGGGCAGTTCGGCGGTGCCGCGGAACCAACGGGTGGCCGCCGGAACGCTGTTCGTCGGATCGCCCTCGGGGAACCAGATCCAGGAGGCGCCCTCGAAGGACGGCGCGTCCGTGAGGCTCGCCGGAGCCGAGATCCAGTCGGCCGTCCACTGCCCGGCGTCCATGAGGCCGGTCTCCCACCAGGAGGGCTCACTCCAGCCGGAGACCCGGCCGTCGGCGTCCCACACGCGTACGGACCAGTGGTAACGCGTCATGGGCTTGAGCCCGGGACCCGCATACGGCACGAGGACGGACTCACCGGACACGACCTTCCCGCTGTCCCAGACGTCCGGGCGCGACAGCCCCGACTCGGTGCCGGCGACACGGATTTGATAGGCACTCTGGCGCGCGTCGGTCTTTTCGGAGAGCAATGGCCAGCTCAGTCGCGGGTGTTGCGCGTCGAGCCCGAGGGGGTGCCGGACGTACTCCACGGTCGGTGCCGTGACGCGCAGGCCGCCCCGCCCCGTCTGTGCCTGCGCCCCGTCTCCGGATGCCGGGGCGGCTGCCGCCGGTATCGCGTCTGCCGTGACCGCCGCGACCACGGCGGCCGCGCCCGCGAGAACATTCCTCCTGCTGATCATTGCGACTCCTCACACCACACAGGGGTGAATCGATTCAATGCAGTTGGGCGTGGGTAACGTAACGGCGGCTGCGATTAAGGTCAATCAGTGTGCACGACGGTTTCCTGTGGGCCCGTTGTGATTGAACGGTTTCAATTCGGCTGGGAAGTTCCGCGCCGCGGGCCCATTGGTCTTAAGGGCACAGTTGCAGGCACGACCTCGAAGAATAGGTGGGCAGGGTGCCTGCCTCGGCGGGCGCCGTGGCTGGCCCGATCGGGTCGCACCTTCGGCTCGGGAATTCTTCACAGATGCACAGCCGGGAATGGTGTGAACTCTCCCGCGGGGACCGGCCTTGTTTGCAGTCTCTTCTCGGGTTCCGTTCCGCGGTCCGCCGGAGCAGTGTCACGGCCGTGCGACAGCGGCGTCATGGACGTGGGACGGCATGAACCGACGGGCCGCGCCTGATCATCATGATGCTCGTAAGCACGCGGTAAGCGATCATCTGGCGCACCGCATTTGTCCCCCTGGAAGGAAATCCGTCATGAACCGTCGTCTGCGCACCGCCCTCGCCGCCACCGCCGTGGTCGGTGCGGGCCTGCTGATGACAGCGTGTCAGCCGGGTGACGCCACGTCGGCGGGCGGCACCGACCCGAGCCCCGTCGCGTCGGGCTCCTCCACGGCGTCCGGCGGCAGCACCGGGTCCACCACCGGCGGCAGCACCGGTTCCGGCAGTTCCGGTGGCGGCAGCACCGACACGTCCGGGGACAAGACCGGCGTCGGCCAGCTCTGCGGTTCCAACGACCTCTCCTGGAGCTCGAACCTGGAGACCCAGGCCGGCGGCTACTTCCTGATCAAGGTCAAGGCGAAGTCCGGCATCACCTGCGTCCTGCCCGACCCCCGGCCGGTCGTGGCCTTCGGATCGGACGGCACGGAGGCCTCCGCCGCGGAGCAGTCCGGCGGCGACGAGATCACCCTGAGCGGCGATACCACCGCCTACGCCGGTGTGGTCACGAACAGCACCAACACGAACGACGCCCCGCAGTACCAGGGCCTCATCGTCTCGGTCTCCAACGACGACCCGGACCCGGAGACCCTGAGCGTCGGGACGGTCGAGGTCAACAAGCCGCTCGTCACCAACTGGCACACCTCCGCCGCGGACGTCGTCACCCCCTTCCTCTGAGCCGTCCCGTCCCGTCAGTCCCCGTAGCCGGGGGCGACGCGGTCGACGAGCCGGAGCAGTGCCGACCAGGCGAGGTCGTAGGCCTGGTCGTCCTGGAAGTCGGATCCGTGCTCCTGCCCCGTCAGCTGGCGGGCGGTGAGCTCGCAGACCTCGGGGTCGGGGAGGACGAGCTTCGCGCCCCCGGCCGCCGCGGCGGTCTGGATCTCGCAGGCCTTGTCCAGGTAGTACATGCGCAGGAACGCCTGGGCCGGGGTCTCGCCGACGGTCAGCAGGCCGTGGTTGCGCAGGATCATCGCCGGGTGGCCGCCGAGGTCGGCGACCAGCCGTCGCTGCTCGGCCAGGTTGAGGGCGACGCCCTCGTAGGCGTGATAGCCGAGCCTGCCGTAGAACTCCATCGAGATCTGGTTGAGCGGGAGCAGACCGTCCTCCTGGGCGGCCACCGCGCATCCGGCCCTGGTGTGGGTGTGCAGGACGCACCGGGCGTCGGGGCGGGCCGCGTGGATCGCGCTGTGGATGACGAAACCGGCCGGGTTGACGGGGTGAGGGGTCTCCTCGACGGGGTTGCCGTCGAGGCCGACCTTCACCAGGCTGGAGGCGGTGATCTCCTCGAAGAGCAGCCCGTACGGGTTGATCAGGAAGTGGTGTTCGGGGCCGGGGAGCCGTACCGAGATGTGCGTGAAGATCAGGTCGGTCATCCGGAAGTGGGCCACCAGGCGGTAGACGGCGGCGAGTTCGCGGCGCAGACGGAGTTCTTCCGCGGAGGGGGCGGGCATCGGAAGCCTTTCGAACGAGGTACGGGCACGTGCGGGTGCGGGTGCGGGTGCGATGGGGTGGGCGGGGTGAGGTGGCGGGTCAGGCCGCGCTGAGCTCCGGGGCCGCGGCGGAGGCCGGTGCCGGGTCGCCCGCCAGACGGCGGCGCCACGTCTCCAGGACCGTCTCGTCGGTCGGCCTGGTCACCAGACTGACGGCGACGTAGGCGACGAGGCTCGCGAGGAGGCCGTAGTAGATCGGCTCGTTGGCGAGCAGACCGTCGGTCACCATGAAGGTGATCACCGTCGTACCGCCCGCGACCATCGCGGTCAGCGCACCCGCCAGGTTGCCGCGCCGCCAGACCAGACCGCCGAGGATCGGGACCAGCAGACCGCCGACGAGCAGGTTGTAGGCGACGGTGAGCGCCTCGATGACATCCCCGAGGACACAGGCGATCACCATGGCGGCCACGCCGAGTACGGCGATGGCGAGCCGGTTGGAACTGATCTCGTCGTGGTCCTTCGACGGGGTACGGCGGCGCAGCCGGGCCCAGATGTCCTGGTTGGCCACCGTCGCGGAGGCGATCAGGGCCCCGCTGGCGGTGGACATCATCGCGGACAGCGCGGCGGCCAGGACCAGACCGCGGACCCCCGTCGGCAGGGCGTGCTTGACGATGGTGGCGAAGGCCTGGTCGGCCTCGGCCAGGTTCGGGTAGAGGGTCTTCGTCGCCATGCCGATGAACGCGCCGGCCAGGGCGTACGCCAGGCAGTAGACCCCGGCGACGGTGCCGCCCCAGGCGGCGACCCTGTCGCTGCGGGCGGTGAAGACGCGCTGCCAGATGTCCTGCCCGATCAGCATGCCGAAGGTGTAGATCAGCACGAAGGTGACGATGGTCTGCCCGCCGATGGAGGTGAGGGAGAAGTAGCCGCCCGGCAGCCGGTCCGACATGGCGCCGAAGCCGCCCGCCTTCACCACGGCGATCGGCAACAGCAGGACGAGCACGCCCAGACTCTTCACGACGAACTGCACCATGTCGGTGAGCGTGATCGACCACATACCGCCGAGCGCCGAGTAGCCGACGACGATCGTGCCGCCGACGACCACCGCGACCCAGCGCGGCACGTCGAAGAGGACGTCGAAGACACTGGCGTACGCGATCGTCGAGGTCACCGCCAGCATGAGGGTGTAGATCCACATGACGACGCCCGAGATCACGCTCGCCGCGTCGCCGTAGCGGAGCGACAGCATCTCGGCGACCGTGTAGACGCGCAGCCGGGAGATACGGGCCGAGAAGAAGACGCTCAGGGCCAGCAGCCCGAGGCCGATGGCGCCGACCATGGCGGCACCCGAGACGCCGTAGGTGTAACCGAGGCGCACACCGCCGATGGTGGAGGCGCCGCCGAGGACGACGGCGGCCATCGTGCCGGTGTACATCAGCGGGCCGAGCCGGCGTCCGGCGACCAGGAAGTCGCTCTTGGAGGCGGCACGGCGTCTGCCCCACCAGCCGACGCCGATGATGCCGAGCAGGTAGGCGGACATGACGAGGTAGTCGACGGTCACGGGGACCTCCGGGAAGGGGAAGAGGGGAGAGCGGGAGGGGGGAACGGGGTGGGGGGTGACATGACCGTAGCCACGCGGTGTACTGGGGCTGAAGTGCCGCTTCCGCCCAATCGGGAGACGTTCATTGGACGAGTCCGACAACCCGGGTGCGGCGGCGGCCGCCGCCGACCCCGAGCAGCCGTCCGTGCGCCTCGGCGTGCTGCTCGCCGACCCGCGCCTCGGCCTCACCCAGATCGCCGGGCCCGCGGCCGGGGACCGCCTGGTCGGCACGGTCGGCACCACGGAGATCGAGGACCCCACGCCCTACCTCGTCGGCGGCGAACTCCTCCTCACCGCCGGCGTACGGCTTCCCGACGACCCGGACGGCATCGACACCTACGTACGACGGGTGGTCGCCGCCGGAGTCGCCGCACTCGGCTTCGGCGTGGCCCCCGTGCACGCCGAGGTGCCGCCCGAACTCGTCCGGGCCTGCGACCGGCACCGCCTGCCGCTCCTCCGCCTTCCGCCCGCCACCCCCTTCGTCGCCGTCGGGCAGGCCGCCTACGCGGCGATCGCCGAGGTCCGCAACCGCGAACTGCGGGAGATCTCCCGGGCCCAGTCGGCGCTGGCCTCGGCCGCCGCCCGCCCGGACGCCCTCCGGTCCGTCCTCGGCCAACTCGCCGCCCACACCGGGGCGTGGTCGGTGCTGTACGACGCCCAGGGCACCGAACTCCTCTCGGCGGGCCGGCGTCCCGCGTCCCCGCACCTGCTGCGCGACCTCGCCGTACGCACCCTGCGGCGGGGCGGCGGCCCCAAGGCCGCGGCGGCCCACGACCCCGACCAGGGAAGCCACCTGACCGTCCACACCCTGCCCGCCGGCGCCGACCGTACGACCGCGGCGGCGCTGGCCCTCGGACAGGCCGCCACCACACCCCCGAACGCCGTGCACCGCCAGGTGACCGGCACGGCGACGGTCCTGCTGGCCCTGCTCACCAGCCCGCGGCACGCCCTGAGCACCGACGCCCACAGCGTCGGCGCGCTGGTGCGGCTCATGCTCGGGGCCACGCCCGCCGAGGTCGCCCCCTCGCTGGTCCCCGGGGACGGGGCGGCGGGCGGTCACTGGACGGTGGTCCACGGCCGGTATCCCGACGGGACGCCCCCGGCCGTCGACCCGGCTCAACTGGCCGCCCTGGCCACTCTGTTGGGTACCCCGTATGTGCACATCGACGGCCCCGCGCTCCAGGCGCTGGTCCCCTGCGCCGCCGACGCCCGGCCAACCGTTCCCGCCCGGGCGGCCGAGCTCGGATGGGTCCTCGGCTACAGCGCGCCCGCGACCGCGTGCGCCCTGCCGCACGCCGACACCCAGGCCGAACGCGCCCTGCAACGCGCCCTCGCCGCCGGGGCACCCGCCGTCGTCCACACCACCGATGCCCTCACCCTCCACGCACTCGTCGCTCCGGCCGACGCCCGCGAACTCTCCCGCAGCCGCTTCGCCCCCTTGGACCGGACCGGCCCGCCCGGCGCCCAGGTCCTCCTCGACACCCTGCGGACCTGGCTGACCCACCACGGCAGCTGGGACCGCACCGCCGCGACCTTGCGGATCCACCGCAACACCGTCCGCCACCGCCTGGGGCGGGTCGCCGACCTCCTCGACGTCGACCTCCAGGACCCCGGAGTCCGCATGGAGCTCTGGTTCGCCCTGCAGTGGCTGCCGGGCGAACCGGCCGACGCACCGCACCCGCGACCCTGAAGTACGGCCCGCCCGCCGAAGTCACAGGGGCAGGCTGAGGGTGAAGACCGTTCCGATGTCCGGGGTGCTGATCACCGAGACCGTCCCGCCGTGGGCCTCGGTGAGCTGGCGGACTATGGCCAGGCCCAGGCCGCTGCCGCCGGTCTGGCGACTGCGGGACTTGTCGGCGCGCCAGAAGCGGTCGAAGACGCGGGGCAGGTCGTCGGCGGCGATACCGGTGCCGGTGTCGGCGACCTCGATCACCACCCGGTCGCCGGTGCGGCGGCAGCGCAGCGCGACGAAGCCCCCGGGAGGGGTGTGCCGGATGGCGTTGGACAGCAGGTTGCCGACGGTCTGGCGCAGGCGCACGGGGTCCGCGGTGAGGACGGGGGCGCCCTCGACGTGAGTGGTGAGCGTGACACCGGCGGCGTCGGCCCGGCTGCGGTGGGCGGCCGCCACATGGTCGAGGAGTTCCCGCAGCTGCAGGAGTTCGGGGTGCAGCCACAGCCGGCCCGCGTCGGCCTGCGCCAGCTGCTGGAGGTCGTCGACGATGTGCTGGAGCAGCATGGCCTCCTCCAGCAGGGAGGCGATGAAGGCGTCGTCGGAGGCGGCCAGGCCGTCCTGGGCCGCTTCGAGCCAGCTGCGGATCGTGCTGAGCGGGGTGCGCAGTTCATGGGCGACGTCGCTGACCATGGCCTTGCGCTGGCCCTCCATGCGCTCGCGGCGCTCCGACAGGTCGTTGAAGGCGGCGGCCAGGTGACCGATCTCGTCGTTGGTGGTCACCGGTACCCGCAGATGCTGCTGTGTCGGGCGGCGGGCGGCGTCGGTCAGTGCCCGCAGGGGCCTGACCAGCCGGGTGCCGACGGTGACGGTGACGGCCACGGTGAGGACGAGTACGAGGGCGGCGACACCGGCGACCCGGACCCCGTTGGCCGGCGAGAGATCGAAGCCGGGGGCGGCCGATCCGGCCGGGGCGGTGACGAACAGCAGCGCGGGCGGAGCGACGTACGGGGCGAGCTGCTCGCGGCGGGCGGTGTCGATGCACAGCTGTGCGTCCTCGCCGCTCCTTCCGATGGGGGTGAAGCTGAGCCCGACCGTCACGGGGGCCAGGTTCTGGCGTTTCATACAGTCGCCGACCAGGACGTTGAGCCGGTCGAGCGCCTGTTTCTCGGTGCGGGTGGGGGTGTCGAGCGCGTACAGGTCGCACTCCTGGGTGACTTTCTGCTGGAACTCGTTGTCGCCGGTGATGACGATGAAGGGCCTGCCGCTCGGCGCTCGGGTCACTCCGCTGCGACCGATGCCACGCACGCAGGACTGCAGCACCTGCACGCGGTCCTCCAGTTCCTTGCGCTCGGCCTTCGGCAGGCGGTACGGGCCGACCGCTCGCGGGTCGATGCCGTCCGTGTTGACGCCGGGCAGCAGCGCCGGGTCGGCCCGCAGGGGGTCGACAAGCGCCGAGGCTCTGGTGGGAAGGGCGGTGGCGGAGCCGGACGCGGCGATGGGCCGACGCTCCTGGGTGGTCAGGGTGATGTGGCGTCCGGTCCGCTCGGCCAGCCGGCGCAGGGTCGGCGTCACTCCGGACCAGTCGGTGTGGCCGGCGGCGTAGCCGATGAGCGTGTCGTAGATCTGGGCGTCGTTGGCGAGGACCTGTCCCTGCTCGTGCTGGATGGCGCTCGTGGCGGTGCGCGCGGCGAGCCAGGCGGTGGCCGCGACCGAGCACACGGCGATCGTGATCGACGCCGCCAGCAGCCGGACCAGCAGACTGCGGCGCAGCGGCAGCCTGCCCCTGCCCCGGGTTCCGGATGGTGTGGCTTCCGATCCTGTGGTCTCGGTTCCTGTGGCGGGTTCGTTTTCTGCCGCGGCCCGGGCCGCCGTCTCAGCGCCCACGGCTGCCGTCGGTGAGGCGGTAGCCGACTCCGAACACCGTCTGCAGATAGACCGGCCGCCGGGGAACGGGTTCGATCTTCTTGCGGAGGTTCAGGACGTGTACGTCGATGGTGCGTTCGGTGATGTAACGGTCGTCCCCCCGCGTCCGGGCCAGTAACTGGCGCCGGGTGAAGACCCGTTCCGGTTCGGCCGCCATCGTCGCGAGGACGTCGAACTCACCCGGCGTGCAGGCCACTTGCCGGCCCTCGATCTCGACGACGCGGCGGACGGGGTCCAGGGCGAGGGCACCGACCCGCAGCACCGGGTCGTCCGGCGCGGCGGCTGCCCGGGTCCGCCGCAGCAGGGTGCGGACCCGGGCCATCAGCTCGCGCGGGCTGTAGGGCTTGGTCAGATAGTCGTCGGCGCCGAGGTCCAGGCCGAGCAGCAAATCCTCCTCGGTGCTGCGGGCGGTCAGCATCAGCACCGGCAGGTCGCTCTCGCGCCGCAGGATGCGGCACACGTCCAGACCGTCGACGAGAGGCATCATCACATCGAGGACCAGCAGGTCGGGCCGGTGGCGGCGCACTTCGTCCAGCGCCGCGCGCCCGTCATGGACGACCAGGGCGGTGTGGCCCTCACGCTCCAGATAGCGGCGGATCACCTCGGCCTGTTTGATGTCGTCCTCGGCCACGAGGACACGGGCGTTCATGAGCGTCACTTTAGGGGCGGCCGGATGGGGCCAGACGGATTTCTGACTGCGCCCTGACAGGATCGTCATAACTTCGGGCCATGGTCTGGGCCATGTCGAACCTCTTCCATCGAACGCCGTCGGACCATCGCGGCGGGCCCTCCCCCCGCCCGCGGCCAGGGCGCAGTCGTACGACCCGAGCCGCGGTGCTCGCCTCCCTCGGCGCGACCGCGCTGATCGTCCTCACCGCATGCGGGGGCGGTGGCGAGGGCGGCGACGCGGACAAGGGCGGCAAGGGCGAGGTCGCCTCGATCAGCAGCCCGGCGGCGGGCGGTTCGGCACAGCCGAGCGCCGATCCCGACGCGGGCCGTCCGCAGATCCGGCTGGACAGCACCCAGGACGACATCAACCGCATGATGGACGCCTGGCTCGCCTGCCTGAAGGAGAACGGGGCGGAGAAGACCTACAAGACATCCCCGAACTCCCCCGGAGTGAAGGCCTGCCAGGGGAAGAAGCCGGTCGATCCGCCGGAGCTGGACCCGGCCAAGAACCCGGACTACGGCGACGACGTACGCATCATGGTGAAGTGCATGAACGAGCACGGCATCAAGTCCGTGGTCACGGACGGCGGCTGGGGCCTGGATGACGGAGCCAGCCTGAGCGCTCCCGGCTACGACGAAACCATGACCGCCTGTCAGGTGAAGGCGTTCGGTGGAGACAAGTAACGACACCGGGGCCGCCCGTCCGCCCGGCCGACGGCGGATGGTCATCGGGGCGGTGGCACTGGCGGTCGTCATGGCGAGCGCGTTGACCGTGACCGCGTGGCAGAACCGCGACGGGAAGCCGGACAAGGCGGCCGGCGGCGCCGCCCGAGTCGCGACCGCCGTCGTGACCAGAACCGATCTGTCCAACGCCCAGACCCTGGACGGGACCCTCGGCTACGGCCGGACCATCACGGTGAAGGGCGACAAGGCAGGCCGGATCACCTGGCTGCCGGCCGAGGGGACCACGGTGCGCAGGGGCGAGCCGCTGTACCGGGTGGACAACGTTCCGGTGCCTGTCTTCTACGGCAGCACGCCGCTGTACCGGACGCTGAACGCCAAGGGCACCACCGGCCCGGACGTGAAGGTGGTGGCCGACAACCTCAGGAAACTCGACTACGACATCGGCACACAGCCCGCGGTGGGCACGTGGATCCCTCAGCAGCCGGTCACGCCCGACGAGGCGGACACCGGACAGACGGCCGGGGACGTGGAGCAGAAGACGGCGGGCTCGGCCACGGCCGGTACCCCGCCCGAGGCCACCGGGACCGGGCAGCCCGCCTCGCCTGACGCCGCCTCCTCCACCCCGGCTCCCGTCCAAGTCAAGCGCGGCGACGGGGTCCTGACCGACAGCCTCGTCTCCGCGATCAAGCGCTGGCAGACCGAGGTCGGCATGCCCGCCACCGGCGTTCTGGGCGTCGGCGACCTCTCCGTACTGTCCGGTGCCGTGCGGGTCGACGGCCTGCAGGCCCAGCTCGCCGACGCGGCCGACGGGACCCTGATGACGGTCACTTCCACCGTCAAGTCGGTGACCGTACCGGTGGAACCGACCGACGCGGGCTCGATCAAGAGGGGCGACACGGTGACGGTGAACCTGCCCGACAACTCCACGGCCCAGGGCACCATCACCGTCATCAGCACCACCGTCAAGGGCGCGGAAGCCGCCGACGGCGGCTCCGATCAACCCAAGTTGAACGTCAGCGTCTCACTGCCCGACACCGCGGCGGTACGCAAGCTGAACTCCGCCCCCGTACAGGTGCAGTTCACCTCGGAGACCCGCAAAGACGTGCTCGCCGTGCCCGTCGGCGCACTGACGGCGCTGCGCGAGGGCGGCTACGCGGTCCAGTTGCCCGGCGGCCGTCTGGTGGCGGTGAAGACCGGGATGTTCTCCAAGGGCGTGGTGGAGATCAGCGGCAGTGGCATCAACGAGGGAACCAAGGTGGTGACGACCTCATGAACGCGCACCCGGTCCTGGCGGTGCGCGGCGCGAGCATGGTGTACCCCGGCGGGGTCACGGCCCTCGACGACGTCTCGCTCTGCGTCGACCAGGGCGAACTGCTCGGCATCGTCGGCCCGTCCGGGTCCGGCAAGTCCACCCTGCTGAACATCATGGGCACCCTGGACCGGCCGACCAGCGGCACGGTGGAGATCGGCGGCCAGGACGTCGCGGAACTCTCCGACCGCAGGTTGTCGGCGCTGCGGGGCCGCCAACTCGGCTTCGTGTTTCAGCAGTTCCACCTCACCGACGGGCTGACCGCCGCCGAGAACGTCGCCACCGGTCTGCTGTACGCCGGGGTGCCGCGCGGCAAGCGCCGCCCGCTGGCCCTGGAGGCGCTGGACCGGGTGGGGCTCGCCCGCCGTGCCCGGCATCTGCCGCACCAGCTCTCCGGCGGTGAGCGGCAGCGGGTGGCCATCGCCCGCGCGCTCGTCAACCGGCCCGTCCTGGTGCTCGCGGACGAGCCCACGGGCGCACTGGACACCGCCAACGGCAGCGCCGTACTGGATCTGCTGACCACACTGAACCGGGAGGGGACCACCATCGCGGTCATCACCCACGACCGGGACATCGCGGCCCGGCTGCCCCGCCGGGTGGAGATCCGCGACGGCCGCCTCCGCTCCGACACCCACGCCCCCGCCCGTACGGAAAGCCGGTCATGACCATCACATCGACGCGGCCCGCCGCCGGCCGTCCCGCGGACGGGGACGCCGACGGTGTCGCCGACAGCAGGCCGGTACGGCTGGCACCGCTGGACATTCTGGGCCTGGGGCTGCTGGGCATCCGGACCCGCAAGCTGCGGGCGGCCCTGTCCGCCCTCGGCATCTCGATCGGCATCGCCACCCTGATCGTCGTCACCGGGATCCCGGCGTCCAGCCAGAAGGCCCTGATGACCAGGCTCTCCGCGCTGGGCACCAACATGCTCCAGGCCATGCCCGCCAACCAGGACCCACCGGTACTGCTGCCGCCGGAATCGGTGGACATGGCCGGCCGGATCGGGCCGGTCACGGTGGCCAGCGCGGTCGCCAACACCCATGCCGAGGTCTTCCGCAACGACCGCGTCAGCGCCGGCGACTACCAGGGCCTGACCGTCCTGGCGAGCAAGCTCAATCTGCTCCGGGCGATCAACGCCAAGGTGGGCTCGGGCCGGTTCCTCAGCACGGACACGGACAAGTTCCCCACCGCCGTCCTCGGCTCGGTGGCCGCCTCCCGCCTCGGCATCGCGAAGATCACCGCCGGGCAGCCCGCCCCGCAGATCTACGTCAACCGCCGCTGGTTCACGGTCATCGGCATCCTCGAGAAGACCCCGCTGTCTCCGGACATCGACCGCTCGGTCCTGGTCGGCTGGGACGCCGCGCGCAGCCTGCTGAAGTTCGACGGCCACCCCACCGTGATCTACCTCAAGGCCAGAGAGTCGGAGATCGAGGCCGTACGCGACGTGCTGCCCGCGACCATCAACCCCGAACTGCCCGGCGTGGTCCTGGTCAGCCGCCCGTCCGACGCACTGGCCGCCAAACGGGCCACCGAGACCACCTTCTCCGCACTCTTCCTGGGACTCGCCGGGGTCGCCCTCCTCGTCGGCGGCATCGGAGTGGCCAACACCATGGTCATCTCCGTCCTCGAACGCCGCCGGGAGATCGGACTGCGCCGCGCCCTGGGGGCCAACCGGGGCCAGATACGCGCCCAGTTCCTCACCGAATCCGTTGTCCTGTCGGGGCTCGGCGGTCTGGCCGGCACCGTACTCGGCGCCCTGGCGACCGTCGGCTACGCCACCCAACAGGACTGGCCGCCGGTCATCCCCCTCACCTCGGTGACCGCAGGCTTCGGCGGCGCGATCCTGATCGGCATGCTCGCCGGCGTCTACCCCTCCCTCCGAGCAGCCCGCCTGACCCCCACCGAAGCCCTCGCGACGACCTAGTGCCGCGGCAGGCAACGTTCGCCCCGTCGCGACGCCCGGCACGCTCCCCCACTCTCGACTTCGCTCGAGCGGGAGGGGCCCCCACCGCCGCACCGGGCACAAGCCCAAGTACATCCAGTACGAGGGCTTGCACCCGGCACGCCGAGAACACGCGCCGGACGCCGCTCCTTTACGGGCAAACGTTGCCTGCCGCGGCACTAGTGCTGTCCTGCACGGACGCGGCCGCCAGGCCCTGCTCATGGCGGCCGCGTCGGCTACAGTCTCGGTCCCGCGAAGGCGTAGGCCGCGGTGCCGCCGACCGTGAGGAGCAGGGCCGTCCAGGTGCCCGCCGGCGTGCCGGGCGGCAGCAGCATCCAGGTCGACACCTGCGCCGGCACACCTGTGGGGGGCGGGGCGAAGACCGAGTACGACAGCCAGGCCACCGGCACCGTCCACGCGTACTGCGCCCCGCACACCGCCGCCCCCATGGCGACGAGCCCCGCCAGCCCCGCGCTGTCCCGGACGACGAACGCGGTGGTGGCCAGGTCCCCGCCCAGCGTCTGCACGGCCGACAGCACCGCACCGACGACCGCCCCGATCAGCAGCACATGCGCCGCCCTGCGCGGCACCCAGCGGACGGCGGCCGTCCGGTCCAGGGCGAGGTCCTGCCCGCCGAGTCCGATCGAGGCCGCCGTCACCCCCGCGGCGAGGACGAGCACGGCCATCCGCGGAGCAACGGACCCGTCCGTCCCGTGTCCCGCGAGTGCCGACACCGCCACCGCGCTGATCACCACCACGGCGAACGACGCGGGCACCTGCCGCGAGCGCGCGTACAGCGTCAGCCATCTCATCGGGACGCACCGCCCGCCAGCGTCTCGAGCGGGTCACCCTTGCAGGAGACCGCGGCGGCGTGCGCCGCCCTGATCCGCGCGACCTGTTCGGTGCGCGGCAGCGCCTCGAGCTTCTTCCACACCGGACCTGCCTCGGCCGTCTGGTCCTGCGGGGAGTGGAAGGTGCCGCCGAGCGGTCTCAGGTCACCGAGGACCCAGCCCGCCGCGATGCTCTGCGCGCTGATCTCCCCGAGCGTGCCGCTCTCGTTGTCGCTGCGGGCGAAGCACGTCGGCGCCATGCCCTGGGCGATCAGGGCCCGGGTCAGCTCCTCGCCCTTCACGCTGCCGATCATCCCGTCGCGGAAGTCGACGAGCACGGCCGTGCGGGACCGTTCCGGTGTGTCGCCGATGGCCCGCAGGGCGGTGCTCTCCCGGATGGAGACCGGCGCCTGGTCGCCCAGGGCCTCGTGCAGCAGGCGCAGCGCCTTCTTGCCGGGACCCGCCAGTCCGGCGAGTCGTGTCTGGTGCACCTTCGTCACACACACCGGGCCGTCGCACACCTGCGCCGCGGCGGCCTCGTCGACGACGAAGGTCCGGCGGGGGTCGGAGGGGAGGACGAGCAGCGCGATCGCCGCGCCCGCCAGGATCGGCGTCAGGGCGAGCAGCCGGGTGCGCGGGGTGACGGCGGTCAGCAGCGCGAAACCCGTCGCGGCCACGCCGAGCAGCCACACCGTCTGACCGAGGTGCACGGAGGCGGAGAGCGTGAGGAGCACCTCGCGCACCTGTGCGCCCGCCGGCGACAGCAGCGCGAGCCGGTTCGGCACCGTGGCCGTCGGCACCGCCCAGTCCGCCGACTGCTGGAGGAGGTTGGTGAACACGAAGGCGGCCACGGCCAGCGCGGGCGGGGTGAGCACGGACGGCAGGGCCCGCCCGACGCCCATGCCCAGGACGCCCCCCGCGACGAGGGCGAGTGCCGCCACCAGCGAGATCGGCAGCCATCCGAGGTGCGTGTAGTCGGTGCGGCCGAGCACCTGGGCCGAGCCCAGGAGGACGACGAGCACGAAGGCCGCGGCGAGCGTGGCCGCCGTCGGGCCGGCCAGCGCGGCCGCGCGGTGCCGGGCGGGCCGCGGCGTGCTCGTCAGCAGCTCGGACATCTTCGAGCGGTGGTCGCGCAGCCCCTGCAGGGCCCCGAGCCCCATGACGAGCGGCCACAGAAGGATCAGCGGGAAGCGGGTCCACAGGGCCATGGTCGTCCACTGGGTCGTCCACAGCGCGGTGCCCTTCCACCACGGTCCGCTCAGCAGGTACAGGAACGCCGGCCCGGCGGCGAGGACCATGACGCCGGCCCACGGGGCGATGGAGCGCCTCAGCTCGATGCGCAGGACACGGACGTTCACCAGGTGCCCCTCGTCTGCTCGGGGGTGCGGAGCAACGCCGAGTAGCCGCGCTCCAGCGGGCTGTCCCCCACGTCCTCCGGGCCGCCGGCCGCGGCCAGTTCGTCCGGGGTGCCCTGGAAGACCAGCCGGCCCTCGGCGAAGAGCACCACGTCGGTGCAGGCGGCGGCGACGTCCTCGACCAGGTGGGTCGAGACGACCACGCAGGTGTCCGTGCCCAACTCCTGCAGCAGCTCGCGGAAGCGCAGCCGCTGCGCCGGGTCCAGGCCGACCGTCGGTTCGTCGAGCAGCAGGATCGACGGGTCGTTGACGATGGCCTGGGCGATGCCCACCCGTCGCACCATGCCGCCCGACAGTGTCTTCATCCGCGCATCGGCGCGGTCGGCCAGACCCACCCGCTCGACGGCGCGCTGCACCGCCGCCGGTATGTCCGCCTTGGGCACCTCCTTCAGCCACGCCATGTACTCGACGAACTCGCGCACGGTGAAGCGCTTGTAGTAGCCGAACTCCTGCGGCAGATAGCCGATCCGGCGGCGCAGCGCACGGTGCTCGCCCATGCCGCCCGCGGACTCGCCGAGCAGTGTCAGGGCGCCCTCGGTGGGGCGCAGCACGGTGGCCAGCGCGCGGATGAGGGTGGTCTTGCCCGCTCCGTTGGGTCCGAGGAGGCCGTGCACACCGGTGCCCAGCGACAGGTCGAGCCCGTCGACCGCCATCCGTTTCCTGCCGACCCTGACCTTCAGCCCCGTCGCCTGGATCTCCCAGGCGTAGGCCGTAGGCGCTATGTCGGCCGCGCTCACCGCGGGCATCATGTGTTGGTCCTTTCCGATGGTCATCGATGGGCTCCCAGCACGGAGTACGCGCCCTTGCGGGCGATCACGACACCGATGCCGAGGGTGAGGATCAGCCCCCACACGGGCAGGCCGCCCGTCTGCAGGGCGAAGGTCGCACGGCTCGCGGCCACGGACGGCGCCACGACCATGACGGCCCACACCGCCACCAGCGCGATGGCGGCGCGAGTCACGCCGACGACACCGCCGAGCGCCAGGGTCGTCGAGGTGAAGGCCAGACAGGGCAGCAGCCACTGCGCGGCCGTCACCCCCGACACCCCCGTCACCCAGCCGGCCGCGAGCAGCGCGGGGACGACCACGGCGAGCACGGACACCGTGCGCTTCAGCACCAGGCGGAGCCCGGCCCCGGGCACCGACGCCGTCAGCTCCCACGCCGGGTCGAGGCCCTGCGACCACGACGCGGCGACGCCGAGCACGGGCAGCACCGGGGCGAGCAGCAGCACCAGCGACACATCGCCGGTGCCGGCGCCCACCACGTCGAGCAGCACCGCGAGCAGTGTCACGATCACGACCATGGCCAGCCACGGCACCATCGTGGGCGTCAGCCAGCTCGACAGCCGCGCCGACCGGTGCCGTCGGCGCGGCACCGGGGCGGTGTCGGCCAGCCGGGGTT
Source organism: Streptomyces sp. NPDC002588 (assembly GCF_040295925.1). Taxonomy (NCBI): domain Bacteria; kingdom Bacillati; phylum Actinomycetota; class Actinomycetes; order Kitasatosporales; family Streptomycetaceae; genus Streptomyces; species Streptomyces sp. NPDC002588. The sequence continues at coordinate 73,126 of NZ_JBEOWF010000048.1, forward strand.
CGAGGCCGGCCCACACGGTGCCGACCAGCGCCGCCACGTCCGGAGCCTGCGCCGCGACGGCGGCCGACAGCCGGTCACGGCACATCCGGCACGCCTCCAGATGGGCCTCCACGGCCCACACCTCGTCGGCGGCGAGGCCCGTGCCGCCGCGCGCGTAACCGTCGATGATCCGCATCGACGCGTGCTCCACGCTCATGTCAGCGCCTTCCGCATCGCGATCCGGGCCCGGCGGGCACGGGTCTTCACCGTTCCCTCGGGCAGCCCGAGCAGGACGGCGGTCTCCCGGACGGACAGCCCGTCGAGCACCATGGCCTGCAGTACCTGTCTGAGTTCCGGTGCCAGGCGCCGCAGCGCGTCACCGACGTCGCCGCCGACGGTCGCCGCGAGCGCCTCCTCCTCGGCGGCCGGCGCCGCGTCGGCGAGAGCGGCGGCGGGCGGCGGCTCGGCATGGTGGGCCCGGCGCCGGAAGGCGTCGACGAGACGGCGCGCCGCGATCGTCCACAGCCATCCGACGGCCGTCCCGCCCACCGAGGCGCCCGCGAACGCGCCCGCCGCGCGCCACACCGCCAGATACGTCTCCTGCATGACTTCGGCGACGATCTGCTCGTCGGCACAGCGACGGCGCAGCCGCACCGCCATCCACGGCGCGGTGCGCCGGTACAGCTCCTCGAACGCCGCGCGGTCACCCTTGGCCACCAGCTGGACGAGACGTGCCTCGTCCAGCTCGCCCGGTGCCTTCCTGACTGATCTCACACCGGCTAGACGCCCGGCCGGGACCGCCGGTTTTCCTTTTGGTGTGACCCCCGTCACATGCGGGAGCGGTTCATGCCGCGGCCGTTCACCTCACGCGGTCCTCCTCCGGTTCGGGCTCCTCCTCGTCGGGAAGATGGACGTCGTCGACGGCGATGTTCACCTCGACGGCCTCCAGGCCCGTCATCCGCTCCACGGAGCCGATCACGTTGTCACGCACGTCACCGGTGACCTCGACGATGGAGACGCCGTACTCGACGACGACGTCCAGGTCGACGGCGGCCTGGCGCTCGCCGACCTCGACCTTCACGCCGCGGGTGACGCCGTCGCCGGAGCCGGGGACCCGCTCCCGCACGGCGCCGAAGGCGCGGGCCATGCCTCCGCCGAGATTGTGGATGCCCGGGATCTCGCGGGCGGCCATTCCCGCGATCTTGGCCACCACACCGTCGGCGATGCTGGTCTTCCCCCGTGTCGGAGCCGGAGCCCCGGCCCCCGTACGGCCCTTCAGTGTGCTCGTGTCCGCATCCGGCCGGCTTGTCGAACCGATGCCGGTGGTGGTGGTGTCCGTCATGGCGACCGCCTCAGCGCTTGTCCGATGTGCAGTGCGGACCCCGAGTACCCGCCCCGCACGAGACGCGAAACGGCATCGGCATGATCGAACGCCCGATTTATCCACTCTCGGCCCCGTGACCAGCACCGGGGCCTGCCGGCGTCGGTCAGCAGCGCGTTTCGGGTCGTGGGCGGGGTAGCGTGGGCACATCGGGAGTTCTCCGTGCACCGCTGCTTCGCGGGTGCCGTTCCCGGTGACCGACAACGCCGGGCGGTCGTGGACGCGCCCGGAGGCAGGTTCGCGCCATGACCGTGACCTTCGACCCTACGACGTCACGCGGGCGTGCCCCCTCGCCGGGCGGAAGCCGGCAACCGACGGCCGACAGCCGACAGCCAGGAGCAGACATGACCACCGCACTGCAGCCCCCGCCGCCCTCCGTTCCCGTCCTCCGTCTGAGCCTGGCCCCCCACGGCACCATGCCCCGGCCGATCGACGGCGCGTGGTGGCCCCGCTCCTACGATCTGCTGGCCGAACTCCCGCGTCTCCTGGCCGGGTTGCCGCCGGACTGGGGCCACATCACCAGCGTCACCGTCAACGGATCGACGTGGTCCTCGACGCCCGGCCGGATGCTCGTCTGCAACCAGGTCGTACGACTGCGCAGAACCGCTGCGGTGTCCGCGCCGCACACGGTCGTCCTGCTCGCTCCCGGCCAGGGACGCTGGGATCTGCTGGTCGTTCCCCCGGACACAACCGAGCAGGCCGCGAGGCCGCTCATGGCGGCCGCGGCGGACGGCTGCGCCTGACATCGACGGGCCGGTCCGCCTCGGGGGACGGCCGGGCCTGCCTCAGGCAGGGACGCTCATACGCTGCCGCTCCGCCTCGGCGAGGCGTGCCGAGCGCGTCCGGGTGCCGAAGACGGCCAGGGTGATCGCGCCGATCATCCAGGTGCCGGCGATGAAGCAGAACACGCTCTGATAGCCGTGGCCGTTGTACAGCGCCGCGACGATCAGCGGGCCGGCGGCGTTCGACAGCCGGCCCAGGCCGTAGGAGACGCTCGTTCCCAGCGAGCGGCTCCGGGTGTCGAAGAGCTCGGGTGAGTAGGCGTAGGCGAGGGCGGTGTAGCCCCGCTCGAAGAGGTTCACCAGGAAACCGAACACGATGATGAGGGCCGGGTCGAAGGTGAGCCCGTACAGCAGGCCGCAGATCGCGATCACCGTGCCGAAGGCGACCAGGCACCACTTGCGCTCGAACCGGTCGGTGACCAGGGACGCCAGATAGCAGCCGAGGGGTGCGCCGACCGTGGTCAGGGCCACGTAGAAGACGGACTTCTCGACGCTGAAGCCCTCCTTGGCCAGCAGGGTGGGTGCCCAGCTGGAGTAGCCGAAGAAGCCGATGGTCTGCGTCGTCCACAGCACGGTGAGCAGCACCGTCGGGAGCAGGTACTTCCTCTGCAGGAGCAGGCGGAGCGGGGCCCTGGTCGACGGCGTCGCGTCGACCGGGGGCGCGGGCTCGGGGAGGGGGCCCTTCTCCGCGGCGACGCTCGCCTCGATCTCCCTCAGGACCGCGTCCGCCGTGGCGTGCTCTCCCCTGCTCTCGAGCCAGCGGGGCGATTCCTTGAGGTGCCGGGTGAACAGGACGAGCAGGATGCCCAGGGAGCCCCAGAGGTAGACCAGCCGCCACGACCAGTCGCTCAGCGGCACGACCGCGCTGGCGATGAGGTTGGTGACCGGCGTGCCGCAGATGCCGATGACGATGGCGTACGCCTGGTACTTGCCGCGGATCGCCGACGGATACATCTCGTTGACGTAGACGACCCCCACGACGGTCATCGCCGACAGCCCCGCCGAGGTCAGGACGCGGAACACACCCAGCGACACGAGGTCCCAGGAGAACACCGCCGCGAACGAGGAGACGCCGAAGGACAGCGTCGTCCACAGCAGGGCCCGCTTGCGGCCCCATCGGTCGGCGACGGACCCGGCGACGACGGCCCCGAGGAACATGCCGACGAACGAGAGCGAGGTGACGTAGGCGATCTGGTCGACCGTCACGCCCCACAGTCTGATCAGTTTCGGCGCGGTGGTGGCGAAGCTGTTGATGTCCGCGAACTCGAAGAAGTAGGCGAAGGCGACGGCGAGCAGGGTGACTTTGTGGAACCGGGAGACGGGAAGCCTCTCCAGCCGGTTCAGCGCGTTGGCGTGTTGCATGAGCGGCCCTTGTCGAAGTCGGTGGGCGGGTCGGGGAGTCGGGGTTGTCAGACGTCTTCGCCGGGCCAGTACAGGCCCATCGGGTTGGCGACGAGGAGCTTGTGCCGTTGCTCGTCGGTGACCGCGACCTGCGGCAGATGGTCGACGAGGAGGCCGTCGTCGGGCATGTGGTCGGTGAGGTTGGGGTGGGGCCAGTCGGTGCCCCACAGCACCCGGTCGGGGAACTCCTCGACGACGCGGCGCCCGAAGGGGACGACGTCGGTGTAGGCGTGCCGCTCGCCGTTCAGGGCGGCGGGTCCGGTCACGCTGAGGCGCTCGGGACAGGTCACCTTCACCCAGACGTCGCCCGACTCGACGAAGCGCAGGAACCGGGTGAACTGCGGGCCGTCCACCGGCCGGGTCACGTCCGGGCGTCCCATGTGGTCCACCACCAGCGGGGTGGGCAACGACCTGAAGAAGCCCTCCAGTTCGGGCAGGTCGACGCTCTCGAAGTAGAGGACGATGTGCCAGCCCAGCGGGGCGATCTTCTTCGCGATCGTCTGCAGGTCGTCCTCGGGTGAGGTGTCGACCAGACGCCGTACGAAGTTGAAGCGCACTCCGCGCACGCCCGCCGCGTCGAGTTCGAGCAACTCGGCCTCGCCGATGTCCGGGCGGACGGTCGCGATGCCGCGTGCCCGGCCGCCCGCCGCCCGGACGGCGTCGACCATGGCGCTGTTGTCCGCGCCGTGGCAGGTGGCCTGCACGATGACGTTGCGGGCGACGCCCAGGTGGTCGCGGAGCGCGAAGAGGTCGTCCTTGCCGCCGTCGCAGGGCGTGTACTTCCGCTCCGGTGCGAACGGGAACTCGGCCTGCGGGCCGAAGACATGGCAGTGGGCGTCGACGGTTCCCGGCGGCAGCCGGAACGCCGGCTCGGACGGGTTCCGGTACCAGTCCAGCCAGCCGGGGGTCCTGGGGGAGAGAGTGCTCATGTCCTTCACCGGCCCTGGCTCTTCAGCAGGGCGTCCAGGCGGGGATACACCGCCCGGGCGTTGTGCTCCTGCACCGCCGCCAGGTCGTCCGCGGGCAGTTCGGCCGCCTCGGCGTAGCGGCGGGTGTCGTCGAAGTGGTGGCCGGTGCACGGGTCGACGTCGCGGACGGCGCCGATCATCTCCGAGGCGAAGAGGATGTTGCGGGCCGGGACGACGTCGTAGAGGAGGTCCGAGCCGGGCTGGTGGTAGACGCAGGTGTCGAAGTAGACGTTGCCCAGGACGTGTTCCTCCAGGGGCGGTTTGCCCAGCGCCATGGCGAGGCCCCGGAAACGCCCCCAGTGGTAGGGAACGGCCCCGCCGCCGTGGGGGATCACGAAGCGCAGGGTCGGGAAGTCGGCGAACAGATCGCCCTGGACCAGCTGCATGAACGCCGTGGTGTCGGCGTTGAGGTAGTGCGCGCCGGTGGTGTGGAAGGCGGGGTTGACGCTCGTGCTGACGTGGATCATCGCCGGGACGTCGTACTCGGCCATCTTCTCGTAGAGGGGGTACCACGAGCGGTCGGTCAGCGGCGGGGCCGTCCAGTGGCCGCCCGAGGGGTCGGGGTTGAGGTTGAGTGCGACGGCGCCGTACTCCTCCACGCAGCGGGTGAGTTCCGGTATGCAGGTGGCGGGGTCCACGCCGGGGGACTGCGGAAGCATCGCGGCGGGCACGAAACGCTCCGGATACAACCGGCTGACGCGGAAGCAGAGTTCGTTGCAGACGGCCGCCCAGGCGGCGGAGGTCTCGAAGCCCCCGATGTGGTGCGCCATGAACGACGCGCGGGGCGAGAAGACCGTCACGTCGATGCCGCGCTCGTCCATCAGCCGCAACTGGTTCGGCTCGACGGTCTCGCGCAGTTCGTCGTCGCCGATGCGCAGGTCCGTGCGGGCGGGGGCGGCTGACGGCTCGGTGAGAGAGGCGACCTGCCGGTTGCGCCATGCCTCCAGGGCCGGCGGGGCGGTCGTGTAGTGACCGTGACAGTCGATGATCATTACGGCGTCCTTCTCGGGCTGCTGGGTGCCGTGCAGCCTGGCCCCGCCGCACGGGGCGGGGGAGTGACCCGAACACAGAACTAACCTCCCCTTAACACTCAGGCGGGCGTCCGGCCGGCGTGGTCTACATTCGGCTGCGGGGAGTGGCTGAAAGGAGGTGGCCGAGGTGCGGATACTGCTTGCCGAGGACGACGACGGCGTGGCCGCGGCGCTCGTGGAGACCCTGTACGACCACGGTCACGTCACCAGACGGGTCCGGTACGGCAGGGATGTGCTGACCTACCACCGCAGCTCCGACCTGCTGCTTCTCGATCTGGGACTGCCCGACACCGACGGCCTGGACGTACTGCGCTTCCTGCGGACGGTGAGCGACATGTCGGTGGTGGTCCTCACCGCGCGCGGCGACGAGCGCTCGGTCGTGCGCGGACTGCGGCTCGGGGCCGACGACTACCTCGTCAAGCCCGTACGCCTCGCCGAGCTGCTCGCCCGGATCGACGCCGTCACCCGGCGGACCGCGGCCAAGGGGGCCCCCGCCGTGCGGAAGGTCCGTGCCGGCGACGTCGAGGTGGACCTCGACGCCCGCGGGGTCCGGGTCGGCGGGGCGGAGGTCGAGCTGACCACCAAGGAGTTCGACGTCCTCGCCGTGCTGGCCGCACGGGCGGGCACGGCGGTCAGCCGTGAGCAGCTGCTGGACGAGGTGTGGGGCGACGCCTACCACTCGGTGTCCCGTTCCCTGGACGTCCACCTCACACAGCTGCGCGCCAAACTGGGTCGCCCCGAGCTGCTCACGACGATCCGCGGCTTCGGCTACCGTTTCGGGGCCCTCGAGGACCCCGGGCACTGAGGGACCGCCGTGCGCACCCGGGTCCAGGCCGCACTTCTGCTGTTCGTCGTGATCGCGGTGGCCGCGTTCGCCGTACCGCTGCTGCTCTTCACCGCGTCCGACCGCACCCAGCAGCTGGTCCTCGCCCGCAGCGCGGACCTCGACCGTTTCGCGTCCCTCATGGACCAGGCCGCGCAGACCGGCGACACCTCGGCCGTCGTCGCCGAGGCGCGGCGCTACACACAGCTGTACGGGGAACCACTCGTCGTCACCGACACGCGCCGCGAGCCCGTCGTCCAGACCGGCGGCATGCGGGCGGCCGACCCCGCCGTCGCCCGGCTGCTCGACGAGGCGCTCCGCAACCAGACCGCGCACCCGGCGGGCTCGCTGCGTCCCTGGTCACGGGGGTACCGGATGTTCGCCGAGCCCGCGGGCACCGGGACCCGGGTCTCCGGGGCCGTCGTCCTGCGGGCCTCGGTGGGGACCGCGGCGCAGGACGTCGCCCGGCGCTGGGCCGCCGTCCTGGCAGGCACCGCCCTGGTCGCCGCCGCCTGCACGATCCTCGCCCGGGCCGCGACCCGCTGGGTGGTCAGCCCGCTGCGCCGCCTCGACCGCGCCGTCGGTCAGCTCGCCGCGGGACTCCCGCCCGAACAGACCCGGGCCGGCGGCCCGCCGGAACTGCGTCAGCTCGCGATCGGCTTCAACCGCATGGCGGCCACGGTCACGGCGGCCCTGGAGCAGCAACGTCGGCTCGTCGCCGACACCTCGCACCAGATGCGCAACCCGATGGCGGCGCTGCGGCTGCGCGTCGACGCCCTGGGCACCCACCTGCCCGTGTCCGCCCGGCGCACCTACACCGGCGTCACCACCGAACTCGACCGTCTGGAGACCCTCCTCGACGACATGCTGGCCCTCGCCGCCGCGGAGCACCGGGCCGGGGAGCTGACCGTGACCGACGGCTCGGACGCCCACTGCGACGCCGCGGCGGTCGCGGCGGCCCAGTACCGGCTGTGGGAGTCGGTCGCCCGCCGCGCCGGCGCCCGCCTCACCTTCCAGGCCCCGCCGCGCCCGGTCCCGGCCGCCTGCGCGGACCGCGAACTCGCCCAGATCATGGACATCCTGCTGGACAACGCCATCAAGTTCGCGGGCGGGGGTGCCGAGATCTCGCTGCGCTGCACCGTCGAAGGTCCGCTCGCGGTCCTCACGGTGACGGACGACGGCCCGGGCCTGGACACGGAGGAACTCGCCCTGGCCACCACGAGATTCTGGCGCTCGGGCCGGCAGCGACAGGACGGGACGGCGGGTACGGGCCTGGGGCTGGCCATCGCCGAACAACTGCTGGCGGGGCGGGGAGGCGGACTGGGGCTGGAGCCGGCGCGACCGCGAGGGCTGCGGGTCAGGGCGGTCGTGCCGCGCGCCATGACCGCCGCGGCCGGCGTCCGCGAAGGCGGTGCGCGGTGAACCGCCTCGCCGGCGCCCGCCCCGTCGAACGCCGCACCGTTCTCCACGCCGCCCTCGGCACGGCGGCCGTCGCCGTCCTCGGCGGCGCGCTCACGGGCGACGCCTCCCGGCAGCGCCCCGAGCCGAGCGGTGTCCTGCGCTTCGCGACCGGTGAGCCCACGGCGTTCTACGAGGCTTTCGGCCGCCTCCTCGCCGCGGAACTCACGGCGGTGCACCCCCGTCTGAGCTGCCGTGTCCGCACCACCGCGGGCAGCGTCACCAACATCGAACAGCTCCGCGACCGCCGCGCCGACCTCGCGCTCGTCCTCACCGACACCGCGCGGGCGGCCCAGGGCACCGACCTCTTCCCGCACCCGGTGCCCCTGCGCGCGATCGGCAGGGTGTACGAGACGTACCTCCAGTTCGTCGTCCGCGCCGACTCGCCCGTGCGCGCCGTGTCCGACCTGGCCGGTCACACCGTCTCGCTCGGTGCGGAAGGATCGGGCGCGGCCGTACTCGGCGAACGGATCCTGCACGCCGCGGGTCTTTCCCCGGGCACCGACGTCCCCGTACGCCATCTGCCGCTGGCCGACGCGGCCGACGCCATGCGGGCGGGCTCGGTCGACGCCCTGCTCGTCGCGGGCGGCGTACCGCTGCCGGTGCTGTCCGGTCTCGACGACCGGTTCGGTCTGCGGTTCCTGCCGCTGGCCGGCCTGTTGTCCCGGCTCGGCGGCCGGGGCGGGCTGGCCGGCTCCGGCCTGGAGGAAGTGTCCTTGCCGCAGGGCGCGTACCGGGCGGCGGGCGGTGTCGAAACCATCGGCGTCTCCAACCTGCTGGTGTGCCGCCCCGACCTGCCCCGCGGTGTGGCCGAAGCGCTCACCCGTCTGCTGGTCCTGCACGCGACCGCCCTGGTCCCTCGCAACGCCGTCGGCACCCAGTTCCTGGACGTCCGCAGTCTCATCGGCACGGGTGCCGTCGCCCTGCACCCCGGGGCGGTCGCGGCGTACCGCTCACTGCACGGCTGAGCCCCGGGCGGCCGCGAGATCGCGGTGACGGAGGCCGGGGACGGACCAGCCGGCCGCCGCGAGGGCCGCGAGGGCCGCGGCGACGAGGAACGGATGGGCGACGAGCGCGTCGGAGACGTGGTTGAGCGGGTTGTCCGGGAGCAGGGTGGTGCGTTCGGCGAGCCACGCCGCGGCCAGCACGATGCCGATCGCGGCGACGGTGAGTTGGGCCGCCGGGTAGATCCGGGTCCGGCTGAGGACCAGCAGCGACGGCATGAGCAGGGCGACGACCATGAGCTGGGTCAGTTCGATGCCGAGGTTGAAGCCGAGAAGGGTGGTGACCAGGGATCCGTGGCCGAGGTCGAGGCCGCCCAGCAGTGCGGCGAAGGCGAGGCCGTGCATGAGTCCGAATCCGGCGGCGATCCACGCCTCGCCGCCGGGGACCAGGGGCCGGAGGGCGTGGATGCCGGAGACCAGGATGGACAGGGCGATCAGGCTCTCCACCACGCGCGTGGGAGCGCTGATGTAGCCGAGGGCGGCCAGGGCGAGGGTGATGGAGTGCCCGACGGCGAAGGCGGTGACCACGTGCACGACGCGCAGGCAGTTGCGGCGCAGGTCGTCGGCGCGGACCCAACGGCCGCGGCGGGCCAGGAGCGGTGCGGGGAGCAGCAGCATGACGAGGAACAGCAGATGGTCGGCGCCTTCGGCGATGTGCCGGACGCCCAGATGGACGGCGGCGGCGAAACCGTGCCCGGTGGAGGCACCGGCGGCCGGTACCGCGATGGTGTGCTGCTGCCAGTCGAGCACGCCCGCGGTCGTGTAGCCGGCGGAGCCGTCGGGGCGCAGCGAGACGAGGATCTGGTGGGACAGCAGGTGGTGCACGATCCCGTCGTAGGTGAGCCGGAAGTCGTGGACCGTGCCGGTCGGCGGCCTCAGGACCAGGCTGAAGACCAGGTGGTCGACACCGTCGATGTTCTCGACGCGACCGCCGCCGACGGTGGTGGTCCACCGGGTACCGTCGGCGTCGGCCGCGGAGGTGTGGCCGAGCACGTAGCGGCGCAGTTCTCCGAGCTCGGCCGGCTGGACGACGGTCTTCGCGGTGAGGGGCTCGTCGAGGGCGATGGCGAGCCGGTCGATGGGCAGTTCCACCTTGCCGGTCACCTGGTCCGGTGCCACGTCGAGCAGGATCGCGGTGGTGCTGAGGGGGTGGGCGTCCGCGCGCGTCGGTGCCGTGATCGTGAGGACGGCCGTCAGGGCCGCGAGACACGCGAGCAGTGTTCCGGCGCGGGCCGCCCACCTGCCGAGCGGGCCGCGCCGGGAGTGCCGGCTTGTGCGGGGCGCCGCCCGGGGAGGCGTGATGGTGTGCACGGTCACTTCGGCTTGCTGCTGCCGTAGTCGTCGGTCTTGTCCCGGTACACCGAGTGGTAGTGGATGTCGGGTGTGCTCTGGCTGCGGGTGTTGATGAACTCGATCCACACGCTGGGGCCGTCGATGCGGATGTAGCTGTTCTCGTCGGTCGGGCCGGCGTTGTTGGACCAGCCGATGCGGGTCGTGTCCAGCTCGGACTCGTACTTCGCCATCAGCTTGTCCGCGGCCGTGCTGCTCAGGTCACCGACATACGTCCTGATCGCCGCGACGACCAGTTTCTTCTGGGCGGCGGTCAGCTCCGACACCGACAGCCCCTCGGCGGCGGGGAACACCCCCGAGTCCTTGCCGGGGCCCATGACCAGGTCGTCGAACGTCCCGGAGGTGATCTCCGCGGCCTTCTTCTGCTCGGCGTCGAGCCCCGCCAGCATGCCGAACACGGCCGTCGACTCGGCCTTGACCGGCTCGACGGTGGTGCCGCCGGACGTGAACGACGTCGGCTCGGAGCCGACGAACTGCGGGGTCTGGCTGACCTTGTCGCCGTTGTAGGTGAGATTGCGGGCCAGGTGGTGCCCGCCGAACTGGACCATGAACGGCTGCGTCGTCGACGGTGTCCCGTACACGGCGAAGTAGTAGTCCTTCAGGCTGCCGAAACCGTCCGCGCCCTGGCCCCCGAGGCGGTTCAGCTCGTTGTCGGCCTTCCGGATGTCGGCGTCCTCCTGGGCCCCTTCGGGGCTCAGCGCCACCTGGAGCACCGCGTCGGCGGCCTTCTGCTGCGCGGCGGTGAGGTCGGACATCTCGATGCCCTCGCGGGGCACGGTGGTCGCGGGGAAGTTCGACCAGGTCTGCCGCGCCTTGTTGTCCGAGAAGTCGTACTCGACCTTGTCCCGCTGGGTGTCGTCCAGGGTGGCCAGGAACGTCTTCACCGCCTTGACGACCGCCGCGGTGTCGGCGCCGCCCGGGCTTGCCCCGTCGGTGTTGAGATCGACCTCCGTGACCTGCTGCATACCCATCCCCCCTGGGCCCCCCTGGCTGTTGCCCTGCTGCGCAGAGGGGCTCGACGAGGATGTCGTGGAATCACCTGAACCGCAGCCGCTGACGACGAGAGCCGCCGACAGAACAGCGCCGGTTGTGAGAGCGAGGTTCTTGCGCATGGTCGGAGAAATCTCCTCGGGTCGCAGAGAGGGGAGAGAGAAGGAAAAGGGGGAGAGGGGAAGGCGTATTCCGGCTTCCTTGTCTACCACGCCGTAATCGGGATCCGAGCTCTCAAGCTCCTCTGAATTCCCTGTGATACGGCCCCTGAGCGGGAGAATATTGATCCCGTCCCCGGTGTTTAAGACCGGGTGGTCGATTCCATCGGCCCCTTGCGAAGATGCGCAGCGTGCAATCTAAGGTTGCGGATTATTCGAGTTCGTTGCTCTTCGACGGGGCGAAGAGCAGGGCCATGCCGCGCAGCAGGGGCATGGCGGTGGCGGTGGTGTCGGCCCTGTGCCGGGACGGGGCGGCGGTGGCGGACGTGGGCCGGCCGGTGCGGGACCGCTTGGTCGTGGTGGTGACGGTGTGCGGCATGGGAGACGCTCCTGAGGTCGTGGGTTCGGGTGTGTTCCAAGGACGTTCGAGAGGCTTCGAGGGGTCCGGGAGCGGGGCGGGTGAGGTGTGTCCCGCCCCGGGGTCAGGCGTGCCGGCCCCGGCTCCGGCTCCGGAGGAGGCCGCTGCCCGCGCCGAGGGCGACGACGCCCATGCCGGCGCTGGTGAGGAGGCCCTGGGTGCCGTCGACGGCGAAGGGGGCGACCGCGGCGACGGCGAGGTTGAACAGGAACAGGAACCACAGGACGGGACGGGAGGAGAGGAGCGCCTTCATGGGATCTGCCTTTCGGGAGGACTTGCTTGCTTGAGTTAGGCAACCATATAGAGCTTGCTTAAGTCAAGCAATTTGGTTCTCCGTCCACCGGGCCTCCGGTCGGCGGCGGCCTAGAAGGCGTCCTCGGCGGTCCAGGTGATGTGCGGGGGCTCGACGCGTGCGCACAGGGGGCCGCCGTGCGCGTCGGTCAGGCCGAGGCGTCCGACCAGCAGGCCGTGGTGCGCGGCGGCGGCCAGTACCTCGACGGGGACGGCGTCGAGCATGAGCTTGGCGCGGCGGAACATGGTGAAGACGCCCGCGTCGTCGACCGTGCCCCAGGACAGGTAGACGAACCGGCGGCCCAGACGGTCCTGCACATACGGGCCTGTCACTTCGATGCCGTCGGGTGCGGCGGTCGCGGTGCACTGAAGGGTCCAGGTCGCGGACACGGCGTCGCCGGGCTGTGGTTCGAGGAGTTCGGCCGGACGGTCGCGACGCTGCACGGCGACATGGATGTTGGCGTACTCGGGGACGCTCCCGTCGGCGCGGGCCGGGCAGGTGCGCCCGGGCAGCTCGACGGCGTCGATACGGATGTGCATACCGGCCATCATCCGCCCCTGGCCGGCGCGGCGGACGGCCGAAATGGCTCCGGCGGCGGGTACGGCGACCCGGACCCGGCGCGGAGCAGGAGCGATCCTGATGCCGATCGGCTGGAACCCGCACTCCCGGACAGGATGATGTACGTGATGTCTCCTTCCGCCCGCCCCCTGTGGGACGCGTCGTCGGGGCCGGCCCGGTGACCGCGCCGACCGAGCTCTGGAAGAGCCTGCCCAGTGCGGTCGTCCCGCGCGTGACCGACGCCGAGCCGCTCTCCGGCGGCGCCGTGAACGATGTCTGGCGGCTGACCCTCGACGACGGGACGGCGTACGTCCTCAAGGGGTCCCTCGACGCGCCGGGCGACCTGTTCCCGCTGGAGGCGGCGGGCCTCGGGGCGCTCCGGGAGCGGGCGGGCATCCGGACTCCCCGGGTGTTCGAGGTGAGCACGCACCACGTCCTCATGGAGGCGCTGCGGCCACGGCCCGACACCGGCGAGTTCTGGGAGGCGGCCGGCCGCACCCTCGCCATGGTGCACTCCGTGCGCGGCGACCGGTTCGGCTGGGACACCGACGGACGGCTGGGCCTGCTTCCCCAGGAGAACGGCCCCACCGCCGACGGCCACGAGTTCTTCGCCGAGCGCAGGATCCGCCGCTACCTCCGTGAGCCCAAGGTCCGCCAGGCCCTCGACGCGGCCGACCTGGCGGGCCTGGAGCGGATCTGCGAGCGTCTTCCGCGGCTCGTCCCGGCGGCCCCGAGCGTGCTCAACCACGGAGACCTCTGGCGCGGCAACATCGTGGCGGACCCGGCCGGCGAGCCCGTGTTCATCGACCCGGCGGTGTGCTGGATGTGGGCCGAGTCCGACCTCAGCATGATCTACTGCTGCGACCCTCCGCCGGACCGCTTCTTCCGCGCGTACCAGGAGATCTGCCCCCTGGCCGACGGCTGGCGGGACCGTATGCCGCTGCTGCACCTGCGTGAACACCTCAGTGTGCTGGCCCACTTCGGGACGTACGGCGACACCGTGGCGCGGGTCCGGCACGTCGTCCACGGCTTCTCCTGAACCCGGCCGGAGCCCGCCGTGCCTTCCCGTGGTGCGGCGGCGCGCCTAGGGCCCTTCTGATGGATCTCCGCGGCGTCGCGACGCCCGGCACGCACTCTCGCCGCACCGGACAAAAGCCCTAGTAGCTCCGCTACGAGG
>NZ_JBEOWF010000049.1:0-86234 GCF_040295925.1 Streptomyces sp. NPDC002588
CCTCTTTCGAACCTCGTCGTTCGCGCCAGAACCCGACCCGCGGATGAGGCCGAAGTTAGCTGTACCGACCGGTCCAGTCAATGATTCAGCATGCGGATTACCGCTCCAGCCGCACCCGAAAGCCGTCAGACCCCTGACATGAAGCCGACCACCCGCCACAGCTTCCACGAGGGGCATAATTCAGTACACTCAAATGGACAGGTCGGGCAGGCGATCAGGAGACGGCACATGACGACGGCGTACGCGTTCTCTTCGCAGCTCTACATCGACGGGCGCCGGACCGACGGCCGGTCGGACACCCCGATCCTCGTTCGCAATCCTGCGACCGAGGAGACGGTCACGGAAGTCCCGGGCTCGTCACCGGCAGACGTGCGGCAAGCCGTCGAGGCGGCCCGGCGCGCCTTCGACGAGGGCCCCTGGCCCCGGATGAAGCCGGCGGAGCGGGCCGCGGTCCTGCTGCGCATGGCCGAGGAGATGGAACGCCGGCTGCCCGAGCTCGTGGCGGTCAACATGGCCGAGGCGGGCTCGGTCCGGTCGCTGGCCGAGACCCTGCAGACCCGGGTCCCGGTGGCGCATCTGCGCGACATGGCGGAGCGGGTCATGCCGGCCTTCGCCTGGGAGCACCCGATGGACCCGACGATCACACCGGGTATCGGCGTCTTCCAAGGGGTGCTGCGCCGCGAGGCGTTCGGCGTGTGCGCCCTGATCTCCGCCTACAACTTCCCGTTCTTCCTCAGCATGATGAAGGTGATCCCGGCCCTCGCGGCGGGCTGCACCGCCGTACTGAAACCGGCGCCCGCGACTCCCCTGGAGTCCCTGCTGATCGGCGACTTCGCCGATGCCGCCGGCCTGCCGCCGGGTGTGCTCAACATCGTCACCGGTGACATCGAGGCGGGCCGGGAGCTGACCACGCACCCCATGGTGGACCTCGTCAGCTTCACCGGCTCGGACGCGGTGGGACGTGCGGTGTACGCGCAGGCCGCGGCCTCCCTGAAGAAGGCCGTCCTCGAACTCGGCGGCAAGTCCGCCAACATCGTCCGCGCCGACGGCGACCTCGCCGGCGCCGTGCGCTCCGCGCTCGCGGGCATCACCACCCACGCCGGACAGGGCTGTTCCCTGCTCACCCGCACCCTCGTGCACGCGTCCGTCCACGACGAGTTCGTCGACCGGCTGAACACGGCGCTCGACGCGGTCAGGGTCGGTGATCCGGCTGACGCGTCCACCACCATGGGTCCGTTGATCAGCGAGGCACAACGGGACAAGGTCGAGAAGCTGATCCGGGTCGGCGAGGAGGAGGGCGCGCGTCTCGTCCGCGGCGGAAGACGCCCCGCAGGACTCGATCGGGGCTACTTCGTCGAGCCCACCCTCTTCACCGGCGTCGACAACCGCATGGCCATCGCACGCACGGAGTTCTTCGGACCCGTGGGTGTCGTCATCCCGTTCCGCACGGACGAGGAGGCGGTACGGATGGCGAACGACAGCCCGTACGGCCTCGCCGGCGCGGTCTGGAGCGCCGACACCGTGGCCGCGTACGAGATGGCCTCCCGCATCCGGGCCGGCGGAGTCACGATCAACGGCGGCAGCGCCGGGGTGAACCCCAGGGCCGCGTTCGGCGGATACAAACAGAGCGGACTCGGCCGGGAGTGGGGGCGGTTCGGGCTCGACGAGTACCTGCAGACGAAGACCGTCAGCTGGGCCGCGCGCTGAGCGGCCGCCCCGTCCGGTCGGTGCGCACCGGTCACGGCCGGTCCGTTCGCGCCGCGAAGCGTCGCGCCACGTCGGCCACGTCGTGACGCCGCCGCAGCTTCGCCTGCGCCTCCAGCGCGAGCGCGTGGGCGAGGCTGGTGTCCTCTCCGGCCGCGAGCAGTCCGAGCGTCTCCGCGACGGCGCCGGGGTGCGCGGCGCGGATGAGACCGGCGATCTGACGCGCCCGGTCGAGCAGACTGCGGTGCGCCACGACTTCGGTCACCAGGCCCGCACGCAGCGCCTCTCGGGCATCGATCGGCTCGCCGGTCAGCATCATGCGGCGCGCGAGGCGCACGCCGACCGCTCGCGGCAGCAGCGCGCTCATCCCCCAGCCGGCGGTCAGCCCGATGGCGGCGTGGGTGTCCGCGAACCGGGCCCGGTCGGAGGCGATGAGGAACGAACACGACAACGCCAGCTCCAACGCGCCTGTGTAGCAGAGGCCGTTGACCACCCCGAGCACGGGCGTCCGGCACGCCCGCACCACCTCGGCGGGGTCGGTGCGCGCGCCCCGGGGGGAACCGGTGCCGTTGCCCAGCGCCTCCTTGAGGTCGATGCCGGCCGAGAACGCGGGATCGGTGCCCGTGAGGACGACCAGCCGGGTCTCCGCGTCCGCGTCGGCCGCCCGCACCGCCTCGATGAGCCCGCGTCGCATGGCGATCGTGAGTGCGTTGCGTGCCTGCGGCCGGGCCAGCGTCACCCACAGCACGCCGTCCGTCCAACGGCAGTCCAGTCCCTCGGCTCCGGTCTCGATCACCGTCGTTCAGACCGTGAGGACCATGGCCGAGCCCATGCCGCCGCCCGCGCACATGGCGGCGACCGCGGTCCCGCCGCCCCGGCGGCGCAGTTCGTGGGCGAGGGTGACGACCATGCGTGTGCCGGTGGTGGCGATCGGGTGGCCGAGGCTGCAGCCGCTGCCGTACGGGTTGACCCGCTCGGGGTCGAGGCCCAGTTCGCGGGTGGTGGCGACGGCGACCGCGGCGAAGGCCTCGTTGACCTCGAACAGATCGATGTCGTCGATGCCGAGCCCGGCACGGTCGAGGGCCTTGCGGATCGCGGCGATCGGCGCGAGCCCGGTCTCGACGGGGTCGACGCCCACGCTCGCCCAGGACCGTACGGTCGCGATGGGGGTGAGTCCGTGTGCGGCGGCCACGTCCGAGCCGGCGACGACGACCGCGGCCGCGCCGTCGTTGACGCCGCTGGAGTTGCCCGCCGTGATGGAGAAGCCCTCGATCTCGGGGTGCAGCACCTTCAGAGCGGCCAGCTTCTGCGCGCTGGTGTCCCGCCGTGGATGCTCGTCCGTGTCGAAGACCGAAGTGGCTCCGTCCCGGCCGGTGACCTCGACGGGCACGATCTCGTCGCCGAACCGCCCTTCGTCGATGGCCCGTACGGCCCGCTCGTGGGAGCGCAGCGCCCAGCCGTCCATCTCTTCTCGGGTGAGGCCGGTCAGCCGGGCCGTGTTCCAGCCGACGAGGACGGCCATGTCGTCGTTGGGCGCCTCGTAGGTCGGGACATGGGTCGGCGCCATCCAGGGGTCCTGCCAGTCGTCGGTGCCGGGGATCCGGCGCCGGGCCACCGGTGCCGTCGACGACGAGTGCGTCCCGCCCGCGATCACCGCACGGTCCATCCCGGCCCGCACGCTCGCGGCGGCGGTGGCCACGCTCGCGAGTCCGGAGGCGCAGTGCCGGTTGTGCGCCAGGCCGGGGACGTGCGTCAGCCCCGCCCGGAGCGCCGCGTACCGGGCGATGTCGCCGCCTCCCGCGAGGGATTCACCGAGGACGACGTCGTCGATCGTCTCGGGAGGCAGTCCACTGCGCCGCAGGGCCTCACGGACGACGGTCGTGGCGAGTTCGAAGGCGTCGGTGTCCCGAAGGGTTCCTCGGCGGGCGGTTCCGATCGCGGTTCGGCACGCGGAGAGAAGAACGGCATCAACCATGTAATTCAGAGTACTTAAATAAGAGAAGCAAGAACAGACTAGCCGCCTCTTCCGGCCAACACCTCGACCAGGCAAGGAATAGAGGATACCTTGTTCTGGTGAACTTCGAGCTCAGTGAGGAGCAGGAGATGCTGCGCGAGGCTTCGCGCGACCTGCTGTCGGACCGGGCCCCGATCGAGCATGTACGGACGTGGGCGGATCGGGACGAGGACGTCGACCCCGAGGTGTGGCGGCTGACGGCCGACCTCGGCTGGCCCGGTCTGGGGCTGCCCGAGGAGTACGGCGGCACCGGCCAGGGCCTGGTGGAACTCGCGCTCGTCGCCGAGGAGATGGGGCGAGCGCTCGGGCGGGGTCCGTTCGCGCCGACCGCGATGGTCGGACGGGCGCTCGCCGAGACCGGGCCGCCCGAGCTGCGGGCCGAGGTGCTGCCCGCGCTCGCCGCGGGATCGGGCTGGGCCACCTGGGCTTTCGCCGAGCCGCACGCGCCCTGGTCCCTCGACGGTGTCCGGGCCACCGCCCGAACCGACGGGGACGCGGTCGTCCTCGACGGGGTCAAGACCGCGGTGCAGGATGCGGGGGGCGCCCGCTGGCTGCTCGTCACGGCACGCCACGACGGCGTCCCGGCGTCCTTCCTCGTCGACCGTACGGCCCCCGGCGTCGCCGTACGCCGGCAGCAGGTCCTGGACCTGACCCGCTCGTTCCACGAGATCCGGTTCGAGGGCGTACGCGTCCCGCGCGAGCGCCGCCTGACGGCCGCCGGACCCGACGAGATCCAGCGGCTGCTCGACGAGGCGTCGGTGCTGCGCTGCGCAGACGCGCTCGGCGTGATGCAGCGCATGCTGGACCTCACGGTCGAACACACCAGGTCCCGGGTGCAGTTCGGGCGGCCGATCGGAACGTTCCAGGCCGTCAAACACGCGTGTTCCGACATGGCGATGCTCGTGCACGGCACCCGCGCGGCCACCTACTACGCGGCGATGGCCGCCGACGCGGGCACCGACGACGCCGCCCGCGCGGCCTGCGCCGCCGCCGCGTACACGGCGGCGGGGGCCGGCGAGGTGGCGGCCCGGGCGCTCCAACTGCACGGCGGCATCGGCTTCACCTGGGAGCACGACCTCCACCTCCATCTGCGCCGCGCCCGGACCGACAGCGTGCTGTACGGCGACGCCGCCGTGCACCGCGACCGGCTGTGCACCCTCCTGCGGCAGTCTCCCGTGTCCGCCTGAGCGACAAGATCCGAAAGGTTCCCGATGGAGATCAAGGGCAAGAAGGCCGTGGTGTTCGGCGGCGCCTCCGGCATGGGCCGGGCCACCGCCGAACTGCTCGCGGCCCGCGGCGCCGACGTCGCCGTACTGGACCGTCCGGCGTCGGCGGGGGCGGAGGTCGCCGCCTCGCTCGGCGGGAGCTTCCATCCCGTCGACGTGACCGACTTCGAGGCGACGCAGAGCGCGCTCGAGACCGCCGTGGACGCCCTCGGTGGCCTGCACGTGTCGGTCACCACCGCGGGCGGCGGCAGTGTACGCCGCACGCTCGGCAAGGACGGTCCGCACGACCTGGAGACCTTCCGCCGGGTGCTCGACCTGAACGCCGTCGCCACCTTCAACATCAGTCGGCTGGCCGCCGCGCACATGAGCCGCAACGAGCCGGAGGAGCCCGACGGTGAACGGGGGGTGATCGTCAACACGTCGTCGATCGCCGCGTTCGAGGGGCAGATCGGCCAGGTCGCCTACTCGGCGGCCAAGGCGGCGATCGCCGGGATGAGCCTCACCATGGCCCGCGACCTCGGCTCGCTCGGCATCCGCGTGGTCGCCATCGCGCCCAGTCTGTTCGAGACGGGCGCCACCGAGAAGATCCCCGCCGAGACGCGGGCCGCGCTGGTGAAGGACGCCGCGTTCCCCAGGCGGCTCGGCCGCCCCGAGGAGTACGCGAAGCTCGCCCTCGCCGTCGTCGACAACCCGATGCTGAACGGCCAGTGCCTCCGGCTCGACGCCGGCCAGCGATTCGGCCCGAAGTGAGGTTCTGATGCGGAACGACACCACAGAGCACCAGGGCAGGGTGGCCCTCGTCACCGGGGGTGGCCGGGGCTTCGGCAAGGCGTTCGGGGAGGCCCTTTCGGCTCTCGGCGCACATGTCGTGCTCGCCGACATCGACGGGGACGCCGCGGCCGAGGCGGCGGCGGACCTCACGGCGAAGGGCCTGAGCGCGACCGGAGTCGCCTGTGACGTGGCCGACGAGGCGCAGGTCGGCGAGGTCGTCGGCGAGATCGCCGAACACCACGGCGGACTCGACATCCTGGTCAACAACGCGGGCCTGCACGCCGCCTACAACAAGCCGTTCACCGAACTCGGCCTCACCAAGGTGCGACGAGTCCTCGACGTCAACGTCATGGGCACCGTCATCTGCTCACTCGCGGCGCACGAGGCCATGCGGGGACGGCCCGGTGCCGGCATCGTCAACATCTCGTCGTCGGCGGCCTATGCGAACCGGAGCATCTACGGCGTCTCCAAGCTCGCCGTACGGGGTCTGACAGTCGCCTTCGCCCGCGAGTTCGCCGCCGCGGGCATCCGGGTCAACGCGATCGCACCGGGCCTCATCTTCACCGACACCGTGCGGGCCCAGTTGTCCCCCGCCGAAGCGGACCGTGTCCTCGGGGAACAGATCCTGCGGCAGGAGGGCCAGGAGCAGGACATCGTCGAGGCGCTGCTGTTCCTGGTCTCGTCGAAGGCCTCCTTCGTCACCGGCGAAACCCTGCGTGTGACGGGCGGGTTCGCGCTCTCCGTCTGATCTCCGCAATGCCTGTGGCCGTGCCCCGCGACGTCGATCGCGGGGCGCGGCCACAGGCGTTGCGGCTGTCCTACACGGTCGCCGGCTGGGCCTCCGGCTGCTCGGCCAGTTCCTTCTTCTCGGAGGTGATCGCCTTCAGCAGCACGTACGGTGTGGCGATCTTCCAGAAGACGTACGCGATCGAGGGGATCAGGTACGCGAACAGTCCGTTCCAGGCGAGCGGGCCGCTCGTGTTGAGGAAGACGAAGGCGCCGGGGATCAGCAGCACTCCCAGCAGCATGCTGAGCCAGCCGTACCAGCGCGGAAAGACCGGCACCGCGCGGCGGTGGTCGATGAACGCCGCGTACCCGATCGACCAGACCTGCAGCACGAAGATGCAGGCGTTGCCCACGAACATGAGCCAGAAGGTGTCGGTCATCGCGGACAGGACGTCGGCGGAGTGGGCCTCCGGCCGCCAGGCCGCGGCGGCGAGGATCGCGAGCGGGAAGAAGAACCCGAGCGGGGCCACCACGCCCGTGGTGAGCTGGATCATGGAGAGCAGTCCCCAGCCGCCCTCGACCCGGCGCAGCTGCATGCTCGTCACGACGACGTACGGGTACTCGAACGGGACGAGCAGGACCATCAGGGCGACACAGGTGAGTATCCCTGTGCGGTGGTCCTTGAGGAACGTGACGATGTCGTCGGGGCTCTCCGTCGGACTCATCGGCGGGGTGAGGTGCCCCACCGCGAAGGCGGCGAAGAATCCCACGAACAGGATGACTCCGCACCACGCGGACACGCGTTGCAGTCTTATGTGGAGGTCTTGATTCATCTGCGGCTCCCTATTCTGCCGGCCGGTGTCTACCGGCCGATCTCGTGCCAGCCCACGAGGGTGTCGAGCAGCGGTCCCGCGCTCGACAGGTAGTCGCCGTATCCGCCCCGGAAGAACAGCAGCGGGGTCTTGGGCGACTCGACGCGCAGGTCACGGACCCGCCCGACGACCAACAAGTGATCACCGATCTCGACGACCTGCTCCACCCTGCAGTCGACCCACGCGACGACCCCGTCCAGCACGGGATTGCCCAGGTCGGACGGCCTCCAGGTCGTGCCCTCGAAGCGCTGTCCGGCCGGGCCGGTGGCGAGCTTCCGCGAGAGCCGTTCCTGGTTGCCCGCGAGCGAGTTGGCGCAGAAACGGCCGGCGGCGCGGATCGTTCGCAGGGTGGTGGAGGAGCGGTCCGCGAGGAAGGACACCAGGGGCGGGTCCAGCGACACGGATGTGAAGGTGCCGACGACCATGCCGTGCGGCCGCTGCTCGGCATCCGTCGTGGTGATCGCGACCACGGAGGTGGGGAAGTTGCCCAGGACGTCGCGGAACCGTCGGCCGTCGATCGCGTCGGTGTCCGCCGTCCGGGAGTGCGTCGCTCCCTCGCTCATATCAGGATGCGCATCGGCTCGGGCAGTTCCAGCCCCATCCGGGCCAGGGCGTTCGCGTGATAGGCCGAGCCGGGCACATGGATCATGTGCTGCAGACCCACATGCGCGTCCCGCCAGAACCGCTGCATCGGATTGCCCCGCCGGATCGCGTTGCCACCGGACCGCGCGAAGATCTCGTCCAGCGCGGAGACCGCCCGCCAGGCACACCGCACCTGATTGCGCCGCACATCCGCCCGGTCCTCCAGCGTGACCCGCTCACCCGCCTCCACCTGGTCGTACAACCGGCTGATCCCATCGATCAGCTGCACCCGCGACGCAGCGATCTCCGCCGCCGCCTCACCGGCCGCATACAGCACATACGGATCGTCACGCACCTGAACACCGGTCACCGCCACCCGGTCGCGCTGCTGCGCCAGATGGACGGCGAGCGCGCCCTCGCAGATGCCGACGACGGCCGCCGTGATCCCGAGCGGGAACATCGAGCTGAACGGCAGCCGGTACAGGGTGTCGGTGAGTCCGACGGCCTCCGCGGCCGTGCCCTCCTGGACCGATTCCTGCCGGATCACCCGGTGCTCGGGGATGAACGCCTTGTCCACGACGACATCCTTGCTGCCGGTCCCCGACAGCCCGATCACGTCCCACGTGCCGTCGACGATCTCGTAGTCCGAGCGCGGCAGGACGACGTGCAGCACGGTGATGGGGCCGGCGGGCCTGCCCTTGCCGTCCCCCAGCAGCGCGCCGAGGAAGTCCCAGCGGCAGTGGTCGCTGCCCGAGGAGAACGGCCAGCGTCCGCTGAGGACATAGCCGCCGTCCACCGGTTCGGCGATACCGTTCGGCATGTACGGCGAGGCGATCCAGGTGTCCGGATCGTCGTCCCAGACCTCATGGGCCAGCCGGGGATCCATCTGCGCCAGCTCCCACGGGTGCACCCCCACCACACCGCACACCCACCCCGCGGCCCCGTCATACCGCGCGACCGCCATCACCGCCTCCGCGAAATCCCGGGGGTGGGCGCCGAACCCCCCGAACTCCTTGGGCTGCAACAGCCGCACGACCCCCGCCGAACGCAGCAACTCCACCGTCCGGTCACTCAACTTGCCGAGTGACTCGTTCTCGTCGGCCAGCCCGGCCAGTTCGGCACCCAGCTCCTCGACACGACCGACCACCTCATGCGTCACGCCGCACACCTCCCGGTCACTGATCCCTCGCACATGCCGCGCGTCACCGGCGGCCGGACGGCCTCAGTGTCGGGGCGCGCGACCAGCACCCGCTGGGCGCTTTCCGCTGACCGGGACAGGGCGGCTTCAGTGCGTGACGCGGGGGCGCGGCGCTGTGGTGGAGCGGCCCTCGATGGCGGAGGGCCACACGCCGGCGCCGCGGGCGAGGTCGTCGAGGCGGTGTGCGACACCGTGGCGAACGCGATCGGAGGTGGCCTGATCTCGCCGGTGTGCGAGCAACGCGGCCGCGAACGCCATGTTCCACGGGGCGAACACGGCGGGTGTGACGTACCGTCCGGCGCGGCCGTACGCGAGGGGCTCGCGGGAGGTCAGGGTGCCGCTGCCCAGTCGGCCACGGTCGTGACGTCCGCCTGCTGGGGGAACACCTTCTCCGTGAGAACCCGGTGCACTTCCGGGTCGGCGTCGAGGCATGCGTCGGACAGCACGGCGAGGCCGTAGTCCAGGTCGGCCGCCTGGCGCAGCGTGGACAGCACGACGCCGCTGGTGGCGATGCCGGTGAGGACGAGGCGATCGATGCCACGGGCCCGCAGAACCATGTCGAGGTCGCTGCCGGCGAAGGCGCTGACGCGTCGCTTGGTGACGACGATGTCGCCGGGTTCGGGAGCCACGTCGGGATGGATCCGCGTCATCCGCTCGTCACCGGCCGGGGCCGCCGGTGCGCTCGCCAGCGCTCCGAACATCTTGTTCCGGGCGCTGACTTCCGGGTATCCGGGGCGGAACCCGACCACCACGTAGATCACGGGGATGCCGCCCGCCCGGGCGGCGTCGATCGCCTTGCGCAGGCGCGGAAGGTAGTCGGGGGCGGGGTAGCGGTCGACCACGACCTGCTGGACATCCATGACGAGAAGCGCTTGCTGGGGCACTGCCATCGTTCCTTCCACGCCGGAGCATAAGTCATCAAGTGATTACTTGGTAACGTAGCTCCGCCCCGGAGCGATGTCAACGAGTGATTACTTAGCGGCGGCCGGACGGGCCGGGCAACGCGAGGAAGGGGTCCGAGGTGGTGACGACGAGAGGAGCCGGTGTGCCGTCGGAGGACGTGCCGGATACGCCCGATCGAACCGATTCCCCCCTCGGCTCCCGGCCTGCCGGCAGACCACGGCGGCGGGACGCGGCGGCGACTCGTCAGGCGCTGCTCGAGGCCGCCCGCGGCCGGTTCACCCGCCTGGGGTACGACCGCACGACGCTGCGGGACGTCGCCGCCGACGCGGGGGTCAACCTGGCACTCATCAAACGGTACTTCGGCTCCAAAGAAGGCCTGTTCAAAGCGGCCCTGGCAACGGCACCCCGATTCCTCGGCGGCGAAGGCGGGTTCCCCGGCGACCCCGCCGCCCTGGCCGAGGCCCTCAGCCGTCAGCTGGCGGCCGGGGCATGGGCGGAGTTCGGCGAGCATCCCGTGCTGATGCTGTTGCGGGACTCCGGCGACGAGCAGGTGGACGAGCTGCGCCGGCACGCCCTCGAGGACTTCAGCCGCCAGGTGCTCGCGGCCTCGGGCGCCCGGTCGGCTCCGGAGGCCGAAAACCTCCTGCGAGCGCAACTCCTGGTCGCCCTGGGAGTCGGCGTCGCCGTCCTGCGCTCCACCGTCGGCCTTCAGCCCTTGGGCGAGGCGACGTCCGAGGACCTCCTCGGTCCACTCGGCGACATCGTCGCCGGCCTGCTCACGCCCCCGCGGTGAACCGGATGCGGTCCGCGAACCCCGCCGATCCCCACGGAAGCCTATAGAGTGCACTTTATTTGTCGGCCAGGGAAGGGTGGAGGTCGCCATGCGCATCGGTATGCCCTTGAGCTACAGCGGCGGTTTCAAGGAGACCGTCGCCGTCCTCCGTGACTACGAGAAGGCCGGGCTGGACATCGTCTTCGTCCCCGAGGCCTACTCCTTCGACGCGATCAGCCAGCTCGGCTTCATCGCCGCGCACACCGAACGTCTGGAGATCGCCTCCGGAATCCTCCAGATCTACACCCGCACCCCCACCCTGACGGCGATGACGGCGGCCGGCCTGGACTACGTCTCCGACGGCCGGTTCACCCTCGGCATCGGAGCCTCGGGACCGCAGGTGATCGAGGGCTTCCACGGGCAGCCGTTCACCGCTCCCCTGGCTCGCACCCGTGAGATCGTGGAGATCTGCCGGTCGGTCTGGCGCCGGGAGAAGGTCGTACACGAGGGCCGTCACTACCGGATCCCGCTCCCGCCCGACCAGGGCACCGGCCTGGGCAGACCGCTGAAGCTCATCAACAGCCCGGTGCGCGAACGCGTCCCGATCGTGCTGGCCGCCATCGGACCCAAGAACGTGGCCCTGGCGGCCGAGATCGCCGAGGGATGGATGCCGATGTTCTTCCACCCGGAGAAAGCGGACGGCGTGTGGGGCCCTGCGCTGGCCGAAGGATCCGCGGTGCGG
The DNA here is from genome assembly GCF_040295925.1 of Streptomyces sp. NPDC002588. Classification (NCBI taxonomy): domain Bacteria; kingdom Bacillati; phylum Actinomycetota; class Actinomycetes; order Kitasatosporales; family Streptomycetaceae; genus Streptomyces; species Streptomyces sp. NPDC002588. The sequence continues at coordinate 11,511 of NZ_JBEOWF010000049.1, forward strand.
GACCCTGCCCTCGGACCACTCGACGTCGTGGTCTCCCCGCCCCTGGCCATCGGCGAGGACGTCGACGACCTGATCGACCTCGCCCGGCCTCAACTCGCCCTGTACATCGGCGGCATGGGCGCACGGGGCCACAACTTCTACAACGACCTCGCCTGCCGCTACGGCTACGAGTCCGCCGCGGCCGCCGTCCAGGACCTGTACCTGTCCGGCCGCAGGGACGAGGCCGCGGCCGCCGTACCCGCCGACCTGCTGCGGGCGACCTCCCTGATCGGCCCCGCCTCCTATGTCGCCGAACGCCTCGCCGCCTTCCGGGCCGCCGGGGTCACCACTCTCCAGGTCCGCCCGCTGGCCCACACCACGGCACAGCGCCTGACCGACATCGAGAACCTCAGGACGATGGTCTCCTGAGCCGGCCCACGAACTCCGGCCGGCGCCGGGTACCGGCTGTTAGTGCCGCGGCAGGCAACGTTCGCCCCGTCGCGACGCCCGGCACGCTCCCCCACTCTCGACTTCGCTCGAGCGGGAGGGGCCCCCACCGCCGCACCGGGTGCAAGCCCAAGTACATCCAGTACGAGGGCTTCCACCCGGCACGCCGAGAGCACGCGCCGGACGCCGCTCCTTGACGGGCGAACGTTGCCTGCCGCGGCACTGGGGCGAAACATCTAGACCGGCTGGCGGGCCTGAGATGCCTCGGCCGCCAGTCCTCGCATCACATGTTCGAGGAGGGCGAGCAGCACCCCCTTCACCGACTCCCTGTCGCGGGCGTCGCACAGCACCAGAGGCACATCGGGATCGAGGTCGAGTGCGGTGCGGATCTCCTCCGCGTCCTCGTCGCACCGGCCGTCGAAGCAGTTCACGCCGACGGCGAACGGTATGCCGCGGTGTTCGAAGAAGTCGACGGACGGGAAGCAGCTCTCCAGCCGCCGCGCGTCGGCCAGTACGACCGCGCCGAGTGCGCCGCGCGACAGGTCGTCCCACATGAACCAGAAGCGGTCCTGCCCCGGGGCTCCGAAGAGGTAGACCACGAGCGCCGGACCGAGGGTGATCCGGCCGAAGTCCATGGCGACCGTCGTCGTGGTCTTCTGTTCCACGCCCGCCAGGTCGTCCACGCCGACACTGGCCTCGGTGATGAGCTCTTCGGTGCGCAGGGGCTCCGTCTCGCTGATCGCACCGACCAGGGTGGTCTTGCCGGCACCGAAGCCACCGGCGACGAGGATCTTGGCCGTCGCCGCGTCGGGCGAGAGTGCGTTGCGGCCGGGGTCAGATTCTGCGAATGCCATCGATCACTGCCTGGACGAAACGGGCGTCGGAGGATCCGACCGCGGAGGGCTGGGAGACGGAGACGAGCCGGTGGCCCAGGAGGTCGTCGAGGAGCACCCGGACCACCGCGACCGGCAGGTCGAGACGGGCGGCGACCTCCACCAGGGCCGTCGGTTCACGGCACAGTGCGAGCAGCCGGTTCTGTTCGGGCTGCAGCCGCTGGTCGCGCGTGGGCGGCCGGACGGTGCTGATCAGTGAGATCAGCTCGATGCCGGGGCGGACGGACGAGGTCCGGCCGCCCGTCACGGTGTAGGGGCGGACGAGCGGACCGGGGTCGTCGTCCGCCCAGGGGTCTTCCTCGGACCAGTGCCTCATCCATGCTCACCCGCGAACTGTCCACCGCTGTACTCGGGGAATCGCGGGGCGGCGCTGAGGAACTGACCCACCTGACGGACAAGCATCGTCATCTCGTAGCCGACGTTGCCCACGTCCACCGCCGAGGTGGCGAGCACCGCGAGCCGGGCACCGCCGCCCGCGGTGGTGACGAACAGGAACAGGTCGTCCATCTCGATGACGGTCTGCTGCACCCGGCCCCCGCCGAAGTGCCGACTGGTGCCCTGGGCCAGGGAATGGACACCCGAGGCGATGGCGGCGAGCTGCTCGGCGTCGGCTCGTTCGAGGGACTGCGAGGAACCGACCAGCAGACCGTCCTCCGACAGGACGATGGCGTGCAGGGTCTCGGGGATCCGTTCGATCAGGCTGTCCAAGAGCCAGGCCAGTCCGCCGTGCGTGCTGTTGATCGCTGTCATGGCGTGTTCCTTGTCGGACGGGGGCGTGCGGGCAGCGGGTGCCGCTCGGTCGGGGCCGAGGGCCAGACGGGTGCGGGGACCTCCTCCTGGGCCCGGGCCCGGCGGGTGCCGTCCCGGAGCGCGGCGAGCATCGAACGTGCCTGCTCCGGCCGACGTTCCACGGTCTCCCGGCCGCGACCGGGGTCCCCGTCCGGTTGCCCGGGCCGCTCCCTGAGCTGAGGCGCGAGGCTGGCCTGGCGCACGCGCCGCGGGAGGCGACCGGAACCATCCGCGCGGGGGCCCACGGAAGGAGCGGCCGTTCGGAAAGGTACGGCCTCGCGGAGGGGCCCGGTTTCGCGCAGCGGCGGGGCCGCCCGGGGAGGCACGGTTCCCGAGGAAGGCACGGCGGGGGCGGTGGGCGGCGCCGGAGCGGGAGGAGTCTGGGGACGCGGCGCCTTGCGGGTGCGCATCGGCATACCGCCGCTCGTGACACCCGCGCCCGCCGGGTGTGCGACAGAGGCCAGATGACGCTCCGCGCGGGCGTCCGACGCCGGCGGCGCGGTGGCGGTGACCGGTTCGGTGAGGCTCTGCGGGAGCACGACGACGGCGAGCGTTCCGCCGTACGACGAGGCTTGCAGAGTCGGTGTGATCCCGTGCCGCCGCGCGAGGTGACCGACGGTGAAAAGTCCGAGGCGAGGGTCTTCGCCCAGCGTGGAGAGGCTGAAGTCCTTCGGGTCGTGCAGCAGTTCGTTGGCCGCTTCGTACTCCGCCGCCGACAGGCCCAGGCCCCGGTCCTCCACCTCGATGGCGTATCCCTGGGCCACCGGCAGTGCCCGGACGCGTACCTCGGTGTGCGGTGGGGAGAAGATCACGCCGTTCTCGATCAGTTCGGCCATGAGGTGGATCGTGTCGCCGACCGCTGGACCGGCCACCGCTGTCGGTGGCATCGGTTCGACCACCACACGGGCGTAGTCCTCGATCTCGGACACCGCGCTGCGCAGGAGGTCCGCGAGCGGCACGGCCTGCTTCCAGCGGCGCCGCGGCGCAGCACCGGACAGGACCGTCAGGCTCTCCGCGTTGCGCCGCATCCGGGTGGCGAGATGGTCGACACGGTAGAGATCGGCGAGGAGCTGCGGATCCTGCTCCTTGCGTTCCATGCCGTCGATCACCGTGAGCTGACGGTGCACCAGGACCTGGATGCGGCGCGACATGTTGTGGAACACCTGGCGTGCTCCCTCACGCAGGGAGGCCTGCTCCAGCGCGACACTCACCGCGGTCCGCTGGGCGCTGTTGAAGGCTTCCGCGACCCTGCCCAGCTCATCGGACCCGTAGTCGAGTTCGGGCAGCCCGTCGAGCCCGGCCCGGCTGCCCTCGGTCCGCAGCCGGGCGATCAGCTCGGGCAGCCGGTCCTGGGCCAGTTCCAGGGTCGCCGCGCGCAGGCCGGCCATCCGGCCGATGAGCGATCGTGTGATGCGCCAGCACAGCACCGCGACCGCGAGCACCGCCACCAGGGCGAGCGCGCTGCCCACCAGCACCCTGTCGAGCAGCATGCGGTTCCGGTCCGCGGCGTTCTTGGTGACGGTGGGCAGGTACTGGTTCTGCACGTCCTGCACCTCGGCCGACACATGCCCCGGGGCGGCTGCCCGGGCGGTCGTGGCACGGGCGACTTCGACGGTGCCGTCATGCGGGGCCGCCGTGGTGAGAGCTTTCTCGTAGGCCGCCGTGGCAGCCCAGTCCCGGCCGCCCATGACCTTTTCCAGGGCAGCTCGTGAGTCCTCGGGCAGGTACGGCGCCACTTCGTCGGACAGGACTGAGACGCGGACGGCAGCGGCGCCCACCAGGTCGGTCCGCTCCTGGACCGTCAACCGGCCGGAGGCGGTGACACCGTCCAGGAGCGCCTCTTCCCGCGACAGCGCCTCCGTCGCCCGCATGAAGGCCAGAGCGTGGCCGGCTTCGGCCGCGGTGGCCCCGCTGCCGTTGTCCGTGCTCAGCATCCCGAAGAGATTCAGCACGGACGACACGGCCTTGGAGTAGACGTCATAGGCGTGCCGTCGGGTGGTCTTCCCGCCGTCGACCGCGGCCCGTTCGGCGGTCAGATCGTCGAGCCTCTTTCGCACGACGCCCAACTGGTCTTGGTATTGCGCCGACCCGTCGCCCGCGGAGGAGGAATCCGCCTTGTGGAAAGCGGCGAGCGCGAGATCGGTCCGGCGTCGCTGCGCGTCAAGGTCGGCACGGCTGCCGTCCGAGGAGAGAAAGCGGACCGTCAGCTGCCGTTCTTTCTGGAACATGCCGATGCCGGGCACCAGGGCGTAGGTGGTCTTCGCCGGATTCCCCTCCTCGCTAGCCTTGTGCCACTGGTCGAGCTGTACGGCCGCACCGGTGGCCCACAGCAGGATCATCGCCACCGCCGGAGCCACCGCGAGGGCGATCAGCGACGCCCGGATGCTGCGGCCACGGCCGGTGGTCGATCTCATCTGCACGGGCTTGAAGCGGTGTCGGCTCACTCCGTCCACCCGCATTTGACGGCAAGGCAGTTGAGGTGAGCTGCGGTGGGGAACGGGGGCACCGGCGATTTCCTTTCCGGGGTGGCGCTTTGACGCGTCGGAGCGATGGGCATGCGGGAGCGCACCGGCGCAGCCTGGGGAGTTGGTGGAACACGCCGGGAGACACGGGGAGAGAGGATCCGGATTACGGCAGAGTCCCCGCCTCGCCGCACAGCCGATTAGGTATGAAACCGAGCCGTCCGACCCGGGTCAAGAGACCCCGCAACAGAATCTGTTCATCCGTTTAGGACAACCAGTCCACTATGCGCGTAGAAAATGGCCACGCCCCCCGCCGGCTCACCCTGGCCACTAAGCCGTTTCAGCTGATTACACAGGGTGAAGCGGGATGGGCGGTGCGCTCCCCCGCCACCGGGAGGCCTCTGGCGGGCGTCGGGGCAGGGCCGGTCGGCACGATGTGAATGTGACCTAGATCACGACATGGTGCGGTCCCGGCGGGCGGCGCCGGGTGCGCTGCATGTACGTCGTCGCCGGCGTGCAGCCGGCGTACGGGATCAATCGTCCTGGACCGCCGCGCACAGGCCTCCGTCGACGACGAGGTCGATGCCGTTCACGAAGCTCGCCTCGTCCGACAGCAGGAACGCGGCCACGGCGGCCACCTCCTCGTACCGCCCGGTGCGGCCCAGCGGTGTGCTCCGGATGAGTTGTCGTACCGACTCGTGCCGCGCCGCCTCCAGTCGGGTCTCCGGGGTGTCGATCGCACCGGGCGACAGGGAGCACGCGCGAGCGCCCACCGGCCCGAGCCTGACGGCCTCGGCGCGAGCGAAGCGGTGCACTCCGTAGGTGGCCCACGGGTACGCCCACGCGGGATCCTCGACGGCCGGGCCGACCACCTCGCGGAGCAGGTCGAGGAATCCCTCCTGCGCCGGGTCGTCCAGGACTGCGGCGACCGCCGGGTCGGGGTCGATGTGCGCGATCAGCGGGGACACCGAGGCGCAGTACACGAAGGCCGTCCCGGCGGTCGCCAGAGGGCGGAGCGCCTCGGTGAGCAATGCGGCTCCGACGAGGTCGACCTCGATGATCCTGCGCCAGTCGGCCTCCTCCGGCGGGAGGTTCTCGGCATGCGCGACGGCCCGCAGTGTGCCGAGTTCACCGACCCGCCGGGCCAGCCGCTCGAGGTCCTCCCGGTCGGCGACATCCACGCCGAGCGGCTCGGCGACGGCCCTCTTGCCGGTGCCGGACAGCTCTTTCGCCACCGCGGCCGCGGCCGCTTCGTTCCGGTCGACGAGCAACAGCACGTCCACCATGTCGGCGAGGCGCCTCGCGCATGCCTCCCCCGTCCCGCGACCGGCACCGGTGGCAATACCTACCGTGGTCATGCGCCACTCCTCACTCGAAACCCTCCGCGCAGGACGAGTGTCCCGCGTGTACAGGTGTCCTGGCCCACCCGGACACACATGGGCCCACTTCTTAACGTACCGTTTGGTCCAGCAAACCAAGTGCTACCCCTGAGTCCACTTCCCCCGGATGCGCGGAACGCCGTCCGACGTGGTCGGGGGCGGTCTTGGCCGATACTTCGCCACGTCAAGCGGGGAGAGAAACCATGCCACGACCGCCGGGCCACGGACCGGGCTTCGAGGTCAGACGACAGAAGATCATCGATGTCGCGGCGGAGCTGTTCGCCCGGCAGGGATACGCAGCGACGTCCATCAACGACCTGGGCCGGGCGGTCGGGCTCGCCAAGGGAGCCCTGTACTACTACATCGGTTCCAAGGAAAACCTTCTCGTCGAGATCCAGTCGCGGGTGATGGGGCCCCTGCTGTCCCGGGCGCGGCAGATCGCGGAACTGGAGGGGGACCCTCTGCTGCGGCTGCGCCTGCTGTCGGAGTCACTGCTGACGATCATCTTCCGCAGGCTCGACCACATCTGGGTCTATGAGCACGACTACCGCAGTCTGAGCGGTCCGGAGTTGAAGACCCTGCTGGGCCAGCGTGCCGATTTCGAGCAGTTGATCTCGGGGCTGCTGGAGGAGGCCGTCGACCGGAGCACCTTCCGGGCGATGCCGCCGAGGCTGGCCACCCTGCAGTTCCTCAACCTCCACAACCACACCTATCAATGGGTCAATCCGGGCGGTCAGTGGGACGCGGCCTTCCTGGCCCGTGAGTACTGCGCGACGCTGTTCCGCGGATTCGGCGCGCCCGACCATGCCCTGCCCAAGGTCGAGGAGCAGGCCGAGGCGTTCAAGCGCGACCGGCCCGAACTGCCTCTGGACCCCGAGGCGGAATGGGGCACCGCCACCGGCTGACGGACGCGCGTGCGGTGCGGACACGCCCGCACGCGAAGCCCGCCAACCGGCGTGCCGGCACAGGGCGCCGACGCGTGCGCCCGTGGGCATCCGTCCGGCGTCGAGCGCCGCCGATCGACAGTCGGCCGGCCGGCACCGGGCCACGATCAACGGTGACCATCCGCAGTGGTTGCGCCTGCGGCTCTCCTGACTGATCGAATCTATTCCGCATCCTCATTCCAGGCTTGGGTGTCGTCCGCCCATCAGGGCCGCCACCGTCGGCAGCGGTCGAGGCGCGCTCCCGGACGGCGCCGCCGGGCCCGACGACGTGCGGCTTCGAGGCGTATCCCCTTGCGGCGGTGGAGCAGACCCGCCATGCCGACGGCGGCCCACGCCGGAAGGCTGTCACGCAGCAACAGCCAGGCCTCGCCCGCGCCGGATGCCAGAGGCTGTGCAACGTATTCCGATAGACGGCAATTACGTATACTCTTCTGCTCGCAGGCCGGATACTACACGGAGTGACCGCACGACATCGGCCTGCAGAGCCGCAGCATCTTCTCGCGAAGGAGCGGAGATGAGCGCACTGCCCGGTGGTGACGTCGTCTCAAGTCCGAGCATGGCGGGCAGAGGTCCGGCGATCGCTGTCACACAGTTCCCGGTCGTCGCTCGTCCCTTCCATCGAAACACCGAACTCCGCTCGGGCCGCTTCGCACTGAGCCGCCCGGCGAACCCGTTACCGCTCGGAAGGATCGGCTGACCCGCTCCGGAGGAGCGGACCACCCCGATCGCCGGTCATGAGGGCCTTGCCACGTCGGGGCAGGGTTGCCGCAGCATGCCGCAGCGCCTGGCTCACATGCCGTTGGACATCGGTCTGCGGCTCTCTCTTCACCTTCTCAGGCGGCAGCGCAGCCGTGGCTCCGAGCCGCTGCGCCGCCGATCACTGATCGCTGATCGCAGCGAGTGCCGGGCACTCGCCGACACTTTGGAAGCAAACATGATTGAGTCGGTCAGACGAGTCTTCTCCTCACCCCGGTCACGGGCATCGGTCGCTCTGATGTCAACCGCGGTCCTGCTCGCGGGATGCTCGGACGACGGTGGTGGCGCCACCACCGCGAACAGCACCGCGATACCGACCGCGCTGACGAGCGCGTTCCCGGGCACGAAAGCCACCGGCGAGCCGGTCAGGATCGGCCTGATCACCAACGAGGGCGGCGCCGCCACCAGTCAGCCCGAGAACAGGGAGGCGGCCGAGGCGGCCCGGAAGTACGCCAACGACAACCTCGGCGGGATCGCGGGCAGACCGATCACCTTCGTGATCTGCAAGACCAAGGAGGAGCCGGCGACCGCACGGGACTGCGCGAACCAGATGGTCGAGCAGAAGGTCGACGCCGTCGTGCTGACGAGCAGCGGTCTGGGTGACTCCATGGTGCCGATCGTGACCCAGGCGGGCATCCCCTGGACGACCGCTGTGGGCGCCAGCAACGCGGAGGCCACCAGTGCCGACTCCTTCTCCTGGACGGGCGGGTTCCCGGCGAACATGACGGCGATGGCCTCGTACTCGAAGGAGAAGGGGTACAAGAAGGTCGCCGCGTTCGTGATCGACGTGCCGGCCGCGGTCAGCGGTATGCAGGCCATCGGCAAGCCGTTCTTCGCCAAGGCCGGCATCGACCTGCAGATCGTGACGATAGCGGCGGGCACGCCGGACGCGTCGCCTCAGGTGAGTGCCGCGCTGCAGAAGAAGCCCGATGCCGTCGCCGTCATCGGCGAGTCGACCGTGTGCACCTCCGTGCTCCAGGCGATGGGCACACTCGGCGGCGACACCCCGCGGGAGGTCGTCCAGTCGTGTGTGGCCCCTGAGGTCATCGAAGCCGTGGGCGCGGGCATGGACGGCGCGCAGGTGTTCAGCGGCTTCGACACGGCCAGTGACGACATCGAGGCCCAGCTCTACCGGCAGGTGATGAAGCGGTACAGCCCCGACACACCGACCCAGGGGTACGCGGCGGTCGGGTACCAGGGTGTGCTCGGTCTCGTCCGGGCGCTGCACGGTCTGACCGGGGAGGTCACACCGAAGACGATCGCCGCGGCCCTGCGCTCGGCCAAGGACGTGCCGCTGCCCGCGGGCCACGGCTCCACGTTCACCTGTGACTCCTCGGCGGTGCCGGGCATGAAGGCGGCCTGCTCGGCGAAGGTGGTCACCGGCACGATGTCCGGCGGCAAGCTGGACGAGGTGCGGGTCATCGATCCCAGTCCGTTGTTCGCGCGGTAGCCGGAACAACCGGAAGGAACGGTCTCGCCGATGAGCCAGTATGTCGTGTTCCTGTTGCTGGGACTGGGGAGTGGGGCGGTGTTCGGCGCGCTCGCGCTGGCGCTGGCGCTGACCTACCGCAGTTCCGGAGTGGTCAACTTCGCGACCGGGGCGACCGCGCTGTACAGCGCCTACACCTACGCGTTCCTGCGCCAGGGTGAGTTGCTGGTGCCGATACCGGGACTGCCGACGACCGTCGGGCTCGGCGGACCGCTCGGGCTGGTCCCGGCGCTGGTGATCTCGCTGGTGCTCGCCGCGGTGTCGGGGATGGTGCTGTACGGGCTGGTCTTCCGGCAGTTGCGGTCGGCACCGCCGGTGGCGAAAGCCGTCGCCTCGATCGGGGTGATGCTCGTGATCCAGGCCGTGCTCGCCGCACGGGTGGGCACCGCGGCGATGTCGGTCAAGGCCATCCTGCCGAACGACCCGGTCGATTGGGGCGGTTCGCGTATCCCCGGCGACCGGCTGTGGTTCGCGGCGGTCATCGTCGTCCTGACCGTCGCGCTGGCGCTGGTGTTCCGGCTGACCCGGTTCGGCCTGGCGGCCAGGGCGGTGGCGGAGTCGGAGAAGGGTGCACTGGTCAGCGGGTTGTCACCGGAGCGGATCGCGGTGGCGAACTGGGCGCTGAGTTCGGCCATCGCCGGTCTGTCCGGCATCCTGATCGCACCGATCGTGCCCCTGGTCCCCATTTCGTACACCCTGTTCATCGTGCCGGCCCTGGCCGCGGCGCTGGTCGGCAACTTCACCGCGCTGGTCCCCGCGGTGGGAGCCGGCCTGGTCATCGGGATGCTGCAGTCGGAACTGCAGTTCCTCCAGGGAAAGTGGTCATGGCTGCCCCAGACCGGCCTGGCGCAACTGGTGCCGCTGGCAGTGATCCTGGCCTATCTCGTGGTCCGCGGGAGGCCGCTGCCCACCCGCGGCGCGCTGATCCAGCAGGCCTTGGGCCGTGCACCGCGGCCCGACCGCGTCCTGGTACCGGCGGTCGTGAGCACGGGCCTGGGCGTCGTCGTTCTCCTCGCCACCCAGGGAAGCATCCGCGCCGCGGTGATCACGTCACTGACCCTGGCGGTGATCTCGCTGTCGCTGGTGGTCGTCACCGGGTTCGCCGGCCAGGTCTCGCTGGCCCAGCTGACCTTGGCCGGGGTCGGTGCGTTCAGCCTCAGCAGACTGAGTGCGGAGTGGGGGGTCCCCTTCCCGTTCGCCCCGCTGCTGGCGGCCTCTGCGGCCATGGTGATCGGCGTCGTGATCGGGCTCCCCGCCCTGCGGATCCGCGGTCTGCCGGCCGCGGTGGTCACGGTCGCCCTGGCGGTGGCTCTCGAGGCCTTCTGGTTCCGCAACACCGAACTCAACGGCGGCCTGGACGGCTCGAAGATCCCTCCACCGCACCTGTTCGGGATCGACCTCGGCATCGGTGCGGGCGAGGACTATCCACGCATCCCGTTCGCACTGCTGTGTCTGGTGGTGCTGTTGCTGGTCGGCCTGGGCGTTGCGTGGCTGCGCCGCAGCCGGCTCGGTGCGGCGATGCTGGCCGTGCGCGCCAACGAACGGTCGGCCGCCGCGGCGGGTATCGACGTCGCCCGTACGAAGATCGTCGCCTTCGCGATCGGAGCGTTCATCGCCGGGCTCGGGGGTGCGCTGTTGGGCTACCAGCAGTCCGTCGCCGACGCCGAGATGTTCACCGCGATCGGCGGCCTGGGCTTGTTCGCCACCGCGTACCTGGCGGGCATCACCGCCCTGTCCGGCGGCATCGTGGCCGGGGTGATGGGGGCCGGGGGTCTGCTGCCCGTCCTGCTGGACCGGGCCCTGTCCATGGGCGAGTGGTACGGCGTGGTCATGGGCGTCGGCCTGGTGCTCACCGTGATCACGAACCCTGAAGGCATCGTCGGTCCGGCGCACGAACTGATGGACCGGCTGCGGCGGAGGAGCCGGCCCGCCACCGACGCCGTCGACGACCAGGACGCCGAGGCCCTTGCCGGGGCGGCACCGCCCGGCCGCCCGCCGGTTCCCGATCCGGGCGACGTGGTGCTGTCGGTGCGCGATGTCTCGGTGCGTTACGGCGGTGTGGTGGCCGTCGACTCGGTGTCCTTCGACGTGCGCTCGGGTGAGATCGTCGGCGTGATCGGCCCGAACGGTGCCGGGAAGACCACTCTGCTCGACGCGATCAGCGGATACAACCGCTGTGCGGGAACGGTCGAGTTCGACGGGCGGCCGATCTCGTCGCTGAAGCCGCACCGGCGGAGCCGGGCGGGCCTCGGGCGCACCTTCCAGGGCATCGAGCTCTACGAGGACCTCAGCGTGGAGGAGAACGTGCTGGTCGGGGAGGCCGCGGCCCGGCACGGCGGCGACCATGTCGGCAGCATGCAGGGGCTGGATCTACGGAACCGGTTGTTCGAGACGTTGCACCTGAGCCGGTTCCGGGCCCAGTCCGCGCGTGAACTGTCCCAGGGAAGGCGGCAGTTGGTGTCGATCGCGCGCGCCCTCGCCGGGCGTCCCCGGATGCTTCTCCTCGACGAGCCCGCGGCCGGCCTGGACAGCTCCGAGAGCCGGTGGCTGGGCGACCGCCTGCGGGCCGTGCGGGCCGACGGTGTGACGATACTGCTGATCGACCACGACATGGGGCTGGTGCTCGAGGTGTGCGACCGGATCGTCGTGCTGGACATCGGGAAGGTGCTCGCTGAGGGAACCCCCGCCGAGATCAAGGCCGATCCGCGGGTCGCCACCGCCTACCTGGGTGCGGCCCAGGTCGATGCGCGCGAAGTACCCGGGGAGGTCGTCCAGTGACCGGGCGGGAACTACTGACATGTGAGGGCGTGGACGCGGGCTACGCCAAGGGACGGCCCGTGGTGCGCGCGTTCGACCTGAGGCTGCTCCCCGGCGAGATCACCGCTTTGCTGGGGCCCAACGGCGCCGGGAAGACCACCTTGTTGATGACCCTGGCGGGCCTGCTGCCACGCCTGGGCGGGTCGGTCACGCTTGACGGCCGGCAGATCCACGGTGGGCGGGCGCGAGAGGCCGCCCGGACGGGAATGGTCCTCGTACCCGACGACCGGTCGCTGTTCACCCAGCTGACCGTACGGGACAACCTGACGCTCGCCCGACGGCGCCACGGCAGCACCGTGGACCGGGTGCTCGACTACTTCCCGGCGCTGGGAAAGCGGCTGAGGGTCGCGGCCGGCATGCTCTCCGGCGGAGAACAGCAGATGCTCGCCCTGGGCCGTGCCATGATCCAGGATCCGCGGGTGCTGCTCATCGACGAACTCAGCATGGGGCTGGCGCCGGTCATCGTCGAGGAGCTGCTGCCGATCGTCCGGCAGATCGCCGAAGGCACCGGCACTGCGGTCGTACTCGTCGAGCAACATGTCCGGCTGGTACTGGAGTTGGCGGACCGGGCGGTGGTCCTCGTGCACGGTGACACCGTACTGAGCGGGTCCGCCGCGAGGCTCGCGGCGGACCCTGGGCTGCTGGAGCGGGCGTATCTCGGCGAGCGGGCGCCGGAGCCCGCTTCGTGACCGGCGATGAGGATGCTCGAGGGCGACCAGGCCCCCTCCGCCTGGTCGCCCCCGCAGGCCGGCCACCGGTGCCGGCCGAGGGAGCGGACCGGTGTCCGGACTCACTCCTGCCCTGAGGGGTTCTCGCACTATGCGCGCAGGGCGTCGACGGGTTCCATGCGGGAGGCCCGCAGTGACGGGTAGAGACCCGCCAGGAGTCCGACGAGGGCTCCGGCGACCGGGGCTCCGAAGGCGAGGCGGACGTCCAGGACCGGAGTCCAGTCCCTGACGGCGGAGACGGCCACCACGACGACCATGCCCAGGACGGCGCCGATGACGCCGCCGAGGAGTCCGATGGTCGTCGATTCCACCAGGAACTGGCCGGCGATCTGCCGTCGCGAGGCGCCGAGGGCGCGGCGCAGCCCGATCTCACCGATCCGTTCCATGACCGTCACCAGCGTCACGTTGGCGATACCGATCGCCCCGACCACCAGCGAGACCAGTCCGAGCACCAGGAACAGGCCGTTGACGTCGCCCTGCACTCCCTTGCGTGCCTTGGTCGGGTCGGACGGTGCCGTGACGACGAGGGCGGTCTCGGATCCGGGGGCCAGCGCGATCGGCGCCTGGTGGGCGACCTGCTTCGCCGCGCCGAGCGCGGTGTTGATCACCACCCGGGTCACCGCTCCCAGGCCCAGTCGGTCCTCGGCCGTCGTGGGCGGCAGGATCACCGCGGTGGCGAGCTGCTGTTCCCGCTCGGGTCCGCCGAGGATCCCGATCACGGTGTAGGACTGGCCCTTCAGGAAGACCGCGGGGGAGTCCTGTACCGAGTCGATACCGAGAAGCCGTGCGGCCTGGTCGCCGAGCACCGCGACCCGGTCGCGCCGGGCGATGTTGCCGTCGTCGAAGAAACGCCCGACGGTCATCGTGCCGCGCACCGCGGCGGGCAGTGTGGGGGACGCGGCGATCACCGCCATGGTCTGGCCGGTGACGTCCCCGGGGGCCACCACGTCGTTCGCACGGACCTGGATGCTCGCGGTTTCGGTGGAGTCGCCGAGGGCCGCCACCGACTCGACGCCGGCCAGCCGCCGGACCGCGTCGACACCCGACCAGCCGACGAGCGGCTCGGAGTCGACCGCCTGGGGCACTTCCACCGTGACAGAGGTGGCGCTGAGGGCGTCGAACCGGCCGACGATCTGGTTGCCCGCCGTGGCCGAGACCCCGATGGTGATGACCAGGGTGGTGATGCCCAGAACCGTTCCCAGCGTGGTCAGGGCGGAGCGCATCGGACGGGCGAGTACTCCCGCCAGCGCCTCGATCCACAGGTCCCTGAAGTCCATCCAGGGACGCTCGGTGCCCCCGGACTTGCCGCGGCGCCGTCCACGTCCCCGGCGAGCGGTGCGCCGTCCGCCGCCGTGCGGGTCTGCGACCGGTGGATCCGCCGGTTCTGCCGGATCCACCGGGTCCGCCTTCTCCAGGACACGTGCTCGGGTCCTCATCGGGTCTCCTCGGTGAGCCGGCCGTCGCTGATCCTCACCCGTCTGTCGGCCCGCTTGCTGACCGCCTCCTCGTGGGTGATCACGACCAGGGTCATGCCCTGCTCGGACAGTTGGTCGAAGAGGTCGAGGACCGACTCGGTGTTCTCGCTGTCGAGGTTGCCGGTGGGCTCGTCGCAGAGCAGCAGAGCAGGCTCGCTCATCAGCGCCCGGGCGATCGCCACCCGCTGCCGTTCACCTCCGGAGAGCCGGTCCGGCCGGAAGCCGGACCGGTGCGCCAGGCCCACCCGTTCCAGCGCCTCCTCGGCCCGGGTGCGGCGGCCGGCCCGGCCGCGCCCGGGGCGCGGCCGACGGTAGGCCTCGGCCAGCATGACGTTCTCGTCCACCGTCCGGTAGGGCAGCAGATGGAAGGACTGGAAGACGAATCCGATCCGGCCGCCGCGCAGCGAGGTGCGTTCCAGGTCGCCGAGCGTGTTGGTCTCCACCCCGTCGAGCCAGTAGGCGCCCGAGGTGGGGCGGTCCAGCAGCCCCAGGGTGTTGAGCAGCGTCGACTTGCCGGAACCGGACGGGCCGACGATCGACAGGTGCTCCCCGCGCCGGACGGTCAGGTTCACGTCCCGCAGGGCGTGTACCGGCGGTTCGGAGTCGAAGGTCCGGTCGACGGAGACCAGTTGGATGACCGTGTCCGCGTCGGGCGTGGCGGACGCGGGGAGGCCGGTCACTGCCCGATCACCACTTGGTCGCCCGCCTTCAGGGCGGCACCGGACGGTGTGACCTCCACCTTTCCCTCCGCGGACAGGCCCGCCTTGACGGAGACGTCCACCACCTTGCCGCTGCGCCGGACCTGCACCTTGGCCTGTCCGTCGGCCGTGGTGTGGAGCGCGGCGATGGGCACCGTCAGCACCTCACCCTTCGAGGCGCCCACCTTGATGGTCACCTTCGCGGATCCGCTGGCGTTCTTGGTCAGCTTCCCCACCGGCAGGGAGATCTGGACCGGTACGGGAGCCGACGCGTCGGTGCTCCCGCCACCCGACGTCCCCGACGAGGCCTGCCCGTCCTTCGCGTCGGTCGACGGCACGTCGTCGCCGAGTGCCACCAGTTCCCCCTCCACCTTCTTGCCGTCGGTGGTCTCCACCTGCGCTGTCATGCCCTTGTGGAGCAGTTTGGCGTCGTTGGCCTGCACCACGGCCTGCACCACGACTTCGGAGCTGGTCACCGTGCCGATCGGTCCGGAAGGGGTGTCACCGACCTTCACCGACACCTTGTCCATCCGGGCCGGCAGATCCGGCAGGAAGACCACCTCACCTGCGGGAACCTTGGTTCCGTAGCTGTCCTTGAAAGCGGAGAGCGCGGTGTTGGCAGCGTCCAACTGCTGCTGCGCCGACTTGAGTTGGAGCGCCGCTGCTTGGCCGCCGGAGCCGGTGCCGCTGCTGGGCGACGCGGATGCGCCGGCACTGGTGGGCTGCGCGGCGAGGAGGCCCTGCTGTGCGGTGGTCACAGCCGCTTCGAGCGTTGCCAGCTGCTGCTTGTCCGCGATGCTGGGCTCCTGGGCCTGGAAACCCTTGCTCTTGTACCAGCGGCTCACCGCCGAGGCGAGCTGCTGGCCGTACTGCCCGGTGACCGTACCGGAGCTGAAGCCGAGCCGGGACAGGGCCCGCTGCAGCTGCTTGACGTCGTCTCCGGACGTGCCGGGGGCCAGCGTGCGGTACATCGGGACGGATCCACGCAGCACAATCACCGGCCGGCCGCTCAGCTGCATCAGCACGTCGCCCTCCTTCACCTCCGCCCCGGCGACCGGCGCCTTGGTGACGCGCTGGCCGACGGCCTCGGCGGACCCGGAACCCCCGGAGCCGGAATCCGGGGGGCCGACAGGACCGCCCAGGGCCACACTCTGCGGTGAGGCGAACTCCACCGTGCCCTGGGCCACCACACTCGCGGTCAGCGTCCGCCGCTCGACCGCGACGGTGACCGGTCCGGCCTTCGGTGGCTCATGTGCGGCAGCCGCGTCGGCCGGCGACTGCATCCGCGATCCGGCGAACCACCCGCCTGCGCCCACCAGCACCACAGCGGTGACGATGATCCCCAACTGCTTGGGACGACTGCGGGATCCAGACATTCTCTTCCTTCGATCGCGGGAGTGGGCGTTGCCCGGTTCCGGGAACGGTTGCTCATCCGGCACCGGTGGACCCCGGGTTCTTGAAGAACTTCGGGAAGTAGGCGGCCCGGAAGTCCTTGCCGCACGCCAGGTCCTTCATCGCCAGGTCGATCTCCTTGGCGAGCAGCGGCAGCGCCTCGCTCTTGCTCATGGTCTGCGCGGTGGGAGCCTCCTCGGGCTTCGACCCGTCCGCGTTGGGCTCCACCGACGTGGCGACGGCGCTGGCCGACTGCAGCTTCACCATGTCCCCGATGCTGGTCGGCTGCGTGGTCGTGACGTTGATGCCTTCCTTCTGCAGGCACGAGGCGTACGACTGCGCCAGGCCCACCAGTTCCTGATCACCGTTGAGCGCCTGGGCGTTCTTCTCGTTCTGTGCCGAGGTGTCGGTCAGCTCCTTGGGCGACGTGGAGCCGTAGACCTCCTTGTTCGCCGTTGCCATGCAACCGGTCCAGTCGTTCTGCCCGCTCTTCCCTTCCGGGGGGCCTCCCAGCGCCTTCTCGTAGGCGGTCTTCTGCGTGGGCGTCAGCGTCTCGACGTACTTCGAGTTGGCCGAGGGCTCGCTCGCCTCCTTGCGCGACACCTGGGGATCATTGGGGTAGACCGCGGGCGCGACGTAGCCGAAACCGTACTTCTGCCGGAACTTCTTCGTGAGGTCGTAGTCGGCCCCGTCGGTGGCATAGCTGTCCCTGAAGTCCTCGGGGGCTTCGGGGGTGTAGACGAAGCCCTGCTTCTTCATGCAGACCGCGATCGCGTTCTCCACGAGGTACTCCTTCTTGAGCTCCGCGCTGGCGTCCGCGGGAACGTCGAGCTGCCCCGACGACTTGGACCCGGCGGAGGCGCTCGTGCCGTCGCTCGCCGAGGAGGATTTCGACTCGCCTCCGCCGCAGGCCGCCAGCAGCGGCAACAGGCTGACCGCCACGGCCAGTTTCAGGACAGTGCGGGATGCAGACATTGATTCCATCCGTTTCAAAGGGTTGAGGTGTTTCGGGACGAGCCCGCCCCGCTACGCGGGCGGCCCGGTGACCAGCCGACCGTTCTTGTCGTAGGGCCAGGCGTTGGCGACGCATCCGTGCAGGCCCTTGATCTGCTGCATCATCACGGGGGCCAGCTGCCCGGGGCCCCCGCAGGTCTGGTGCGTGTAGTCGAGGAAGTGACCCATCTCGTGGTTGACGATCAGCGCTCGGTAGTCGTGGATCGGGCCGTCGAACGTGGGCGAGCCCTGGACCCAGCGCTTGAGGTTCACCACCACGCCGCCTGGAACCTCGCAGTTGTACTCGCCTTGCGTGTCCTGCTGGATGCCCGCCCAGCACAGGGCGTCCGCCGTTCCCGGGGTCGCGATCTTCACCACGAGGTCGTGCGGCTCCCCCGCGCTCACCAACTGGAACGAGGACACCCCGTTCCGGGTCCAGCCCCGGGGAGCGCCGAGGATGTCGGCGATCTCGTTCGCCGCCTGGTCCGGCGAGACGTCGAGTCCGGTCTCGACCTGCACCTCGTAACGGAGCAGATTCCCGCCCTGACCGACCTTCGCGCCACTGGCCTGCGCGGTGACGAACGTGCCGGAGCCCGTCGCGGGGACGTCGATCGTCGTAGAGCTGGGCGCCGGGGTCGACGACGGGGTGGACGACGGGGTGGACTTGCGCGTGGGGGTGGAGGAGGGCGTGGGAGTGGAGGAGGGCGTCGGGGTGGAGGAAGGCGTGCTCTCAGCCGTGCGCCGCGTGTGCGGTGCAGCGTTTGACGCTTCGCTTCGTCCGCCGTGCAGGAAGTACACCGTGGAGCCGAGGACGCCGGCGACCACCAGTGCGCCGACCAGGTAGGTCCGGCCCCGGCGGCGCGGACGGCCCCTGCGGTGGGCGGACCGGTGCCGGCCGCCGCCCTGGGAGGACCGCTGCGGACGGTCATCGCGGTGGGATGCCGCGGCGTCGTCGTTGGGCGGTGCGGATTCCCGCTCTCGTACCGATTGCATGACAAGTCAAGGTGGTCATTCCAGATGATGACCATGAGCTCGGACGGTCACGAAAAGATAACGAATGATCTCCCGACGGCTCTGGATGTTTCGCGGCACGAGAAGGGCACCCGATCCACGCCTGGCGTGGATCGGGTGCCCTTCTCCGCGGGTGACGCCGTGGCCCCGTTATGCCGCGCAGGCCCGGATGAACGCGTCGGCCAGTTCGGCGGGGCGGGTGAAGAGAGCCTCATGGCTGCCGGGGGTCTCGATCATCAGCGGGTTCTTCAGACGCTGGGGGAAGCGCTCGGCCCAGTGCCACTCGCCGGGGAGGGAGAGGTCCTCCTCGGACAGGACGTACGCGGTCGGGATGTCCAGCGCGTAGAACCCGCTCGTGTCCGGCTTCTCCGTGAACGTACCGAGCGGCTGCGGCACGAGAAGGGAGTGGACGATCCGCTGTGTCTCTTCGTCGGCGTCCTGCATGAACGCCTGCTGGAACACCTCGAACGGGAATGTCACTCCGTTGTTGCCGGAAGCGGCCGCCACGGCGCGGAACATCTCGCCGTAGTGCGGCGGGCACGCGTCGATCAGCGACTCGCCGTCGCTCGGCACGAACGCGCTCCAGAAAACCAGCCGGCGCAGCCGGGAGGCCAGCCGGGGTGCCGCGCCCACCAGCACGTAGCCGCCCCAGCTGTGGCCGACCAGCGTGATGTCCGTCAGACCGGCGCGTTCGACGTACTCCACGAGGCTGTTCACACAGTCGGTCAGGGTCACGTCGCGCGGGTCGTCACCCTCGCCCAGTCCGGCCAGCGTGGGGGTGTACACCTGGTGCCCGGCGGCCCGCAGCTCGTTCGCGACGGGGCGCCAGGCCCAGCCTCCGTGGCAGGCGCCCGTCACCAGGACGAAGGTCTCGCTCATGCCGATCTCCTTTGATCGTTGACAGTCACTGACAACCACTCGGTCACATCCAGCGCGGGAGCTTCGGCAGCTCGCCGTGCAGTTCTTCGGTGCCGCCCCGGCCGGTGAGCCAGGCGGCGAGGGCGTGCGGCGGCCCGGAGACCGTGGCACCGCTCGGAGGGGGCGTTCCCAGTACGACGGTGCCGTGGCCGTCCGCCGTCAGCTCGGCCCCGGTGTCCGGCGCCAGGCGGGCCGACATCCATCCGGCGACGTCCCGTACGACGGCCCAGGCCAGGTCCGGCGGCAGCACGTCCATGCCGACGCCCACCCGCAGGTCGACCAGGTGGATCCACACCTCGCGGGCCCGTAGCCACGGCACTTCGGACGCCGGGATCTCGCGGCCCTGTCCGCTGGTGACCGTGGCCGACCAGGCGTCGTCCGTCAGCGCCGCAGCCGCCTCGGCGAACCGGGCGGCGGATTCCCGTACGTCCGCCCGCTGTTCGGCGAGCGGACGTCCGGCGCCCGCCTCGATGTCCGTCGCGCGCTGGTCCGGCGAGGTGTACATCGGGGTCGGGGTGCCCGTCCGGGCCCAGGTCAGCAGGTTGACCAGGGCGTCGGCGTTACGGGCGAGGTGGGTGAGGAGGTGGCCGCGGGTCCAGCCGGGGAGGGCGGACGGTTCGGCCACCGCGGTCGGGGGCAGCGCGTCGGTCGCCTGTTGCAGCCGGCGTTGCCCGTCCTCGACCCAGCCGAGGACCTTCACGGCTTGTCCTCGACGACCGTGTTCACGCACTCCCCGATGCCCTCCACCACGGTCCGTACGACCTGGCCCGGCTTCAGGAACACCTTGGGATCGCGGGCCGCGCCGACCCCGCCCGGAGTACCGGTGAGAACGAGGTCGCCCGGCTCCAGCGTCGTGAACGTGCTGAGATAGGCGGCGACGTCGGCCGGGGTGAAGAGCAGGTCGGACGTGCGCGAGCGCTGCATGACCTCGCCGTCCACCTCCAGGCGGAGCTCCAGGTCGGCCGCGTCGTCGATCTCGTCGCCGGTCACCAGCCAGGGCCCGGCCGGGGTGCTGGCCTCCCACGCCTTGCCCTGCAGCCACTGCGGGGTGCGCCACTGCCAGTCCCGCATGGAGATGTCGTTGACGACGGTGTAGCCGGCTATCGCGGCGGCCGCCTCCTCCGTGGTCGCGCGGCGGCGCAGCCGGGAGCCGACGACGAAACCGAGTTCGGCCTCCCAGTCCAGCTCCTGCGTCTCGCCGGGGTGGACGATGTCGTCGTGTGCGCCGAGCAGGACGTTGGCGAACTTGCCGAAGAGTGCGGGGTACGACGGCATCTCCCGGCCCATCTCCGCGATGTGGGTGCGGTAGTTGTGGCCCACGCAGAAGATCTTGGCCGGGGTCGTGACGACCGGGGCGAGGTCGAGTGCGGCCACCTCGTGTGCCGGGCCGTCGGCGGCGGCCGCGTAGGTACGCCAGTCGGGACGGCGCAGCAGGGCGGCGACATCGGGGGCTCCGGTCTCCACGGCCCTCCCGCCGTCGAGACGTACGGCCGCCGTGCCGTCGGCGGTGCGGATGGTGGCGAGCTTCATGAGGTGGTGCTCCCGTTGTTCTCGGCCTTTTCCGGCCTCTGGATCGTTTCGGTGCGGGCGAGGTTGAGCGCCTCGTACAGGGGCGCGTCACTGAAGGTGAACAGGTCGAGCCGGGTATGGGCGGTGATGGTCAGCGCGCACCAGGAGGGGACGGCGATCAGGTCGCCCGCGGTCACCTCGATCACACGGTCGTCGAGGGTGGCGGTGCCGCTGCCGCGGAACACCTGCCAGACCGAGGAGCCCACCGTGCGGCGGGTGGCGGTGGCGGTGCCCGGGCGCAGCCGGTGCATCTCGGTGCGCAGGCTGGCCAGGGCGTCGCGGCCGGTGGCGGGGTTGGTGAAGCGGATGCCGGCGTGGCCGGGCTCGATGACGCCGGGGTGTCCTTCGTCCGCCAGTTCCAGCTGGGCGGTGAGCGCGTCGTCGGTGTCGGCCCAACGGTAGGCCATCAGAGGGGAGTTGACGCTGTCCGGCACCCCGATCGGCCGCAGTCCCGGGTGGCCCCACAGCCGCTCGTTGCGCGACCGGGTCGGGGTGGACCGGTCCGACACCCCGTCCTCGCCGAACTCGAAGAACCCGGCGTCGAGGCGGTGCACGAGCGGGATGTCGAGACCGTCCAGCCAGACCATCGGCGCGTCGCCGACGTGGTGGTGGCCGTGCCAGTGCATCGACGGGGTGAGCAGCAGGTCGCCGGGCCGCATCTCGACGGCGTCGCCGTTGACGACCGTCCACACTCCCTCGCCCTCCAGGATGAACCGGAACGCGCCCTGCGAGTGGCGGTGGGCCGGGGCGACCTCGCGCGGGCCCAGATACTGAATCGCCGCCCAGAGATTGGGAGTTGCGTACGGCCGTCCGGGCAGGCCGGGGTTGGCGAGGGCGATGGCACGGCGCTCGCCGCCGCGCCCGACCGGCACCAGGTCCCCGGACCGGCGGGCGAGCGGCAGCAGGGTGTCCCACTGCCAGACGTGCGGGACGGCCTCGGGCTGCGGGGTCATCGGCATGAGGTTGCCGATCTCGGTCCACAGCGGGATGAGCCCGGCAGCCGCGAATCCGTCGTACAGCTTCCGGAGTTCGGGGTCCGTCTCCTCCGGGGCTATGACGGGCACCATCCCGTCGGTGTCACTGGTCATCGGAGGTTCCTTCGGCGTCGAGCCGGCGCGTGATGTCGGCGCGCAGCGCTTTCTTGTCGATCTTTCCGACCTTGGTGGCGGCGAGTTCGGGGACCGTCACCAGCCGGTCGGGAAACTTGAAACGCGCCGTGCCCGCGCGTTCCATGACGTGGTGGACGTCGTCGAGGGTCACGGTGCGGCCCGGTTCCGGTACGACGTAGAGGCAGACCCGCTCGCCGAGTCGGGCGTCGGGCATCGCCACGGCGGCGGCGCGCGCGACGCCGGGGGTCTGGTAGGCGAAGTTCTCGACCTCCTCGGCGGAGATGTTCTCCCCGCCCCGGATGATCATGTCCTTGTCGCGGCCTTCGACGACCAGGTTGCCGTCGGGCAGCAGCCGCACGATGTCGCCGGTGCGGTACCAGCCGTCCTCGGTGAAGGCGCGGGCGTTCTGCTCCTCGGCGCGGTAGTAGCCGCGGGGGGTGTACGGGCCGCGGGTGAGCAGCACCCCCGGGGTCCCCTCCGGGACGGGACTGCCCAGCTCGTCGACGACACGGAGTTCGTCGTCCTCGCACATGGGGCGTCCCTGCGTCGTGCAGATGACGTCCTCCGGGTCGTCCGGACGCGTGTAGTTGAGCAGGCCTTCGGCCATGCCGAACACCTGCTGGAGCGTGCAGCCCAGTTCGGGGCGCACCCGGCGGGCGACGTGGTCGGCGAGCCGGGAGCCGCCGACCTGGAGGAGACGCAGCGAGCTCAGGTCTGTTCCGGGGTGTTCGCGGTGGTGGTCGAGCCAGCGCTGGGCGATGGCCGGGACCAGCGCCGAAGCGGTGACGCCCTCCTGCTCGATCAGCGGGAACGCCTTCTCCGGGTTGGGGGAGCCCAACACCACCCGGCCGCCGTTCAGCAGCGCGCCCAGCAGGCCCGGGCAGGCGAGCGGGAAGTTGTGGCCGAGGGGCAGCGCGGCGAAGTAGACCGTGTCGGCGCCGAGTTCACACACCTCGGCGCTGCGGCGGGCGTTGTAGACATAGTCGTCGTGCGTGCGGGCGATGAGCTTGGGCAGGCCGGTGGTGCCGCCGGAGAGCAGGAAGACGGCGATGGAGCGGCTGTCGGGCCGGTACGCGTCCACGGCGGCGCGGTCCGTCGGCGTGCCGGGCGCGGCACACAACTCCCGCAGGTCCACGGCGTCGTCGCCGACCTTGTCGCCGAGTACCAGGATGTGCCGAAGGGTCGGGGAGTCGCCGGCGACCTCGAGGGCCATCGCCTGGTGGTCGTGGTCCTTGAGGAAGTCCGGCACCGCGATGGCCACGGCCTCGCTGTGCCCGACCAGGTGGCCGATCTCGTGTCTGCGGTGCCCGGGCAGTGCCATCACCGGGATGACACCGAGGCGCAGACAGGCGTAGGTCAGGATCACGAACTCGGCGGTGTTGGGGAGTTGCACCACGAGCCGGTCGTCCGGGCGGAGCCCGAGGGCGGCCAGGCGCAGGGCCACGGCGTCAGCGTGCGCGGCGAGTTGACGGTACGTCAGCCGTCGGTCGCCGTCGACGAGCGCGACCGCGTCGGGAGTGGCGTCGGCGGCGGCGTGGAGCCGGTCCCCGATGGCGTGTCCTTCCCAGTACCCCTTCGCGGTGTAGCGCTCGGCGTACTCCGCGGGCCAGGGGACAGCGCCGTTGCTGCTCGGCCTTGGCATGGTCGTTCTCCTCAGGTGCGGTCGGCGGTGCGCACGATCACGGCGTCCAGGGCGATCAGCCCGTCGGCGGTGAGCCGCAGGGGGTTGATCTCGATCTCGGCGGTGTCCGGACTCGCGGCCAGGGCGGCGGCGAGCGCCGAGACGACCCGCCCGAACTCGGCCCGGTCGAGCACCGGTCCGCCGCGCCAGCCGTCGAGCAGGGCGCGGGCCGCGAGGTCGTCGGGCATCCCGGCGGCCTCGGCCTCGGACAGCGGGGCCAGCCGGATCGCCACGTCGGCGAGCACCTCGGCGGCCGTACCGCCGAGCCCGGCGAGGACGACCGGCCCGAACACGGGGTCCCGTCGTACGCCGAGCACGAGGTCCACACCGGCCGGGGCCATCGCCTCCACCAGGTAGCGGCGGCCGGGGCCGATGGCGTCCAGCGCCGCGTCGAGCTCTTCGGGGGTGCGGACGCCCAGGTGGACTCCGCCGACCTCCGTCTTGTGGAGGATCGAGGCGTCGAGCACCTTGACCGCGACCGGCTCGCCCAGCAGGCGCAGGGCGTAGTGGGCGTCGGCGCGGGTTTCGCAGGCGACGCGGTCGGGGGTTCGGATGCCGAGCTCCGACAGGAAGGTCTTCGCGGCGTCCTCGTGCAGAGGGCCGGCGGGCACGGAGGCCGTCGTCTCCGGCGAAGCCGCCTCGGCCCGCACCGCCCGCTGCCGGGCATGGGTCACGAGAGCCCGTACGGCATTGGCAGCCGATGCCGGTCCGGTCAGTGCCGGAATCCCCGCCTTGTGCAGCCGCGCCCGCTGCTCGGCGACGTCCTCGGGCAGGCCGCCGACGACCACCACGGCCGGGGAGTCCGCACCGAGGCCGGCGTCCTGCGCGGCCGAGGCGAGGTCGACGCTGTCGGGCTCGGTCAGGGCGTAGACGGCGAGCAGGTCCACCGCCGGATCCGCGGCCGTGGCGTCGAGGACACGGGCGAAGGTCTCGGCGGGCCGGCCGGTGTCGACCGGGTTGCGCTGGTAGGTGAGCGGGGGAAGGAGCTCGCTCAGCGTGCGCCGCGTGGCCTCGGCCAGCTCCGGCACCTGGATGCCGTCGCTGCCCGCCCGGTCCGCGAGCAGCAGACCCGGCCCGGCCTGGGCGGTCACGATGGCGAGCCCCGGGTCGGGGTCGGGGCGCAGCCGGATGCGCGAGAGCGCGGTGAGGGCGTCCACCATCTCCCGTTCGTCGTCGACGACGACCGCCCCCGCCTGCCGCAGCGCGGCACGGGTCGTACGCCAGGAGGTGGCGAGCGCCCCGGTGTGCGACCGGGCGAAGTCACCGACGTCGGTGCGGCCCACGACCAGTGCCACGACCGGCTTGACGGCGGCCACCAGCCGTACGGCCTCGACCATGCGCGGCCCGTCGGGCACCGTCTCGAGATGCAGCGCGACGGCCGTCGTACGGTCGTCCTCCGCGAGGTGTTCCAGGACGTCGGCGGCGGTGACGTCGAGGCCTGCCCCGATGCCGACGCCGACGCTGATCCCGTTCCCGGCGGCGACCAGGTCGAAGGAGAGCGCGTGGTTGACGCCGCCGCTGGCCGCGACGACCGCGATGTCCCCGGCCGGCAGCTGCCCGGCCGCGGGTACGAAGCTGGCCGTCAGTCCGAGGTGGGGGGCGAAGAAACCGGAGGTGTTGGGACCGAGCAGGCGGATCCCCGTCTCCTGGGCGACGCGGCGCAGTGCCTGCGCGTACTGCTCGCCCTCCGGGCCCGCCTCGCCGAAACCGCCCGCGCAGACCAGCGCCGCACGGCAGCCCGCGGCGGCCGCCTCGGCCAGTGCCTGGGCGCAGCCTGACGCCGGTACGCAGAGCACGGCGAGGTCGAGTCGTCCCCCGGTGTGCGCGGCGGCTTTCGCGACCGAGGCGTACACGCCCTCGTCGGGCTCCGGGCGCCGCGCGTTGACCAGCGCGCGGGCGCCGGGGAAGGGGGCCAGCGAACGGGCCATGGCGGCGCCCAGCTTGCCGCTCTGCCGTGAGGCGCCGATCACGACCACGCCCTCGGGCGCGAGCATCGGCGTCAGGTCGGTGCTCATACGCGCTCCCCCGCCACCAGGTCGGCGCGCCCGGACAGCAGCAGTGTCTCGGCCCGGTCGTCGTCCATCCCGTCCTCCACGATCAGTGCCGGTACGCCGTGCACCAGCCGGGCCTGTTCGGCGAGCAGCGACCGCGTGAGCGGTGTTCCGCCCTGTACGGCGACCAGGCGCGGGGGTCTGTCGGGGCTCAAGGCGTTGGCCAACTCGTCATAGATTCCGGGCAGTTGCGCCTCACCTTCCGGTGCGGTGAGCCACAGGCACCCTTCGGAGCGCACCGCCGCGAGTTCCGCCGCGGTCAGCCGCCGCCCGTTGAACTCCCGGAACGGCGTGTCCAGGGGGGCATGCCCGTCATGTGCGGCCCGCCAGCCCTGGACGACCCGCTCGACGAACTCCGGGTCGCGGCGCGCGATCCGTTCCTTGCCGATGCTGCGGGAGATGAAGTGGAAGGCGAACCGCGTCGGTTCGAACGCGTCGTGGTAGCGCCCGAAGTGCTCCCACCACGACAGGCTCGGCCGGGCGGCGCCCTGGATCTTCGCCACCGAGGGCTGCCGCACCGCCTCGTACGCCTCCAGGGCGCTCGTCAGGTCGTCGCGGTGGGCGATGAGGCTGTCGGCGAGCGCGACGGCGTCCTCCATGGCCATCTTGGTTCCGGAGCCGACCGAGAAGTGCGCGGTGTGCGCGGCGTCGCCGAGCAGGACGACGTTGCCGCTGTGCCAGCGCCGGGTGCGCCGGGTGCGGAAGTTGCCCCAGCGGGAGTTGTTGACCAGCAGTTCGTGCCCGTCGATCTGGTCGGCGAAGAGCTTCTCCAGGTACTGCTTGGTCTTCTCGTCGCTCGGGCCCGGCGGTTGCGCGGTGTCGAACTCGTCGAGCCCCGCCCGGCGCCAGGACTCCTCGTCCGTCTCCACGATGAAGGTGCTGACGCTGTCGCTGATCGGGTAGCCGTGCACGGCGAAGGTGCCGTGCGGTCCGTGCTCGTGCACGAAGGTCAGGCCGTCGAAGAGGTAGTCCGTGCCGAACCAGATGAACTTGGCGGTCGCGACCTCCACCTCGGGCACGAGTTCGTCGGCGAGACGGTCACGCAACCGGGAGTTCGCCCCGTCCGCGGCCACGACCAGGTCGTAGCCGGCCAGCTGCGCCGGATCCGCGGGAACCTCGTGGCTGAACCGGAGCTCGACCCCGACCTCCTCGGCCCGCCGGTGCAGCAGCTGGAGCAGGGTCTTGCGGGTGATGGCCGCCATGCCGTTGCCGCCGCACCGGATCCGCTGCCCCTTGAGCCGCACCTCGATGTCGTCCCAGTGCCGGCCGTGGTCCGCGAGAGCCGTACGCAGGACGGGATCCGCCGCATGGATGGCGGCCAGCGTCGCGTCCGAGAAGACCACGCCGAAGCCGAAGGTGTCCTCCGCGCGGTTCCGTTCGAAGACCGTCACCTCGACCGACGGATCGGCCTGCTTGACGAGCGCCGCGAAGAACAGCCCGCCGGGGCCGCCTCCCACGCAAGCGATCCGGAAACCCATGGTTCCTGCCTCTACGTCGGGTACAGGCCCAGACTCAGCCCCGGACGCATCCCGTGTCAACAGATGCACGGGCGTCAATAATTTGTTTCATGTCCTTGGGCCGGAGCCTCGCGGGAGCATGGGTTTCCCGGCCGGATGACTCATCTTCACGACGGCCGTCCGTGTGACATAGTCGGTTTCGTGAAGCCTCGATCGATCGTCTTCGACCTGTTCGGCGACTACGTGCGCTACCGCGGCGGCGCCGCCAGACTGCGCACCCTCAGCACACTCATGGGCTGTTTCGGTGTCGGCGAAAGCACGGTGCGGGTGGCCCTCGCACGCCTGCGCAAGGAGGACTGGTTCGACGTCCGGCGCGAGGGCAGGGAGACGATCTACGCGCTCAACAAGCGCAGTCTCCAGCTCCTCGACGAGGGCCGCTCACGCATCTTCGACCGGGCGCCGTCCGACTGGGACCGGCACTGGTACATGGTCATCTACTCGGTCCCCGAGACCGAGCGCGGCGTACGCGACCGCATCCGCAAGGAGCTCGCCTGGCTGGGCTTCGGCCCCCTGGCCCCGTCCACGTACGTCTCCGCGCACGACCGGCTCCAGCAGGTCCGGGAGAAGTTCGCCGATGAGCCCGCCATCCGTCTGGACACCCTGCGCTGCCAGTCCGGCGGGCTGCCCGTCGACCGCGAGATGGCGGCACGCAGCTGGGATCTCGCCGCCCTCAACGAGGACTACCAGGAGCTGCTGCGCACCTACCGCAGCCGGATGCCGTCCTACCGGGCCGGACACCTCAGCCCCGAGGAGGCGCTGGTCGAGCGCATGCGGCTGACGTACGACTACCGCAAGTTCCCCTTCCGCGACCCGGACCTGCCGACCGAGCTCCTGCCGGCGGGCTGGGTGGGCCACGAGGCGCACGAGATGTTCCTGGAGGCCCACGAACTCCTCGGCCCGTCGGCCGAGTCCTACTACGACGAGGTGGCGGGCACACGCCGGCACTAGGTGTATTGATCACGAGCGTTGTTGACACTGGCGGCGTCTGGTGCGTGCGTGCCAGGCGTCGCCAGGCAGGCGGGACTTTCGAAACACGCCCTAGGACAAGTGCCCCAGTTCGTGGGACGCCGCGGCCGTCGTGTCGCGCAGCTCGCGGGTCAGCTCGGCAAGGTGGTCGGGTGTGCCGAGACTCTCGGGCAGGACGACGGAGACGGCGAGCGGCAGCGGGTCGCCGGCCGCGAACACGGGCGCGGCGACGGAGATGATGCCCGGGATGACGCCGCTGTGCGTCACGACATGCCCCTGCTCGCGGATCTGAGCCCGTAGGGCCGCGAGGCGCTCGCCCGTCCATTCCGTCTCCCGGCCGTGCAGCTCTCCGCCCAGCACCTCGTCGGTGAGGCTCTGCGGCAGGTGGGCCAGGAAGACCTGGCCCACGGACGACGTGAGCAGCGGGAGCGTGGCGCCGACGCGCACCGTCAGGGGCAGCGGCCGCGTGCCGTACGCCCAGCTCACCACGATCGGGCCGCGGTCCCCCCACACCGCGAGGTTCACGGAGTGGCCCGTGCGGTCGCGAAGCTGCATCGCGTGGCCGCTCGCCACCGCCACCTCGTTGGTGCGGCGCAGCGACTCGGCGCCCATGCGGCGCATCGCGGCGCCGAAGTCGTAGAGGCCCGAGGCGGGGTCCTGCGAGGTCAGCCCGATGCGGCCGAGGCTGACGAGATAGCGGTGCACCTTGCTGGGCTGCATACCGCTGGCCTGCGCGATCGCGGACAGGCTCAGCGCTCCGCCGCCGTTCTCCAGCGCCAGCAGGACCCGCATCGCGGTCTCGACGGACTGGATGCCCTGACGCTCCCCGTTCTCCCTGGGGTCGGTCTCGGTCACAGCGCAGCTCTCTTCCCGCAGGTGAATGACGGTGCTCAGCCTATCGACGCGACGAGCGCCGATCTCCGATCACGAACCGATCCTACATTCACTATTGCGGAACGCGTTACGTTCTGGTGAACTGCGACAGCGGTGGCACTCACTCCCCGACTGCCCCGGTCAAAAATCGGCGGCCCGTTCCGCAGCCGCCCGGAGCCGCTCGTCCTTCGGCGCACACACCCGCGCATCTCATACCTCCCGGCCGATCACACCGAGCCGGGCGTCGCCGCACCCCCGAACGGGACATCGACCTCAAACGCAAACCCCCCGAGGAGAACTCCGCAATGAAGCTGATAGGCCTCGAAGAGCACTTCGTGACCCCCGACCTGGTGGGCCATGGGGCGTCGACCGCGTCCATCGCCCAGCCGGGCGCCTGGGCCGAAGCCTCCCGCCGCCTCCTCGACCTCACCGGCGAACGCCTCGACGACATGGACGCGGCCGGACTGGACATGCAGGTGCTCTCGCTCAACTCCCCCGGCCTCCAGGCGGAGAAGGACCCGGCCGCCGCCGTGCGCCAGGCGGTCACGGTCAACGACTTCCTCGCCGGTGTCATCGCCGAGCACCCCGACCGCTTCTCGGGCTTCGGCGCACTGCCCCTGCAGGACCCCGTAGCCGCGGCCGACGAACTGGAGCGCGCGGTCACGCAGCTCGGACTGCGCGGCGCCCTCGTCAACGCGCACACCCACGGCAGGTACCTGGACGACCCGGCCCTGCGCGTCGTCTGGGAGCGCGCCGAACACCTCGACGTACCGCTCTACCTGCACCCGGCCAACGGCGTCGACACCGCGCACGTGCTGTCCGGGCACCCCGAACTCGTCGGACCGATGTGGAGCTGGGGCATCGACACCGCCACCCACGTCCTACGGCTCATCTTCGGCGGCGTGTTCGACGACTTCCCGAACGCCAAGCTGCTGCTCGGCCACATGGGAGAGGGCCTGCCCTTCGTGCTGTGGCGCATGGACTCCCGCTGGGACTTCCACGCGCACCACGGAATCGAGCTCAAGCGGGGCCGTCCCTCGGAGTACATCCGGAACAACCTCTACATCACGACCAGCGGCGTCTGCTCCTCCGCCCCGCTGCTCACCGCGCTGCTCTCGATGGGCGCCGACCACATCCTCTTCGGCACCGACTACCCCTTCGAGGACATCGGGACGGCCACGAAGTTCCTGCGGGACGCCCCGATCAGCGACGCCGACCGGCTCAAGATCGGCCACCAGAACGCCGAGAAGCTGCTCGGCCTCACCACCGCACCCGCGTTCGCGGGCGTCTGAGCGGAAGGGAACGCACGTGTACGACGTCGCCGTCATCGGTTACGGGCCCGTGGGCATGGTCACCGCGGCGCTGCTCGGGCAGGCGGGCCACGACGTGGTGGTGCTGGAGCGCTACCCGACCCTCTACAACCTTCCGCGCGCCGCGATCTTCGACGACGAGACGATGCGGACCTTCGACCGCCTCGGCATCTCCCACGATCTGCTGCCCACGCTCCACGTCCAGCGGAACTACGAGTGGCGCAACGGCGCCGGCGAGCTCCTCATCGAGCACGACTTCGCCACCGTCGGGAGCCAGGGCTGGGCGGAGTGGTACATGATGTACCAGCCCTACCTCGAGGACGCCCTCGACGGCCTGGTCCGCGGTCTCGGGAACGTCGAGATCCGGATGGGCTCCCGCGCCACCGGCCTGCAGAGCACGCACCACGGCGTGGACATCCAGGTCGAGGGGAGCGGCCCGGCCGTCTCGGCCCGGTACGTCGTGGCCTGCGACGGCGGCAACAGCTTCACCCGCGGCCGGCTCGGCGTCGAGCAGGAGGACTACGGGTTCTCCGAGCCGTGGATGGTCTGCGACTTCCGCCTGACCGGTCCCTCGGACGTCCCGAAGGCCCGCCAGGTCTGCGACCCCGAGCAGCCGACATCGATCATCTCGCTGGGCCCCGAGCACCACCGGTTCAGCTTCATGCTCGACTCGGCGGACTCCTTCCCCGTCGAGCGGGAGCCCGACCGGGTGTGGGCCCGGGTCGCCGCCTACCTGGACCGCTCGCGGGCCGACCTCGTCCGCGTCGCCACGTACACGTTCCGCTCGCTCGTCGCGGAGCGCTGGCGCGACGGCCGGATCCTGCTCGCCGGGGACGCGGCCCACCAGATGCCGCCCTTCCTCGGGCAGGGCATGTGTTCCGGCATCCGCGACGCCCAGAACCTCTCCTTCAAGCTCGACGCGGTACTGCGGGGCGCCGACGACGCGCTCCTCGACACGTACCAGAGCGAACGCGAGCCGCATGTGCGGGCCATCATCGCCAAGGGCATCGAGCTCGGCCGCGTCCAGACCATGCGCGACCCGGTGGCCGCCGCCGAGCGCGACGCCCGGCTGATCGCCCAGCGCGAGGCGAACGGGCGCCCCGAGAAGATGCGCTTCCCGGGTCTCGGCCCCGGTCTGCGCGACGCGTCCCCGCAGGCGGGACACCTGATGCCGCACGGCCGGGTGGAATCGCACGGCACCCGGGGACTCTTCGACGAGGTCCTCGGCCGCGGATTCGTCCTCCTCGTCGACGGCCGCGAGGGCGCCGCGCTCGACGCCTCGGCCGTCGAGCCGGCCGCCGGGCTCGGCGTGGCCGTCCACCACCTCACCGACCGCCGCCTCACCACCGAAGGGATCACCGATGTCGGCGGCGTCTACGGGCGCTGGTTCGACGAAACCCGCTGCGCCGCCGTTCTGTGGCGGCCCGACTTCTACATCCTCGGCACCGTGGACTCGCTGTCCGACGTCCCGGCGCTCCTGAAGACACTTGCCACGGCAGTCCAGCCGGTACAGGCTCCTGCCACCGTCGGAGAAGGGATCCGGCCATGACCGCACCGTCCGTCATACGCCCAGCCGTCCGCAGAGTGCCCGCGAACACGTTCATCCTGGTCGCGGCCTGGGTCGTCGCGTCCCTCGAGGGCTACGACCTCGCCGTGTACGGCGTCAGCGTGCCCGCGATCCTCGGCGACCCCTCGCTCGGCATCGACAAGGCCGAGGCCGGGACCGTCGGCTCGTTCGTCGGCATCGGGATGCTGATCGGCGCGGCCCTCGCCGGGGCCCTCGTCCACCGCACCGGCCCGCGCCGGCTCCTGCTGCTGGGCACCACCGTGTTCTCGCTCGGCATGGCGGGCTGCACGTTCGCCGGTGGCGTCCCGTCCTTCGGGGCCGGACGCCTGGTCGTCGGTCTCGGCCTGGGCGTCGTACTGCCGACGATCAACGCATACGTCGCCGACCTCAGCGAGCCGGGCCGCCGCAGCCGCAACGTCTCCCTGATCATGAGCGGCTACGCGGCCGGCGCCCTGCTCTCCCCGCTGCTCGGCACCGCCCTGCTGCCCGACGTCTCCTACCGCTGGCTGTACGTGATCGGCGTGATCCCGGTGTTCCTGGCCGTACCGCTGGTGCTCCGGCTCCCGGAGAGCCCGTTCCACCTGGGCCGTACGGGCCGGACCGCCGAGGCGAGGATGGTGGAGGAGCGGTTCGGTCTCGCCCCGTCGGACGCCTCCCCGGCGTCGGACCCGGGCCGCTGGCTCGGTATCGGCTCGCTGCTGACCGGCGGGCTCGCGGTCTCGACCGTGCTGTTCTGGGCGATGTCCTTCTGCGGACTGCTTCTGGTCTTCGGCATCAGCACCTGGCTGCCCAGCATCATGCAGGCCGCGGGCTTCTCCCTCGGCTCGGCGCTGCTGCAGACGGCGGCCATGTGGCTCGGCGTCGGCGTCGGGGCCGTCGTCGGCGGCCGGGTCGCGGACGCGCTGGGCGCGAAGCGTGTGGTGGTCGTCGCGTTCCTGGTCGGCACCCTGAGCCTGGTCGCGATGAGCACCCGCCCGCCGACGCCGGTCATGTTCGTGCTCATGTTCATCAGCGGGTTCGGGTTCATCGGCTCGCAGATCCTCGGCAACGCGTTCATCGTGACGCGCTACCCGGACGCCCTGCGCGGCAACGGCCTCGCGTGGGCCCTGTCGATCGGCCGCTTCGGCGCGATCGCCGGCCCGTCCCTGGGCGCGTTCGTCCTCAGCTCGGGCGCCGACGTCCAGTGGGCCTTCTACGCCTTCGCCGTACCGGCGCTGATCGGGGCGTTCGCGGCGGGCGCGGTGCCCCGGGGGCGAGCGGTGACGGCATGACACGAGTCGTCCACGAGTCCTGGGGCCAGCGGGTCGTCTTCGGCTCGGGCACCGCACGGGAGGACGTGGCGGCCGAGGTCGCGGGACTCGGCGCGAGCCGGGTCCTGGTGATCGCGGCCGAGGGGGAACGTGCCCTTGCCGAGGACATCTGCAAGGACGTTCCCGTCGTGGCGACGTTCGGCGCGGTCAGGCCGCATGTGCCGGCCGAGGTGGCGGGGGCCGTGCGGGCGGCGGCCCGCGAACACGCGGCCGACCTGCTGCTGAGCGTCGGCGGCGGCTCCACGACGGGCACCGCCAAAGCGGCCGCGCTCACCACCGGTCTGCCCATCCTCGCGGTCCCCACGACATACGCCGGCTCCGAGGCGACCCCGGTCTGGGGTCTCACCGAGGACGGTCACAAGCGCACCGGCGTCGATCCGAAGGTGCTCCCCCGGGTCGTCGTCTACGACGCGGCACTCATGCTGTCGCTGCCGACCCGCCTGTCGGTGACGTCGGGGCTCAACGCGCTCGCCCACTGCGTCGACGCGTGGTGGGCCCCCCGGCACAACCCGATCAGCTCCGCCCTGGCCGTCGAGGGTGTCCGCTCGCTGGCGTCCGCGCTGCCGCGCATCGTCGCCGACGGCCAGGACGTCGCGGCCCGCCGGGAGATCCTCTTCGGCACCTACCTCGGGGCGGTCGCCTTCGCGGGAGCCGGCTCGGGACTGCACCACAAGGTGTGCCACGTCCTCGGCGGTGCCTACGACCTCGAACACGCCGCCCTGCACTCGGTGGTCCTGCCGCACGTGGTCGGCCTCAACCTGGCCGCGTCACCCGAGGCGGCGCGGCACCTCGGAGCCGCGCTCCACGCCGGCTCCGACCCTTTCGGCGCGCTGCTCGCCCTCTACGCCCGGCTCGGACCTCCGCGCTCCCTGAGCGAGCTGGGACTCGCCGAGCAGGAACTCGACCGGGCCTGCGACCTGGTCATGGCGCAGGTGCCGGACACCAACCCGCGGCGCGTGACACGCGACGAGATGCGCGAGCTGCTCGGCCGGGCGTACCGCGGGGACACCCCGGTGCCGGTGCCGGTCCCTCTCACCGCCCTTCGCACGGAAGAGCCCCCCGATGACTGAGACGACTTTGACGACTGAGACGACTGAGACGACTGAACAGGAACTGACCGACAAGGTCGTCGCGAGCTTCGACGCCGCGAAGGACGAGCGGTTCCGCCAGGTCATGCGGGCCCTCGTACGGCACGCCCACGCGTTCGTGCGCGAGACCCGCCTCACCGAGGGCGAGTGGGGCGCGGCGGTCGAGTTCCTCACCGCGGCCGGTCGCATCACGACCGACACCCGTCAGGAGTTCGTCCTCCTCTCGGACGTCCTCGGCATCTCCATGCTCACCGTCGCGGTGAACGAACCGGGCCCCGACGAGTCGACGGAGTCCACCGTCCTCGGCCCGTTCTTCGTCCAGGACTCGCCCGGGATCGAGCTCGGCGGGGACATCGCGGGCGGTGCGACCGGTGAGCCGGCGTGGGTCGAGGGCCGGGTCACGGACGCCGACGGCAACCCGGTCCCCGGCGCCCGCGTCGAGGTGTGGGAGGCCGACGACGACGGCATGTACGACGTCCAGTACGGCGACGCGACCCTCGCGGGGCGCGCGCACCTGTTCACCGACGCCGAGGGCCGCTACCGGTTCTGGGGGCTCACCCCCACGCCGTACCCGATCCCGGACGACGGCCCCGTCGGCCGGCTCCTCGACCACGCCGGCCGTTCACCGATGCGTGCACCGCATCTGCACTTCATGGTGACGGCACCCGGCTTCCGGCGTCTCGTCACTCACATCTTCGTGGCGGGCGACGCCGGTCTGGAATCCGACTCCGTGTTCGGCGTGAAGCAGTCGCTCATCCGCCCCTTCGACCGTCACGGGGCCGGTACCCCGACGCCGGACAGCCGTCGACTGGAGGGCCCGTGGACCTCGACGGCCTTCGACATCGTCCTTCGGAAAGAGTGAGAGGGGCACGGCGGCGCCCCTCCCGCCGGGGCCGGCGGGAGGGGCGGCCTGCGGTCGGCTCGGGTCGCCCGGGTCACTTCCCCCAGATCTTCCGGTACGCCTCCCGGTACCCGCTGGGGTCCCAGGACGACTTGCCGCCGCTGTTGTCGGCCGTGGTGATGTGGACCGGAGGGACGTAGCCGCTGGCCGGCTCGCCCGCGAAGGCGCGGTTGAACTCGTCGACCATCTGCCAGCCCTGCTCGGACAGCGGCTCGGGAACCGTCGCCGACTGGAACTGCTTGCTGTTGATGCGCTGGAAGGCGGACGGATCGCCGTCGCCCGCGCCGATGTTGAAGGGGGCTCCGGCGCCCTGCTTGCCCGCTGCCCGAAGCGCCGGGGCGGCGTCGGCGAAGTAGAGGTCGTTGATGGCCACCGAACTGGTCCACTTGGTGCCGTAGCGGGACAGCAGCGCCGACACTTCCTGCGGGGTGCGGCTGCTGGCGTCGGCGATGGGGATGTTGGACGTCGTCAGGACCTTGACGTCGGAGCAGGTGGCGAGTTCCTTCACGATCAGGTCCGACTTGCCCTTGGCGAACGGGATGGAGGCGTCGGTGAAGACCACCACGCCGGCCCGGCCGTCCGACTGGCTGACGACCCAGTCGGCGCTGATCTTCGCGACGTCCTGGACCTGGGTGGTGATGTTGCTGAAGAGTTTCGGGTCCTTGCTGGGACCGGGGGCGTCCACGGCGTGCCAGCCGATGAGGGGGATGCCCGCGGCGTCGGCCTGGGCGACCTGCTGCGCGGTCGACTTGGGGTCGAAGCCGGACAGCACGATGCCGTCGGGCTTGACGGCGACAGCCTGGCTGAGCGCGGCCTGGATGCCGGCCGGGGTGCCCTGGCCGTCGATGACCCGTACGTTCCAGCCGATGGCCTTGGCGGCCTCCTTCACTCCGTCGGCCGCTCCGGCCACGCCCGGGTTGGTCATGCTCTGGGCGACGTAGACGATGGTCTTGCCGGTGGCCGCCCTGGGTCCGGTGGTCGGGCCGTCCCAGAGGGCGTCGACGTCCTCGGCGGCCTTGACCGAGGTCTTGGCCTTGGCGAGGACGGCGGGGCAGCCGGCCTTCGTGCCGGCGACGGCGCTGGCGGTGCCGGCCTCCGAGCCTCGGGTGCAGCCTGCGGCGAACGCGGTGACCAGGGCGAGGGTGGCCATGGCTCTCAGGGTCGCCTGGCGGGTGTGGTGGTACGACACGAACGGGCTCCTTGCTGACGTGCGGGGAGGAGGACGGGAAGGCGGCGGGGCGGGGGGTGTTTCGGCGGTGGACGTCCGGGCGAGGGGCCGGCCTCTGCCGCGGCGGGGGCGGCTCCGGGAGACCTAGTCCGTTGTCGTGGACGGCGGCGGGGGCGCTGATTCCGCGGCGGAGACGGAGGTCTGCACGGAGGCGGCCGGTGCGGCCGACGCCGACGGCTCGGACAGCGACTTGCGGGTGGCGCCGGCCCCGGCGCGCAGCCTGCGGCGGGCGGAGTAGCCGGCCAGACCGACGGCGAGGAGAAGGGTGCCGCCGTTGAAGAGGGAGGTGGCCCAGAACTCGGCTCCGAGCTGCTGGATGCCGGCGAGGCCGATGGCGAGGACGGCGACGGCGACGACGGTGCCGGCGGCGTTGGCGCGGCCCGGCTTGATGGCGGTGGAGCCGAGCAGCGCGCCGACGAAGGCGGGCAGCAGGTAGTCCATACCGACGCTGGGGTTGCCGATCTGCTGCTGGGCGGCGAGCAGGACACCCGCGAAGCCGACGACGAGCCCGGAGCCCGCGAAGGCGTAGACGCCGTAGCGGCGGGTGGGGATGCCGACCAGGTCGGCGGCTCGGGCGTTGGAGCCTATGACGTACAGGTAGCGGCCAAGCGGCAGTCGTTCCAGCAACAGCCACAGGACGACGGCGAGACCGAGGACGTAGAACGCGGGCACGGGCAGGCCGAGCAACTTCGAGTCGTACAGGTCCGTGAAGGCCGGGGGCAGTCCCTGCGTGCCGGGGACGATGCGAGCGCCGTCGGTGATCCAGCCGGTGAACGCGTACAGCACGCTGCCGGTGCCGAGGGTGGCGATGAACGAGTCGATCCTGGCGAACTCGACCAGCAGTCCGTTGAGCACTCCGATGACGCCGCCGCCGACGATGACGACGAGGCAGGCCACGGGCCAGGGCCAGCCGTTGTACACGATGAGCTGCATCGTCAGCACGTGGGCGAGGCCGAGGCCGTAGCCGACGGACAGGTCGAACTTGCCGGTGACGATGGGGATCATCGCGCCGAGGGCGAGCATGGCCGGGATCGACTGGTTGGACAGGATCGACGAGATGTTGTCGAGGGTCGGGAAGGTGTCGGGCAGAGCGAGGGAGAAGACGAGGAAGAGCAGGACGGTGAGGGTGAGCAGGCCGTAGGTGCCGATCATGTGGCCGCGCAGCCGGCTGCCGCCGCCCTTGCCGCGGGACTGCCCGGTGCGCGCGGCGCCGGGGGTGCGTGTGCTCCCGGTCGCCTTGCTGCCGCCGCCGTCCGTGGACCCCTGAGCGCGGCGGGAGGAATCGGTCTCGGTGGCCATCAGTGGTTGCCCGTTCCGGTCAGCGCCGGCATGGCCGACGCGGCATGGGTGAGTTCGGTGACGGTGAGGTCCTCGCCGGACAGTTCCGCCGTCACGCCGCCCCGGACGAAGACCAGGGCGCGGTGGCAGACGTCGGCGACCTCCTCGAAGTCGGTGGAGATGAGCAGAACGGCGAGTCCTTCGGCGAGAGCGTCGTCGAGAAGCCGGTAGATCTCGGCCTTGGCGCCGACGTCGACCCCGGCGGTGGGCTCCTCGAGGATCACCACACGACGGCTCAGCCGCAGCCAGCGACCGATCATGATCTTCTGCTGGTTGCCGCCGGACAGGGTGGCGATCGGCGCCTCGGAGTCGGCGGGGCGCACGCCGAACCGCTCGACGAGCGATCTGGCCTCGGCGCGTTCGCGGCCGGGGCTGATCCAGCGCCAGGGGGAGCGGGCGTCGGCGCGGGGATTGGCCAGGAAGTTCTCCCGCACGGTGAGTTCGAGGGCGCAGCCCTCCTCCTGGCGGTTACTGGTGACGAAGCCGATGCCCGCGTCCACGGCGGCGGAGACCGAGCCGGGACGGTAGGGCCCGCCGTCGAGCAGCACCTCGCCGCCGGTGAGGGGCCGGGAGCCGGCGAGAGCGCGGCCGAGGTCCATGTGGCCGGCTCCGGTGAGACCGACCATGCCGAGGACCTCTCCGGCGCGCAGTTCCAGGTCGACGGGACCGGCGCCGTCGGTGGTGACACCCGTCAGGCGCAGCACGGTGGAGGCGGGGGTGCCCGTGTTCCGGGGGGCGGGCGGGCGGTGGCTCTCCGGCTCGTGGCCGACGATGTCGCGCACGATGCGGTCGGGGCCGTGGTCGGCGAGGAGTCCCTGGCTGACGAGGTGGCCGTCGCGCAGGACGGCGAAGCGGTCGGCCACCTGGTAGACCTCGTCGAGGCGGTGGCTGACGTAGACGATGGCGTGGCCTCGGTCGCGCAGGGTGTGCAGGACGTCGAAGAGCCGGGCGCAGTCCGCGGCGGGGAGGCTGGCCGTCGGTTCGTCGAGGACGATGACGCGGGCGCGGGTGGCCAGTGCCCGGGCTATGGCGACGAGGGAGCGTTCGGCGCGCGTGAGGTCGGCGACGGCCGCGTCCGGGTCGAGGTGACCCGCCACGACGTCCAGGGCCTCGGTGCAGCGTCGGCGCACCTGGCGCCAGGAGACGAGCCCGCCGCGGCGGGGATAGCCGGTGCCCAGGGCGACGTTCTCGGCCACCGTCATCCACTCCACCAGACCGAGGTCCTGGTGGATGAAGGACATCTCGGTGGACGCGGCGCCGGAGCCGAGGGGGTGTCCGGCGACGGTGACCTGGCCTTCGTCGGCGCGGTGGACACCGGCAAGGATCTTGATAAGTGTGGATTTTCCGGCACCGTTGTGACCCAATAGGGCGAGGACGCTGCCACCGTGGAGGTCGAGGTCCACATCGGCGAGGGCGAGGGTGCCGCCGAACCGCTTGCGCAGTCCGCGGATCGTCACCAGTGGGCGGGAGGCCGCGTGCCCGTCGGGCGACGGAGGACTGGAGGCTGTGTCGTCGGGAGCGTCGTTCACGGACTTCTCCGAGGGATCTGCAGGCCGAGGACCACTCCATCGGCTCGACCAGAATCCTGAACTCGTTACAGCATCCTGGTCAAGACTCCCGCCGACATTTATTGCCCCAAAGTTAAGGCGGCCGTACGGAGAGATTCCGTACGGCCGCCGTCACACCGCGATCACCCGCCGGGCCCCCACCCGGGCGGGAGCCCGTCCCGCCTCATCCGCCGCCCGCGGACACGCCCCGCGGGAGCATGGGGTTCTCCATCCCCGCCGCGATGGCCCGCAGATCCTTCAGCAGCGCCTCGCGGAACTCCTCGTCGAATCGCGCCTTGAGCACGGTGACACTGATCGCGAACGGCGCCGAGTCGGTGCGGAACCCCGTGACCGGCACGGACAGACAGAGGACACCCGCCGTGGCCTCCTCGTCGTCGATCGCGTAACCACGCTCGCGGGACACCGCCAGGTCTTCCAGCAGGGCGGGCACCGAGGTGATGGACCGCTCACTGAGCGCGGGGAGGGTACGGCCGCGCAGCCGGTCCTCCGCCACCGCCGGATCCAGGGTCGAGAGGATGGCCTTCCCGGTCGCCGTGCAGTTCGCGGGAAAGCGGTCGCCGATGTTGGCGGTGAGCCTCAGCGGCTGGGTGCCGTCGTACCTGGCCAGGTAGAGCACGTCCAGGCCGTCCAGGACGGCCACCCGGGCGGTCTCCCGCGAGATGTGGGCACTGCGGCGGCACAGTTCGTAGAAGTCGCGCAGCTGGTCGACCGTGGACAGGTAGCGGCCGCCGAGTTCCACCAACTTGCGCCCCAGGCCGAAGCCCGTACCGTTGCGCGTGATCATGCCCGCCGCCTCCAGAGAGGCGCAGAGGTTCCCCGTCGAGGACTTCGGCAGCCCCAGGGCGCGCGCGATGTCACTGACCGACAGCGGTCGGCCCTCCGCCTCGCCGAGCACGTCGAGAATCGCCACCGCTCGGGTCACCGCCGGGACAAGGCTTCCCGGGTCGCTTGCGCTCACCGTCGTTTCCACCCATCATTCTGTTCGTCGTTCAGCATGTTGTTATTGTCCCTCGTCTGTCACCGAACGACAATGCCGTCGCCGCGCGCTTTGTCATCGAGATTCGCCGAGTCTCCCGACCGTAGCGCGCCTTCCGGGCCGGCCGACGACACCCTCCGAGCCTTGGAGCGCTGAGCAGCTCATGACCAGCAGCCCGACCGATTCCCCGCCACCCCCTCCGGACAACGGACCCCGCCTGTCGCGCGAGGAGTTCGATTCCCTCTTCGACGCGGTACGGACGTGGGGCCGCTGGACGCCCGCCGACCGCGGCGCGTGGAACCGGGTCACCCCCGCCCACGTCCAGCGGGCCACCGCCCTGGTCCGCACCGGCACCACCGTCCCCATGGCCCTCCCCTGGAACACGACACCCGGCCCGGACAACGGCAAGCCCGCCCTGCACTACATGTCCGACCTCGGCGACGTCGAGGCCCCCGAGCCGTCCTGCCACAAGGACTTCATCGCCGCCGACTACCACGGCAAGGGCGTCAGCCACCTCGACGCGCTCTCCCACATCGCCTACCGCGGGCAGCTCTACGACGGTCGCACCGCCCGCGAGGTCGTCGACGCCGCCGGCGCCCGCTTCGGCGCGGTCTCCGCCCTGGGCCCCCTCGTCACCAAGGGCGTTCTGATCGACCTGCCCGCCGTGCTCGGCATCGACTGGCTCGAGCCCGGCACCGCCGTGCACGCCGAGGACGTGCTCGCGGCGGAGAAGGCGCTCGGCGTGACGATCGGCGAGGGCGACGCGGTGCTGTTGCGCTCCGGTCACTTCCGGCGCCGTGCGGAACTCGGCGCCTGGAACCCGGACAACGCCAGTGCGGGTTTCCACGTGGACGCCGTACCCCTGCTGGCCGAGCGCGGGATCTCCCTGCTCGGCGGCGACGGCGACAGCGACGTACGCCCCTCCCCCGTCGAGGGACTGCACTCCCCCGTGCACGCCCTCGCCCTCACCGCCATGGGCGTACCGCTGCTGGACAATCTCGACCTGGAGGCGCTGTCCACCGCCTGCGCGGCGGCGGGCCGCCACGAGTTCCTGCTCGTCGTGGCACCGCTGAACGTCCCCGGCGGCACGGGCTCGCCCGTCAACCCCGTCGCGGTGCTGTGATGACGGCCTCCCGACCGGCCGGCGGCCGGTTCACCGTCGGCGTCAGCCGCGACTTCCTCCACCCGGACGGACGCAACGTGTGGGGTGACATCAGACTCGGCGAGCTGGACGCCGCGGGAGTCGACTGGCACTACCTGCCGCGCGACACCGACGAACTCCTCGCCCCGGACATCGACGGCCTGGACGCCGTCCTGTTCGCCGCCCCCGCCGTCACCGCCCGTACGTTCGCCGGCCTGACCCACCCCCCGCTCCTCTTCGCCCGCTTCGGCGTCGGCTACGACGCCGTGGACCTCGACGCCTGCACGCGCCACGGCGCCCTGGTCACCATCACCCCGGACGGCGCCCGGCGCCCGGTCTCCACCGCCGCCCTCACCCTGCTGCTGGCCGTCCTGCACAACGTCACCGCCAAGGACCGCCTGGTACGTCAGGGACGCTGGTCGGAGCGGGAGCAGTGGATGGGGCTCGGGCTCACCGGCCGCCGGATCGGTCTGCTCGGTCTGGGCAACACCGCCCGTGACCTGGTCGGGCTGCTGCGGCCGTTCGACACCGAGGTCATCGCCTACGACCCCTACTGCCCGCAGGAGACCGCCCGGGACCTCGGCGTACGTCTCGCCGACGCCGACACCGTGATGGCGGAGGCCGACGCGGTGATCGTGATGTGCGTGCTGACCGAGGAGACCCGCCACCTCGTCGACACCCGGCGGCTGTCCCTGATGAAGCCCTCGGCCGTACTGCTCAACGTCGCCCGCGGCCCGATCGTCGACGAGGCGGCGCTCATCGACGCGCTGCGCGCCGGCCGCATCCGAGGTGCCGGACTGGATGTGTTCGAGACGGAGCCGCCCGACGCCGGCAACCCGCTGCTCGGCATGGACAACGTCGTCCTCAGTCCGCACAGCCTCGCGTGGACCGACGAGATGTCCGCCGGGAACGGCGGCAGCGCCGTGCGAGCCGTCCTGGACGTGGCGGCCGGCCGCCTGCCGCGCTTCGTCGTCAACCGGGACGTGCTGGGTCACGCGTACCTCTCCGAGCGGCTGGGCGCGCTCGCGTCAGGAACCGGTGAGCCCGCGCGGGCGGGGGTCAGGCCGTGAGCCCCCCGCCTCCCCGGTCCGAGACCGTCGGCTTCATCGGGCTCGGCGCGATGGGCCTTCCGATGGCGTCGCATCTGGCGGGGGCCGGCTTCGACGTGCTGGCCTGGAACCGGGGCCGTGCGCCACTCGACGCGGCCGTCGCCGCCGGCTGCCGGCCCGCCGGCCGTCCCGCCGAGGTCGCGGCCGGCGCCCGCACGGTCGTCACCATGCTCCCGGACCTGCCCCAGGTCCGGGACGTGTTGGCCGGCCCCGACGGACTGCTCGCGGCCACGGACTCGGCCGCGGCCGGCCGGGCGATGGACCTCCTCGTCGTGATGGGCACCGTCTCCCCCGTCGCCGTTCGCGACCTGGCCGCGGAACTGCGTCCACTCGGCGTCGGTGTCGTCGACGCCCCCGTGAGCGGTGGGGTGACCGGCGCCCGCGACGCCACCCTGTCGATCATGGCGGGCGGGGCGGAGGACGCCATCGAACGTGTCCGTCCGTACCTGACCGCCATGGGCTCGACCGTCCGCCGGATGGGCGACACCGGAGCCGGGTCGCTCGCCAAGGCGTGCAACCAGCTCGTCGTCGCCGGGACCCTCGTCGCCCTCGCCGAGGCCGTCGTGCTCGGCGAGGGCGGTGGACTCGACCCGACGGTCCTGCTCGAGGTGCTGGCGGGCGGCCTCGCCTCCTCGGAGGTGCTCGCGCAGAAGCGTCACCACCTCGCCGACAGCGACTTCACGCCGTCCGGCCCCGCCCGCTACCTCCACAAGGACCTCGGGTTCGTCCTGGACAGCGCCGCCGACACGCACGTCGAGCTGCCCCTGTCCACCACAGTCGCCCGCCTGTACGCGGCAGTCGACGACCGAGGACTGGGCGACCTGGACAACAGCGTCGTCCTCCGGCTCCTGCGTGAAGGCGACGGGCCCTCGCGCCCGGGCCGTCCGCACCACACCACGACGAAGGACTGAGCAATGCAGACAGGAATCGTCGGCCTCGGACGCATGGGCGGCAACATGGCGGCCCGCTGGCGCGACCAGGGCCACGAGGTGGTCGGCTACAGCCGCACCTCCCCGGACCGCGACGCGGACTCCCTGGAAGAACTGGTGGGCAGGCTCGCCGCCCCGCGCGTGGTGTGGCTGATGCTGCCCTCCGGTGACCCGACCCGCGAGGCGCTCCACCGGTTGGCGGGCCTGCTCTCCCCGGGCGACGTGGTCGTCGAGGGCGGCAACTCCCGCTTCAGCGACGACACCGAGCACGCCCGGCTGCTCGCCGAGCACGGCGTCGGATACGTCGACTGCGGTGTCAGCGGCGGCGTCTGGGGCCGGGAGAACGGCTATGCCGTCATGTGCGGCGGCGCCGACGAGCACGTCCGAAGGGTGTGGCCCCTGCTGGAGTCGCTCGCACCGCAGCAGGACGGCATCTGCCACGCGGGCCCGGTGGGTGCCGGTCACTACGCCAAGATGGTCCACAACGGCATCGAGTACGGAATGATGCAGGCCCTCGCCGAGGGCTACGAGCTGCTGGAGGCCAGCGAGTACGTTCCCGACGTGCCGAAGGTGCTCGCCTCGTGGCGGCACGGCACGGTCGTACGGTCCTGGCTGCTCGACCTCCTCGTCCGTGCCCTGGAACAGGACTCCGGCCTGGCCGGTCTCTCGGGCCGGGTGGACGACTCCGGTGAGGGCCGCTGGACGGTCGAGGAGGCGGTACGCCTGGCGGTGTCCGCCCCCGCCATGACCGCCGCGCTCTTCGCCCGCTTCGCCTCCCGCAAGCCGGACGCCGCCCAGCTGAAGGCGCTCGCCGCGATGCGGCAGCAGTTCGGCGGGCACGCCG
The DNA here is from genome assembly GCF_040295925.1 of Streptomyces sp. NPDC002588. Taxonomy (NCBI): domain Bacteria; kingdom Bacillati; phylum Actinomycetota; class Actinomycetes; order Kitasatosporales; family Streptomycetaceae; genus Streptomyces; species Streptomyces sp. NPDC002588. The sequence continues at coordinate 55,756 of NZ_JBEOWF010000049.1, forward strand.
TGCACGCGGCGCCGGCAGTTTCCGCGGGCTCGGCCTGACCCCGGCTCCGGCCACCGGCGGACCACTGCCGAGAGGTGGGGCACGGCGCCGCGGCGGCCGGCGGCATGAGTTCGGGGAGCCGTTCACCGGGCGCTCCCGCGACCTCCGGCACGGACGCCGGGACGGTCACGACATGTCGAACGGTTTTCAGCACAGCATTCGGTTCAGGAGGTCAGGTGTCAGGAGATACGGAGGTCGGCGTGGCCGGGCTCGGAGTCATGGGTTCCGCCATCGTCCGCCGGCTGCTCGGGTGCGGACAAGCGGTACGCGTCCACGACATCCGGCCGGAGGCCGTCGCGGAACTCGCCCGGGACGGCGCCGCCCCGGCGCGGTCACCCGCCCTGCTCTCCACGTCGGGTGCGGTGATCCTTTCCCTCAACACCGCGGAGATCGTGGAGCAGGTGGTCTTCGGACCGGACGGGGTGCTGAACGCGGCTCCGGACGGCGTGCTGGTGATCGACATGTCGAGCATCGACCCCGGACGCACCCGCGAGTTCGCCGAGCGCGCCGGGAAGCTCGGTGCCGGCTGGGTCGACGCCCCGCTGTCGGGAGGCGCACCGGCCGCCGCACGCGGCGAGTTGACCCTGATGCTCGGCGGCGAGGAGGAGCACGTCGCACGCGCGCTGCCCGTCCTCGGCGCCCTGGCCACCCGCCTGACGCACCTCGGCCCGGCCGGTTCGGGTCAGCTGGTGAAGGCCGTCAACCAGGTGCTGGTCGGCTGCGGATTCGCCGCGCTCGCGGAGGCGGCCGCGCTGGTGCGGTCGGCCGGTCTGCCACCCCGGCAGGTACTCACCGCGCTCACCGGCGGCAGGGCCGACTCCGCACTGCTGCAGGAGTTCTTCGTGAAGTTCGCCGAGGCCGACCTCTCCCCCACCGGACGGGTCAGCAACATGGTCAAGGATCTCGACGCCGCCCGCGACCACGCGCGCTCCGCCGGGGTGCCGCTGCCGGTCACCGCCGCCGTCGCCGAACTGCACCGCTGGCTCACCGCGGCCGGTCACGGCGACGCCGACAACGCCGCTCTGCTGCACTACTACGCTCCCCTGGAGGTACGGCCGTGAAGGCTCCCGCCCTGTTCGACCTCGCCGGCCGCCGGGCCCTGGTGACCGGTTCCAGCAAAGGCATCGGAGCGGCCCTCGCCACCGGACTGGCCGAGGCGGGAGCCGAACTCGTCCTGAACGGCCGCGATCCCGGGGCGCTGGAGCGCGCCCGGCGGGAACTGGCCGAGAAGACCGGGGCCAAGGTTCACACAGCGGCCTTCGACGTCACCGACGAGAGCGCCGTACGCCGGGCGGTCCGGGAGATCGAGGACGGCGTCGGACCGCTGGACGTCCTCGTCAACAACACCGGCGTGCAGCACCGCGAGCCGTTGCTGGAGGTCTCGGCGGAGAACTTCGAGCGGGTGCTGCACACCAACCTCACCAGCGCCTTCCTGGTCGGCCGCACGGTGGCCGCCGGGATGGTCGAGCGCGGCCACGGGAAGATCGTCAACATCTGTTCCGTCCAGACCTGGCTGGCCCGGCCCGGCATCGCCGCCTACGCGGCCTCCAAGGGCGGCCTCGCGATGCTGACCCGCGGCATGTGTGCCGAGTGGGCCGGATCCGGACTGACCGTCAACGCGCTCGCACCCGGCTATGTGGTCACCGAGCTGACCCGGCCCCTGGTGGACGACCCCGCCTTCGACTCGTGGATACGGGGCCGCACCCCGGCCGGCCGCTGGGCCTCGGTCGAGGACCTGGTCGGCACGCTGGTGTGGCTCGCGGCACCGGCGTCGGACTTCGTGAACGGGCAGGTGATCGCCGTCGACGGCGGACTGACCGCGGTCGTCTGAGCCGTCCCCGCACGCAACCGACCGAAGCAGCCGAAGCGTTCGGCAGAGAGCAGGACGAGGACATGAACTCAGGGACGATGCGGGCCGTGGTGGCGCACGGCGCGGGCGACCTGCGCCTGGAGGAGCGCCCGGTGCCGCTGCCCGGCCCGGGCGAGGTCGCGGTCGACATCCGGTACGGCGGCATCTGCGGCTCCGACCTGCACTACTGGCGCCACGGAGCGGTCGGCGAGTTCCGGCTTCGCGAACCGCTGGTGCTGGGCCACGAGATCGTGGGCCGGGTTCGCGAGGCGGGCCCCGGCACCCTGGCACCGCCGCCGGGGACACCGGTCGCCGTGCATCCGCTGGCGTCGTGCGGCCGGTGCCGGCAGTGCACGGCCGGGCGGCGCAACACCTGCCTGGACACCGGCTACCTCGGCAGCGCCGCCCGCGACCCCCATGTGCAGGGCGGCTTCGCCGAGGTGCTCGTGGTGCCCGCCGATCGGGTGCTGGCCCTGCCCGAGGGCGTGGACCTGCGGCTGGCCGCGGTGGCCGAGCCCGCCGCGGTCGCCTGGCACGCCGTGCGGCAGGCCGGCGATGTGCGGGGGAAGCGGGTGCTGGTCACCGGCGCGGGCCCCATCGGCTGCCTGGTGGTCGCGGCGCTGCGGGCCGCGGGCGCGGCCGAGATCACCGTGACCGATGTGCACGAGGCGCCGCTGGCCGTCGCCAAGCGGGTGGGCGCCACGTCGACCGTACGGGTCGGCGCCGGCGCCGACGGGCTGGACGGACTCGCCGCGGACATCGCGATCGAGTCCTCGGGCAACCCGGCGGGACTGCGTACCTGCGTGTACGGAGTCGACCGGGGCGGCCTCGTCGTGGGTCTCGGCCTGCTGCCGCCCGGGGACACCCCGGTGGCCGCCAACGCGCTGATCACCCGGGAACTGCGGCTCGTCGGTTCCTTCCGCTTCGACGACGAGCTCACCGAGGTCCTCGGGGCACTGGCCGACGGCCGCCTCCCGGTCGAGCCGGTCGTCACCTCCGTCCTGCCGGTGGCCCATACGCAGGAGGCGTTCGAGCTCGCGGCCGACCCCGCCCGCTCGTGCAAGGTGCTGCTGGACTTCGGCGAGCGGGTGACGGCCTGACGCGGGAACCGACCCGCCCAGCGCCCGGCCCGCCACCAGCCCCGATCCCTCACCCCGACGGAGTCGAACATGTCCGGCACACCCTCTCCCCGCCCCCGCGTGGCGGTCAGCCGCTCCGGCCTTCCGGGAGACGGCGTCGAGCGCCTCGCCGCCCGGTTCGACGTCACCTCCTGGCCGAAGACCGCACCGCCGACACCCGCCGAGCTGGCCGGGCTGGTCCGGGGCTGCGAGGGCCTGCTCGTCCTCGGCAGCGACCGCGTCGACGCCGCGCTGCTCGACGCGGCGGGGCCCGGCCTGCGTGTCGTCGCCCTCGCCTCCATGGGCTACGACGGCGTCGACGTGGCGGCCGCCGCGGAACGCGGAGTCGTCGTCACCCACACCCCGGACGTGCTCGCGGACACCACGGCGGACGTGGCGATGGCGCTGATCCTCATGGCCCGGCGCCGCCTGCCCGCCGCCATGGACGCGCTGCGCCGCGGCTCATGGGGCGCCTTCCGCATGGACGCCTTCCTCGGCCTCGACGTGCAGGGGGCGACGCTCGGGTTGATCGGCTACGGCCGGATCGCCCGCGCCGTCGCCCGCAGGGCCGCCGGGTTCGGCATGCGCGTGCGGCACCACCATCCGCGACGCGAGGAGGACGACGAGCTGTCCCACTGGATGCCGTTCGACGAACTGCTGCGGACCAGCGACGTGGTGTCCGTGCACACCCCGCTGACCGAGGAGACCCTGGGCATGATCGGCGCCGTCGAACTCGCCCGGATGAAGCCGACCGCGACGCTGGTCAACACCGGACGCGGTGGAGTCGTGGACGAAGAGGCTCTGCTGCTGGCGCTGCGCCGCGGTGAGCTGCACTCGGCAGGGCTGGACGTGATGACCGGCGAGCCTCGTACGAACCCTGCCGACCCGCTGTTCGCCGAGCCGAACCTGGTGGTCCTGCCGCATGTCGGCTCGGCGACGGAGGCGACCCGCGCCGCCATGGTCGGACTCGCCGCCCGCAATGTCGAGGCGGTCCTGGACGGGCTCGGTGCCCCTACCCCCGTCCCCGGCGCCTCGGGCCTGCCCGAGTGATGGACATCGCCGCGGCGGCGGAGTTATCTTCCCTTCGCTTGCCGAAAGCGGCTTTCACTGAGCGGAAGAGGGTTGGCATGGGATGGCTGGGGCTGGAAGGCCACCGGGCGCTCGTCCTGGGGGCCGGAGGTCTGGGCGCCGCCTGCACCCGGGGCCTGGCGGACGCCGGCGCGCGGGTGGCCGTGATCGATGTGGATGAGGCGAAGCTCAAGGCGCTCCGGGAGGAGCCGGCGCTCGCGGACGCCGATTTACGCGTGTTCCGGGTGGACGTGACGACATCGGCGGCGTGCGAGGAGGCGATCACGGCGGCGGCCGCCGCACTGGGCGGACTGGACGTGCTGGTACACGCGGTGGGCACGAACGACCGCCGGCCGGTGGTGGACACCCCGGACGAGGTGTGGGACCGGATCGTCGCACTGAACCTGTCGACCGCCTTCTGGGCCGGGCGGGCGGCGGGCCGGCTGATGCGCGAGGCCGGGCAGGGCAGCATGGTGTTCTTCTCGTCGGTCTCGTCCCGGCTCGCGCACAAGCACCACGCCCCGTACGCGGCGACCAAGGGCGGGCTGGACCAGCTCGTGCGGGTCATGGCCCGGGAGTGGGCGGCCGACGGCGTGACCGTCAACGCGGTCGCCCCGGGCTACACGGAGACCGAGCTGACGCGGGAGTATCTGGACAGGCCCGGTATGCGCGACGAGATGGTCGGCCTGGTCCCGGCAGGGCGCCTGGGCACTCCGCGGGACGTGGTCGGCGCGGTGCTGTTCCTCGCCTCGCGGCAGGCGTCGTTCATCACCGGTCAGGTGCTGTACGTGGACGGCGGCCGCACGCTTGTCTGAGCCGGACCGGCCGGGAAGGCCGCCCCTGACCGACGCCTCTCGCCACGCGAGGTCAGTTGCCGCCGAGCAGACGCGTGATCTCCCGGCAGGCGGCCAGCAGCGGCGGCCGCAGTTCGTCGCGCAGTCGGGCGACGGGGAACTCCATCGCGGGCACGGCTATGTTGACCCCGGCCACCACCGCGCCGGACGCGTCACGCACAGGAGCGGCGACCGAGCGCAGTCCGTAGGCGAGTTCCTCGTCCTGCACCGCCCAGCCCTGCCCACGGATCTCGGTCAGGGCCGGTCGCAGACCGGCGAGCGACCTGATCGCGTTGGGACCGGCGGCCCCGGCGAAGGACGCTTCCGACAGGCGCTGCTCCAGCTCCGTGTCGTCCAGTGCGGCCAGCAGCACCTTGCCGATGGAGGTGCCGACCGCCGGGAGCCGGGAGCCGACCTGGATGTTGGCGGTCACCAGGTCGTTGTTGCGCAGCCTGATCAGGTACAGCACGCGGTCGTCGGACAAGGTGCCGAGGTTCACCGTCTGTCCGGTCGCCGCGGCGAGCCGGCGCAGGGGCCCGTCGGCGAGTTCCACCAGGTCCATGCCGCGCAGCGCCGAGAAACCGAGCGTGAGGACCTTGGGAGCCGGTCGGTAGGCACCGTCGGGCAGCTGCTCCAGGAAGCCTTCGGTGACCAGGGTGGCAGCCATCCGGAAGGCGGTCGGCAGCGGAACTCCGGTCTCGGCGGCCATGTCGGTGAGTTTCATCGACGACCGCTGCTCGGAGAACAGCCCAAGCAGGCGCAACCCCTTGGCCAGTGCCTCGACCTGGTAGCTGCGCTTCGACGCGGAGCCCTCGGAGGGCGGCGAGGTCGGTTGGTCACGCGGCGGCACTCGGGGCTCACTTTCTCCGCGGAGGCAGGCCTGACGGGCATGGTCACTTTCAGTGTACGGAAGTCGATATCACACACGTGGGTGCCGGCACCGAAAGGGAGGGCTCATGGGAGGGCGACTGGCCGGGCTGCTGCCCGGCGAGTTGAACGATGAACAGACGGAGGTCTACCGGGCCATCACCGGCGGCCCCCGCGCCGCCGGGCCGCAGGCTTTCGCGTTGGCCGACGAGGAGGGGCGACTGCGGGGTCCCTTCAACGCCATGCTGCTGAGTCCGACGGTGGGCCTCGCGGTGCAGGCCCTCGGCGCGGCGGTGCGCTACGGCTCCGTACTGGACGACCGTGCGCGGGAGATGGCCGTCCTCGCCGTCGCCGCACAGTGGAACAGCGCCTTCGAACGCGAGGCCCACGAAGCCGTGGGCCGGGCCGCGGGTCTGACCGAACCGGAGATGGCCGCTCTGCGCACCGGAGCGGTGCCGGAGCTCGCGGACCCCGCCGAGCGCGCCGTCGTCAGGGCGGCCTGCGCGATGCTGCGGCGCGGGGCGCTGAGCGACGAGGAATACGCCGACGTCGCGTCCGCGGTGGGAGAACGAGGCCTGTTCGAGCTGACGACACTCGTCGGCTACTACTCCGCCCTCGCCCTACAGCTAAGGGTTTTCGCAGGTGAGGGGCCTTGACAGCCCGTAGTCACCCGCCAATACTCGGGCGTGTTCACACAGTGAATTCTACTTTCATCTAACGAAAGAAGACGGGCCGCGATGAAGCTGGTTACTTTCGACGACGGACGTGTGGGCAGGCTGGAGCTGGAGGAGCGGCTGGTCCTGCCGCTGGAGGTCGGTTCGACGCGTGAGTACTTCGAGCGGGAGGGCCGGGTCACGGAGACCGGGGAGCGGCTCGCCCTGGACGACGTGCGGCTGCGTGCGCCGATCGTGCCGAAGAAGTTCTTCCACACCTCCGGCAACTTCCGCGAGCACGAGGACGAGTCGAAGAACGTCGACTGGTCGCACCCCATGCACAAGGGCATCGTGTTCTTCCAGAACGTCGACGCGATCGTCGGCCCGGACGAGCCGGTCGTCCACCCGGAGCATCTGACCCGCGAGCTGGACTACGAGCTGGAGATCGCCGTCGTCATCGGCAGGCCCGGCAAGTTCTTCGGCGTGGACGACGCCCCCGGCCACATCGCCGGATACGTCGTCTTCAACGACATCACCGCCCGCGACATCCAGCGCCGTGAGATGGAGTCCGGGGTGTTCTCCTTCTGCAAGGCCATCGACACCTTCTGCCCCTTGGGCCCGTACATCGTGACCGCCGACGAGATCCCCGACCCGCAGAACCTCGACATGGAGCTGCGGGTCAACGGCAAGGTGCGGCAGAAGTCGAACACCAGCCGGATGTCGGTCTCGATCCCGCACCTGGTCGCCTACCACTCGCCGCAGGGCTACAGCGCCGGCGACCTGCTCACCACCGGCACCGTCCAGGGCGTCGCGGGGTTCAGCGGCGACCCCGACATGTACCTCAGGCCCGGCGACGTCATCGAGGCCGAGGTCGAACGCCTCGGCGTCCTGCGCACCCCCGTCGTCAGCTGGGAAGAGGGCCACGGCACCCCCGTCCCGAAGAAGGTGGACTGGTGAGGCTCGGTGTGCTGGGCGGCCGCGCGGTCGCCGTCAGCGGCGACCGGGCCGCCGACATCGCCTCCGTCTCCCGGGGACACCTGCCCGCCGACCCGATGGCCCTGCTGGAGGACTGGTCCCGGGTGCGCGACCAGGTGGCCGGACTGCCCGCCGACGCGTACGGCCTCCAGGTGGACCCGGAAGCTCTCCAGGCCCCGGTCCCGCGCCCCCGCCAGGTCTTCGCGGTCGCGCTGAACTACCCGCCGCACGCGGCGGAAGCCGGATACACCCCACCCGACGAGCCGCTGGTCTTCACCAAGTTCCCGACCTGCGTCACCGGCCCGTCCACCACCGTCGCCCTCCCCCGGGGCAAGGTCGACTGGGAGGTCGAACTCGTCGCGGTGATCGGACGCGAGACGTACAAGGTGAGTGAGGACCGCGCCTGGGAAGCGGTGGCCGGGCTCACCGTCGGCCAGGACCTCTCCGAAAGAGTCAGTCAACTCCGGGGCAGGCCTGCCCAGTTCGGTCTGGGCAAGTCCTTCCCCGGCTTCGGCCCCACCGGCCCGGTGCTGGTCACCCCGGACGAGTTCGACGACCCCGACGACCTGGAGATCACCGGACTGCTCAACGGCGAGACCGTCCAGCACGACCGCACCGGGTCCATGGTCTTCCCGGTGCCGGATCTCATCGCCCGCCTGTCAGCCGTACTCCCCCTGCTCCCCGGCGACCTGGTCTTCACCGGAACCCCGGCCGGGGTCGGCAACCGGATGAACCCGCCCCGCTACCTCACCGAAGGCGACGAACTCGTCAGCCGCATCCAGGGCGTCGGCGAGATCCGCCAGCACTTCACCGCCGCACACCCCTGAAGGGACGCCCCATGACAGAACAGAGCATCCCCCGCCGCTTCGAGGGCCGCACCGTCCTGGTCACCGGCGCCGGCACCGGCTACGGCGCCGAGATCGCCGTCCGAGCCGCCCGGGAAGGCGCCCGGGTCGCCGTCCACTACCGCCGCTCCGCCACCGGGGCCGAGAAGACCGTCGCCCGGATCAAGGACGTCGGCGGCGAGGCATTCACCGTGCAGGCCGACATCGCCGTCCACGCCGACGTCATCCGCATGGCCGAGGAGGTCTTCAGCCGTTCAGGCGGCCTGGACGTCCTCGTCAACAACGTCGGCGACGTGGCGGGCGGGCAGATGTCCTGGCGCGACCTCACCGAGGAGTCCATCGACCACGTCCTCGCCGTGGACGTCAAGGGCACCATGCTGTGCGTCCACGAGTTCGGCTCGCGGATGCTGGAGCAGGGCCACGGCGCGATCGTCAACATCGGCTCCACCGTCATCGTCCGCGGCAGCGCACGCGCCCCCCAGTACGCCGCCGCCAAGTACGGCATCCTCGGCATCACCAAGTCCTACGCCCAGGCCTTCGCACCCACCGTGCGCGTCAACACCTTCGCACCCGGCTTCATCGAGACCGACACGCTCCTCAACCGCGCCGACTGGAAGTCCGGCCGCCGCGAGGACATGATCGCCAAAACCCCCCTCGGCCGCATCCCCGGCCCCGCCGAACTCGCCGGCACCGCCCTCTTCCTCGCCACCGAAGACGCCGCCCACATCACCGGCGCCTACCTCAACGCCGACGGCGGCTTCAACATGATCGGCGCCTGACCCGCCACCGGCCGGGAGGCCGGGTCCGCTGAACGGCGCGGTCTGCGCGGCCCCGGAGCCGTCCGGCCCCATGAAACCGGTGCGGGTCGGCCCGACCGGCCCATGCGGCTTCCGCGTGTCGGGCGGAGAGTGGAAGGAGGAACGCACACGGCATCAGGAGGCGGGGAACCATGTCGCACCGGATGGTGAGCGACCTCATGACCACACCGGTCGTCAAAGTGGACCGGGACACCGGCTTCAAGGAGATCGCCAAGCTGCTCGCCGAGTACGACATCACCGCCGTACCGGTCGTGGACGACGAGGAACGCGCCGTGGGCGTGGTCTCCGAGGCGGATCTGCTGCGCAAGGAGGCCGCCCAGCTGGATCCGGCCGGCCTGCTGCCGGTCCTGCGTCCCGGGCCGTCCGCCCGCGCGAAGGCGGAGGCCACGACCGCCGCGGGGTTGATGAACAGCCCGGCGGTGACCGCCAGACCGCAGTGGACGGCGGTGGAGGCCGCCCAGGTCATGGAGCGCCACCACGTCAAACGGCTGCCGGTGGTCGACGAGGCCGACCGGCTGGTCGGCGTGATCAGCAGGGCCGATCTGCTGCGTGTCTTCCTGCGGAGCGACAGCGCCATCCGGGAGGAGATCTCCGGGGAGATCCTTCTGCGCACCTTCGGGATCACGCCCGGCGCGATCACCGTGCGGGTCGTCGACGGGCGGGTGTCGCTGAAGGGGACCGTCGAACGCAAGTCCCTCGTCCCCGTCGTCGTACGCCTGTGCCAGGGGGTCGACGGAGTGGTCGGCGTCTCCGCCGAACTGGGCCACCGGGTCGACGACACCTCCGCGGCACCGGAGGCGGACGCGCCGCGCCGCGCCGGCCTGGCCACGTGATCAGGACTGGAGCTGATGGCCGTGAACTCTGCGACAGCCATGCCCGACCGTCCGGTCCGGGTCACCGCACGACTCGACACACCACTGTCCCGGTGGCTGTGGCTGGTGAAGTGGATCCTGGTCATCCCGCACTACGTGGTGCTGTTCTTCCTGTGGATCGCCTTCGCCGTGGTGAGTGTGATCGCCTTCTTCGCGATCCTGTTCACCGAGCGCTACCCGCGCGCCCTGTTCGACTTCAACCTGGGGGTGCTGCGCTGGAGCTGGCGGGTCGCCTACTACTCGTACGGTGCCCTGGCCACCGACCGCTATCCGCCCTTCAGCCTGGCAGAGGAGCCCGGCTACCCCGCACGGCTGGACGTGGCGTACCCCGAGCGTCTCTCCCGCGGGCTGGTCCTGGTGAAGTGGTGGCTGCTGGCCATCCCGCACTACATCGTCGTCGGCTTCTTCGTCGGCGGCTGGCACCTCGGCTGGTGGGAGGGCGGACTGGTGGCCGTGCTGACGGTGATCGCCGCCGTGGTCCTCGCCTTCACCGAGAAGTACCCGCGAGACCTGTTCGACCTGATCGTGGGCCTGAACCGATGGGTGCTGCGGGTCGCCGCGTACGCCGCGCTGATGACGGACGTCTATCCGCCGTTCCGGCTCGACATGGGCGGCACCGAAGCGGACGGCCTGGAGCGGTCGCCATGACCACCGTACCGAGGCGTCAGGGCTGACCGCCGTCGCGGCCGTGATCGGCGGCGTACGCGGCGAACACCTCCGCGGGCGAACCGCCCGTATGGAGGAAACGCTGGTCGAGGATGGCGGCGAGGTCTTTCAGCGCGCCGGCGAGCAGCGCACCCGAAAGTCTCACCTCCGGCCGTCCAGCCGCCTGTCCGCGCCGCGCGAGCACGACGGCGTGACCGACCATGGCCGCGAGCGACGAGTGGTCCTCGCCGTCGTGGAAGTAGTACGCCTCGGCGTACTGGGTGAAGTCGATGCGGACGCGCACGACCTCGGTGGCCAGGCTGTCCAGCAGCAGTGCCCCCGATGTGCTGTCGAGCTGCCGCGTCGTCGGATCCGCGTCGCGCAGGAGAGCCAGCCGGACGGCCAGGACCCTCCTGCGGGTGAGCGCCGGATAGATCTCCAGCACCCAGGAGACGGTGGCGGTCAACAGGGCGAACCCGACGAGGGCTTCGATCGGTGAGACCAGGCGGAGCCAGCCCTCGTCGGGTGCGATGTCACCGAGCCCCAGGGTGGCCACCGTGACCAGCGACAGATACACGGAGTCGAGCACCGCCGGCTCCCGCACCGCTCGGGAACCGGGCGCGAAGGTGAACGCCCCGGGCATGTGGGGCCAGTAGACGATCGCCCAGCCCAGGACGACGGTGCCGGCCCACATGCCCACCACCGTGACCATGGCGAGCGGCCCGACGAGCCCGACCACGCGGCCGGGCACCCGCAGCCGCCGGGCGAGCCGCCAGAGTGCCGACATCACGAGCCGGCTCAGCCCGCCGTGGCGCGTGGGATGCCAGAGCGTGTGGAAGAGGTCCCGCAGGGTGACCATGACGAGCCCGGCACCGAGCAGCGAGACCAGCCATTTCATCCGGTCAGACCCGGTGCGGGACGACGGCGACCGGGCACGCGGAGTGGTGCAGCAGGGCGTGCGCGACCCTGCCGACCTGCAGACCGAAGTGACCGTGCCGGCGCAGGGCGCCGACGACGATCAGGTCGGCGCCGGCCGACGCCTCCAGCAGGACACGGTGGGCGGGTCCCTCGACCGCTCGGCGCCCGATGTCGACGTCGGGATGTTCCCGTACGGCATCGCGCAGTGCGTCGTCGAGGGTGACCGAGGCTCCCTCCTCGTGCGCGTCGGCGGCGTCGCCCGCGAGCCGCGGGTCCTCCACACCGGACTCCGCCGGAGGGGCGCCCGGCCCGTGCGCCGGACTGCGCCAGGCCCGGACGGCGGTCAGGGCACAGCCCCGCGCCTCGGCCTCGCGGACGGCGAACCGCACGGTGCTCGTGCCGGTGGTCGAGTCGCCGACTCCCACCACGACGCGGCCCGTCGGTCCCTGAAGGCCCGCCTCCGCTCCACGGACGACGACGACCGGGCAGAAGGCACGTGCCGCCACCGTGAGACTTACCGATCCGAGCATCAGCCCGGCCACCTCGCCACGTCCACGAACGCCCGTGACCAGGGCGAACGCCTCGGAGCCCGCCCTCAGCAGAGTGGACACCGCATCGGCGGCCACGACGTCGCCCGATGCCTTCACCTCGGGGTTGCGCAGCCGGGCGCGTTCCACACCGGAGGCGACGATGTTCTGCGCCATGACCTCTCCGGCGGGCCGACGGGTGCCGAAAGAGGGCAGGGCTCTTTCGTAGCGCTCCCACAGCGAGGCATGGACGAGCCGCAGCGGCAGCCCGTGGCGTGCCGCCTCGTCCACCGCCCAGTCGACCGCCAGCATGCTGGAGTCCGATCCGTCGATGCCCACGACCAGCGGGAGTTCCATCGGGGCCACCGCCTTTCGTCCCGTTGCCGACAGACCCCCTGTGAATACCGTCGCACCGCCCGCGCGCGGTCGCGACACACGGTGGACGGCGGCACCGCCTCTCCACATGCGCCGGGGAGGGGATTGGGGTACTCCTCGAAGGAGGGAACACCGCGCTCGACATGTCGGCGACGTCCGGGGCACGCACGCCATCGGACTCGTCCACCGTCATCCACCGTCGTATCCGGCTTCGTACGAGACGGAGGCCGCCGCCATGCAACCGGTCATCACCGTGGGCCTCGACGGCTCACCCGAAAGCCTCGCGGCCGCCCGGTGGGCCGCCGACGAGGCCGAGACGCGCAGGCTCACGCTGCGCCTGCTGCACGCCTGGCCCATGCTGGCGCCGGAACCGGCCCGCCTTCCCTCGGAAATCGACCAGAACTACTGGGCGAAGCGTCTCGTCCACACCGCGCGGACCGAGTTGCAGGCACATCATCCGAACCTGACCGTCGTCGGGAGCCTGGTCGCCGAGGACGCCCAGAGGGCGCTGCTGGAAGCGGCCTCCGATTCGGAGATGCTCGTCCTCGGTTCACGTGGGCTGGAGTCCGTCGAGGCCTACCTCATGGGCGACGTCAGCCTGCCCGTCGTGGCACGGGCCGAGCGGCCGGTGGTACTGGTCCGCGCCGAAACCCCGGAGATGCGGATCGCCTCCACGCCGGCCGGTCGCGTGGTGGCGGCGTTGAAACTGCGCGGATCCTGCGACGAGGTACTCGACTTCGCGTTCCACAGCGCCGCCGCCAGGGGCGTGCCCCTCCTGGCCGTCCACGGCCGAAGCGTGCCGCTCCACGCGCGCGTGCCCTGGGGGGTCGACCACGGCGCGGGCGAGGAGATGACGAAGGACGCGCGGGAGGGGCTGGACAAGCTCCTCCGCCCCTGGCAGGAGAAGTACCCGCAGGTGGAGGTGGCCGACAGCATCCGTCTCACGAGCCCCGCGAAGGCCGTCGTGCAGACCTCCGAAGGCGCCTCGCTGCTGGTCGTCGGCCGACGCGCACACCGGCACGGCGTGGCCTCCCGCCTGGGGCACGTCGCCCACGCCGCCCTCCATCACGGACGCTGCCCCGTCGCCGTCGTCCCCCATGACTGAGTCCGGCCACCCCGGCGGGGCACCGCCGCGCGCGGAGGTGTGCGAGACCCATTCCGCGATCGTGTTCTTCGCCGGCGACCGCGCCTACAAAGTCAAGAAACCGGTGAGCCTGGGATTCCTGGACTACACCACGCGGGCGGCGCGCCGGACCGCGTGTGAGCGCGAAGTGGTTCTCAACCGTCGTTTCGCCGCGGACGTCTATCTGGGTCTGGGCGAGTTCCGCGGGCCCGGCACGGAGGCGCCGGAACCGCTCGTGGTGATGCGCCGCATGCCCGCGGAGCGGCGCCTGTCCCGTCTGGTACGGGAAGGGGCCGCCCTTGACGATGTACTGCGGGCCGTCGCCCGGCACCTTGCCACATGGCACGCGGAAGCGCCCCGCGGTCCGGAGGTGGACGAGCAGGGCACGCGGGACGCCCTGTCAGCGCGCTGGGAGGCCGGCTTCGCGCAGGTGCACGCGTCGGCCGGCGACGGCTCCGTGCCCGACGGGGTGCCGGAGGCGGAACGGCTGGTGCGCCGCTATCTCGCCGGACGGGAGCGGTTGTTCGCGTCCCGTGTCGAGCAGGGCCGGGTGGTCGACGGCCATGGCGACCTGCTCGCCGAGGACGTCTTCTGCCTCGACGACGGCCCTCGCGTCCTGGACTGCCTGGAGTTCGACGACCGTCTGCGCTACGTCGACGGCCTGGACGACGCCGCCTTCCTCGCCATGGACCTGGAACAACTCGGCGCCCCTGAGGCCGCAGCCGGCTTCCTCGCCTGGTACAGCGAATACTCCGGTGACCCCGCCCCCGCGTCACTGTGGCACCACTACGTCGCCTACCGCGCGTTCGTCCGCGCCAAGGTCTCGCTGGTCCAGGCCCGCCAGGGCGCGCCCGGCGCGCAGGCGGCGGCACGCAGGCTGGTCTCGACTTCGCTGCGCCACCTGCGCACCTCCGCCGTCGGCCTGACCCTCGTCGGCGGGCTGCCGGGCAGCGCGAAGTCCACCCTCTCCGGCGCCCTGGCCGACCGGCTGGGGCTCAGCCTGCTCAGCAGCGACCGCGTCCGCAAGGAACTCGCGGGCATCCCGGCGGAGCAGTCCGCGGCGGCCGGTTACGGCGACGGGCTGTACACGCCCGAGTGGACCGCCAGAACCTACGCCGCTCTCCTCGACCGCGCGGCCGCCCTGCTGTCCGCCGGCGAGTCCGTCGTCCTGGACGCCACCTGGTCCGACCCGGCGCAGCGTGACGCGGCACGGCGCGTGGCCGAACGCGCCGACGCCGACCTGGTCGCCCTCCACTGCCATGCACCGGCCGACGTGACGGCGGCCCGGCTCAGGGCACGCTCCGCCGGCCCGTCCGACGCCGACCTCGGCATCGCGACCGCCATGGCGGCACGGGAGTCCGCGTGGCCCGAGGCCGTCGGCGTCGACACCAGTGGTCCGTTGGAGTCCGCGGTCGGCCGGGCGCTGGCGGCCGTCCGTCCCTGGGACGGCGGCCGGACCCCGGTCTTCCGCCGCCCGTACATGGAGCCGGACTGAGCAGTGCGGGGCGCATGCCGTGCGGCCCCGCTGCATCAGCCGGGGCCGCACGGTTCCTTCGGGTTCCGCGTGGGGGCGGTCGGGTTCACCAGTGGCCGAGGACCTTGAGCCACACGGAACCGACTCCCATCCAGATGACGATGTTGGCGGCCGCCGCGGCCAGTCCGGTCCGCCACCATTCGCCGAGGGTGACGTAGCCGCCGCCGAACAGCACGGGTGCCGGGCCGGAGGCGTAGTGCGTCAGGCCGCCGTAGAGGGAGCTGATGAAGCCCAGGACCAGGGCGGCCATCACCGGCGGGGCGCCGGCGGCGATGGCGGCAGCCAGGAAGGCGGCGTACATCGCGGCCACGTGTGCGGTGTTGGAGGCGAACAGGTAGTGGGAGAACAGGTAGACGAGGGTGAGGATCACGAACGCGGTCTGCCAGCCCATCCCCGAGGTGGCGTCGGTGATGCTGTCGCTGAACCAGCCGATCACACCGAGTTCCTGAAGCTGACCGGCCATCATCACCAGCACGGAGAACCACACGAGTGTGGTCCAGGCGGACTTCTCCGCGACCAGGTCACCCCACGTCAGCACCCCGGTGACGAGCAGCAGCGCCACGCCGGTGAAGGCCGAGACGGTGGCCGAAAGGTCCCAGACCTGACCGCCGACGGACCACAGCAGGAGCAGCAGCACGAACACGCCGGCCATCGTCCACTCGTGACGGGACATCGGTCCGAGCTCGGCGAGCTGGTCCCGCGCCTGGCCCGGCGCCTCGGGGGTCTTGCGCAGCTGCGGCGGGAAGATCCGGTACAGCAGGGCGGGCAGCACCAGCAGGGCGACCAGGCCGGGCACCAGCGCCGCGATCGCCCAGGAGGTCCACGTCAGGTGGACGCCGTGGTCGGCGGCGAGCTTCTGCGCGAGCGGGTTGGCGGCCATGGAGGTCAGGAACATGGCGCTGGTGACCGTGTTGATCTGCATCGCGGTCACGCTCAGGTAGGCGCCCAGCTTGCGGCGGGACTCCTCGCCCGGGTGTGAGCCGGCCGTGGTGCTCAGCGAGCGGATGACGGGGTGGATGACGCCGCCGGAACGGGCGGTGTTGCTCGGGGTGGCGGGTGCGAGCACCAGGTCGGTCAGCGTGATGCCGTAGGCCAGACCGAGGCTGCTGCGGCCCAGCGCGCGGACGAACCACAGCGCGATCCGTCGGCCCAGGCCGGTCTTGGTGAAGCCGAGGGAGATGAAGAACGCCGCCACGATCAGCCAGATCGTCGGCTCGGAGAAGCCGCCGAGCGCCACGTCCGGCTCCAGCGTGCCCGTGATCATGGTGGCGGTGAGGCCCAGCAGAGCGACCGCGCCGAGCGGCAACGGCTGGAGGATCAGGCCGAGCACCGTGGCGGTGAAGACGGCCAGGACCGCCCAGCCGCCCGGCTTGATCCCGTCGGGCTGCGGCAGCAGGTGGACGACCAGTCCCGCGGCGACGGGCACGATCCACTTCACCGCCGTCCACACCGAGGTGGTCCTCGGCCCGGCGGTGGTGGGGCCCGGAGCCGATACGGCTGGGGATCCTTCGGTGTCCCGGAACGGGCTCATCTGTGCCATCCGATCAGTAACGCCCGGCTCGCCTTGCAATGCGCGGCCGGGACAGCATCGAGCTTTTGTATCCACGGTGGCGGACGGGGACGGGCTCTGACGCGGGGCAACCGGCCCCGGTTCTGGGGCCGAACGGCTCCATGGGCGACGGACAGCGCCTGCCCCGGCGCTCCGGCGGGAGACGCGCGACGAGGCGGCGGCCCGTGTTGCCGGGGTGTACCGCCGGGGTGACCGTGGAGGTGGGGGAGCGAGGGAGTGAGTACCGTGCGAGCGCTCGTCTATCACGGCCCGGGACACATCGCCTGGGACACCGTCCCGGACCCCGCGGTGGAGGAGGCGACGGACGCGGTCGTGCGTGTCGACGCCACCACCGTCTGCGGCAGTGATCTGCACATCCTGCGAGGAGATCTCGACGAGGTGAAGCCGGGGACGGTCCTCGGCCACGAGGCCGTGGGCGAGGTCATGGAGGTCGGCCGTGACGTCCGCGGGCTGCGTCCCGGCCATCAGGTGATCGTGTCGTCCGTCTCGGCCTGCGGCCGCTGTCAGGCGTGCCGGGACGGCATGCGCGGGCAGTGCCGCGGGGGCGGTGGCTGGATCCTGGGAAACCAGATCAACGGAACACAGGCGGAGTTCGTACGGGTCCCGTTCGCCGAGCACTCCACCCATCGCCGGCCTCCCGCGATCCCGCTCGACGACGCGCTTCTGCTGGCCGAGACCCTCCCCACCGCCTACGAGGTCGGAGTGCGGAACGGACATGTCGGGCCCGGAGACACCGTCGTCGTGGTGGGCGCGGGTCCCGTGGGTCTTGCGACGGTCGTCGTCGCACGGCTGTACTCACCCCGCCGGATCGTCGTGGTGGACCTGTCCGAGACCCGGCTGGAAGCCGCCGCCCGCCTCGGGGCGGATGCCGTCGAACTGCCGGGAAAGCTGATCGCCGAGCTGTCCGAGGAACCGGGTGCCGACGTCGCCATCGAGGCGTCCGGCGAACCGGACGGCTTCGTTCTGTGCACCCGGGCGGTCCGCGCGGGAGGGCACATCGCCAACATCGGGACGCACGGCCGGCCGGCCACGTTGCACCTCGAGTCCCTGTGGCGGAAGAACGTGACGATCAGCACCGGCCAGGTGGACACGTCCTCCGCGCCGTGGCTGCTGGAGCTGCTGCGGTTCGGGCGTCTGTCCGTGTCCCGGCTGGTCACCCACACCTTCGGCCTCGACCGGACGGAGCACGCCTACGAGGTGTTCTCGCAGGGAGCCACCACGGGTGCCCTCAAGGTCGCACTGCACCGGGAGTGAGCGGCCCGGCGGAAACGGGGCCGGTCAGCCGAAGAACACCTCGAACTCGTCGTACAGCGACGGATCGACCAGCTTGGTCGTCGCCGTCACATCGGAGAGAGGAAGGCGGACGATCCGGGTGCCCTCCAGGGCGACCATGACACCGAAGTCACCGTCCTTGACGGTGTCGATGGCGTGCAGCCCGAAGCGGGTGGCCAGCCACCGGTCGAAGGCGCTCGGGGTGCCGCCGCGCTGGATGTGGCCCAGCACCGTGGTGCGGGCGTCCTTGCCCGTACGTTCCGAGATCTCCCGGGCGAGCCATTCGCCGACGCCGGACAGCCGCACATGCTCGAACTCGTCGACCGACTGGTCCTTGAGGATCATCCGCCCCTCCCGGGGTACGGCCCCCTCGGCCACCACGACGATCGGCGCGTAGTTGATCATGAATCGGCTCTTCACCTGCGCACAGACCTGATCGATGTCGAACGGTCGCTCCGGGATGAGGATCACGTTGGCGCCGCCCGCGATGCCGGCGTGCAGGGCTATCCAGCCGGAGTGCCGCCCCATCAACTCCACCACGAGGGTGCGCATGTGCGACTCGGCCGTCGTGTGGAGACGGTCGATGGCCTCGGTCGCGATACCGACGGCGGTGTCGAAGCCGAAGGTGTAGTCGGTGCCGGAGACGTCGTTGTCGATCGTCTTGGGCACGCCGACCAGGTGGATCCCCTGGCGGCTCAGCTCGGTGGCCACACCGAGCGTGTCCTCGCCGCCGATCACGACGAGCGCGTCCACCTCGTACCGGGCAAGGGTGTCCTGTATACGTCGCAACCCGTCCTCGTGCTTGAACGGGTTGGTGCGGGAGGAGCCGAGGATGGTCCCGCCGCGGGGAAGGATCCCCCGCACACCGGAGACGTCCAACGGCCGGACATCGCCCTGGAGCAGTCCGAGCCAGCCGTCCCGCACGCCGACGAAGTCGAATCCGTAGGCGCCGACGCCTTTGCGGACGACACTGCGGATCACGGCGTTGAGGCCAGGACAGTCACCGCCGCCGGTCAGCACTCCGACCTTCATGGCCTTCCTCCATCCGCCGGTCACCCCGCCCGATCTCGGCCTTCTCGCCTGGAAAACCGCTGCCGGGGTCTGCGGGACCCACCTCCAGCCTCTCTCCGATCGATCCGCTGTCGCCACTCGACGGCGTCAGTCGTGCGGGACGAGCACGACCGGCCGGTGCACGTGGTGGAGCAACGCGTGGGCCACCGGGCCGATGCGCGAGCCGACCGCGGCCCGCCGCCGACGACGGCCCGCCACCAGCAGCCCGGCCCCGCCCGCCGCGCGTACGAGGACATGGGCGGCACGGCCCTCGTGGAGGTTCTCGCGGACCACCACGCCGGGGTACTTCGCGCGCCAGGGTTCGAGCAGGTCCGCGAGTTCGCGCTCCGCCTCCTCCCGGATCCGCGTACGCTCCTCGACTCCCGGGACGGCCCTGGTGAGCGGCACGTGCCAGGCGTGCACGGCGCGCAGCGGCGCCCTGCGGAGTTCGGCCGCGCGGAACGCGAAGTCGAGGACGTCGTCGCAGGGCGCGCCGATGTCGACGGCGACCGCGACGTCACGGCAGGGAGTGCCGGCCGAGGCCTTTCCCGAACCATCGGGGAGGTGTTCGTCCGCCGCCGTCTCGCCCGCCCGGACGAGGACGACGGGCCGGTCGACGTGGGCCGCGACGGCCATGGCGACCGACCCCGACAGGAACCCGTCGACACCGCCCGTCCCCTGGCTCCCGATGACCAGGAGCTCCGCGTTCTCCGCCTCGGCGAGAAGCGCGGGACCGGGCTGCCTGCGCACCTGCTCGGCGGCGATGTACAGCCTCGGGTACCGCTCGTTCAGCAGTTCCAGAGCTCCCCGCAGTACCCGCCGCGCGCGGTACTGCGGTACCCGGATCTCGGGCAGGCCCGCGTCGGTGTCGTCGTCGGGCAGGCCTTCCCAGGCGTGCACCAGACGAAGCGGCAGTCCGCGGCGAAGGGCTTCCCTGGCCGCCCAGTCGGCCGCGGCGAGGCTCTCCCTCGAACCGTCCAGACCGGCCACGACTGGCCTCGTCATGACCCTCACCTCCTCGGGGCATCAGGGCGGCCCCGTGGCCGGCCCCTCCAACTGCTCTTCGGACAGGCGCAGTTCGGGGCAACACGCCGCCCACACGACAGCGGCCGGACTCTCCGCCGATCCGTCCTCCTGCACCAGCCTCACGCCCCCATCCGCCCGGAGGCAGGGGCTGCCCGGTCCCCTCCGGGAGCCGTCCGGCCCCTGGCCACGACGCGTGCCGTCAGTCCGGGAGGTGGAGGTGACATGTCTCGCCCGGTGGCACGCGGACCGCTCGGTCCGGCAGCCGGATGTCGATCGCCGAGCGGTCGGACGGCGGCACCGTCACCTCCAGCCCTCCGCGCTCCAGGCGCAGCCGCACACCCCAGTGCCCCTGGTAACGGAGGGAGAACCCATAGGACGACAGCTCCGGCAGCGGCACGGGATCGAGCCACAGCGCGCCCTCCCGGGTCTCCAGCCCGGTCAGCCCCCGCTGGACGAGGTCGAGTGTGCCGGCCATGGCGCCCAGGTGGATGCCTTCGCCGGTGGTGCCGCCCTGGAGGTCGGCGATGTCGCCGCGCAGCGCCTCCTGACAGTACGTCCACGCCTCGGCGCGCCGGGCCCGGGCGAGGACCCAGCCGTGGACCAGACCGCTGAGGGTGGAGCCGTGGCTGGTGCGCAGGAGGTAGTGGTCGACTGTCCGCCGCCAGGTGTCGTCGTCCAGGCGGTGGCCCAACCGCGCGAACAGACCCCGGAGTTCGTGCGGCGAGAAGAGGTAGCCGAGCATCAGGACGTCGGCCTGCTTGGACGCCTTGTAGCGGTTGACGGTGTCACCCTCCGCCTCGAGGATCCGGTCCAGGCGCCGGATGTCGCCGTACCGGTGCCGGTAGGCCTCCCAGTCGAGTTCGGCGAGGTCGCCGTAGCCCTCGAACTGGCTGACGACACCGTCGTGGAAGGGCACATGGAGGGTGCGCGAGACGTCCTCCCACTGTTCGAGTTCGCCGGCGTCGAGGCCGGTGCGCTCGGCGAGTTCGCGCCGCCGGGGCTCCGGAAGGGTCCGCACCACCTCCAGGGCGCGAGTGAGCACCCAGGCGGCGGTGACGTTCGTGTACGCGTTGTCGTCGAGACCGGGTTGCCGCGCGTCGGGATAGCCGTCGTGATACTCGTCGGGTCCCATCACGCCCCGGATGCGGTGGCGGCCCAACTGCTCGTCCCAGGTGGCCGAGTCCGCCCAGAAACGGGCGATCTGCAGCAGCATCTCGGCGCCCTTGGTGTGCAGGAACTCGGCATCGCCGCTCGCCTCGCAGTACTGCCACACGTTGTACGCCACCGCCGACCCGACGTGCCGCTGGAGCCGCGAGTGATCGGGGAGCCAGCGCCCCGAGCGGGGGTTGAGGTGCAGCTCCTGTGTCTCCTCGCGCCCGTCGCTGCCGCTCTGCCAGGGGTACAGCGCACCGCGCCGGCCGACCGCGCGGGCGGCGGCACAGGCCTGGTCGAGACGGCGGTGACGGTAGCGGAGCAGAGCGCGGGAGACCTCGGGGAAGTGCAGGTCGAGGTACGGAAGCACGAACAGCTCGTCCCAGAAGACATGGCCGCGATACGCCTCCCCGTGCAGCCCCCGGGCCGGGACGCCGACGTCGAGGTCCGCCGTGTGCGGCGAGAGGGTCTGCAGGACGTGGAAGAGGTGCAGCCGCAGTATGTCGCCGGCCTCCCCGGGGACCTCCAGCTCGGCCCGCCGCCACAGCTGGTCCCAGGCCGTCAGATGCTCCTCGAGCAGCTCGTCGAAGGCGGGCGCCGCGCCGACCCGGTCGATCGCGGCGTCCAGCGGGTCACTGATCGCGGGATCGCGGGAGGTGTGCAGGGCGACGGTCTTGTCGACGGTGACGGTCCGGCCGGGACGCAGACTCAGCCGCACCCGCTGACCGACCCGCGATTCCCCGTGCCGGACGGTGACGGGCGCGTCGGCGCTCAGCCGGGCTGCCATGCCGATACGGATGGCGGAGGCGCGGGTCCGGCACTGCAGCCACACCGTGTCCGGCTCGACGGATCCGGTGTGCACCCGGATCAGGTGACGGCCGGCCAGATCCCGGTAGCGCGCGACGCCGGAGTTGATGACCCCGCCGTCCAGCGCCGCGTCCACATCGAGGTCACCCGCGAAGCCCTCCGCCGTGAACTCGGTGCGCAGCGCCGCCAGATGGGGGTCGGCCATGTGGACGAGACGCTGCTGCCGCACCGCGAGCACCCGGCCCTCGCCGAGCGCGAACCGCGTGCGGCGCTCCAGCAGTCCCGAGGCCAGGTGCAGCACCTGCCGGTGTTCCAGCACCTGCGCGGTGTCCGGGGTGAGCCATCGCCGCCCGGCGAGGCAGAACCGCAGCGGCAGCCAGTTCGGGACGTTGACCATGTCCTCGTTCTCGACCCGGCGGCCCGCGATGTCCGTGGTGAGCCTGTCGTAGCAGCCCGCCACATAGGTGCCGGGGTAGTGCACGTCGTCCGCGGCGCACTCCGGCAGGGCGCCGCGGGTGGCGAAGTAGCCGTTGCCGAGTGCGCACAGCGACTCCCGCAGGCGCTCGTCGGCCGGGTCGTAGTCCTCGTACTCCCAAGTCCAGCCGGTCACCGCCGTACCCCCTCCTCGATCAGCTCTCCGAGGTCGTGTACGACGTCGGCGCCGTGCCGCGGAAGCCCGTCGGACAGCCGTCGTCACTCCCCCTACGGGCGGGCATCTACCACGTTCACACCGTCTGCGGCACGACCGCCACCGGGCAGTCCGCGTGGTGCAGCAGCGTGTGGCTCACCCGGCCGAGCTGGAGCCCGAGGTGGCCGTGCCTGCGCCGGGCTCCGACGATCACCAGGTCGGCGGCCGCCGAGCGGCGTACGAGGACGCTGTGGGCCGGTCCCTCGACCGTGACTCGGCGCACCCGGACACCGGGATGGTCCGCCATGGCGTCCCGCAGCAGCGCGTCGAGCAGGGCGGAGGCCCGCTCCTCGTGCCGGCGCACCGGTTCGGGGGCGAGCGCGGGATCGCCCGCTCTCTCGTGCGTGGGGCAGCGCCACGCCCGTACGACGTCCAGGGTGCAGCCGCGTGCCTCGGCCTCACGGAAGGCGAAACGCACGGCCTCCGCGCCGGTCACGGGTTCGCCCGCGCCCAGCAGGATCCGGTCGTGGGAGCCGGCGAGGCCCGCCTTGTCGCCCCGGACCACGATCACCGGGCAGTGCGCGCGGGCCGCCACGGCCAGGCCCACGGAGCCGAGGAGCATGCCCTTCAGCTCACCGTGGCCGCGCGCTCCCGTCACCAGGGCGAAGGCGTCGTCGCCCTCGCGCAGCAGGACGTCCACCGCGTCGTCGGGGACGATGTCGGTGGTGACCTTGACGTCGGGGTCGCGCCGCTCGGCGCGTTGGGCCGCGGAGGCGACCAGGTTCTCGACGAGCACGCGTGCGGACGGGCGGCTGAGGGTGGTGGACGGAACGGCTCGCTCATAGCGCTCCCAGCGCGAGGCGTGCACCAGCCGCAGGGGGATTCCGTGCCGGGCGGCCTCGTCCGCTGCCCAGTCGACCGCCGTCAGACTCGCATCGGATCCGTCGACGCCCGTGACCAGGGGAAGCGTCATCGTCCCCACCGCCTTCCATACAGCACAGGGGTCCGATTTCACGGTCGCACCGGTAGGCGGGTCGTGCCAGGGGCGGATCGGCTCCCGGCGGGGACGTTCGGCCCATGTGGTGCGCGCGCCCGTGGGCGGAAGCTGAGGTCGAGGCCCCTGAAGGGGGGTCGCGACCATCGGCACCCAGGAAAGCGAGGCTCAGCCATGAAGCCCACGAGGACAGGAGCTCTCATGGTCGGTGATGTCGTCACCGCACGGTGCGACACACCGTTCAAGGAAGTGGTGCGCCTGCTCGAAGAGCACCGCATCAGCGGGCTCCCGGTGATCGACGAGGACCGCAAGGTCGTCGGTGTGATCTCCGAGACCGACCTCGTGCTGCGTCAGGCCCGGGGGCCGGAGTCCACCGGCGTCCGGGCGCGCTGCCGGCGCCTGCTCAGCGGCCGTGCCCGGCGCGCCGCGGCCAAGAGCCGTGCCCGGACGGCCGGCGGGGTGATGTCGACGCCCGCCGTCACCGTACGGTCCGACGCCACGGCCGCCGAGGCCGCCCGGCTCATGACGGAGCACCGGGTCGAACGGCTGCCCGTGGTGGACGAGTCGGGCGTGCTCGTCGGCATCCTCACGCGCGGGGACCTGCTCCAGGTCTTCCTGCGCACCGACGACGAGATCCAGCGGGACGTGCAGCAGGAGGTCCTCCTCAACGCGCTCTGGCTGGCCCCGTACACCGTCGAGGCGGCCGTGGAGAACGGAGTGGTCACGCTCACCGGCCAGTTGGAGCGGCGCAGCGAGATCCCGATCGCGGTCGGTATGACGCGGCGGCTGGACGGCGTCGTGGACGTCGTCGACCACCTCTCCTACCGCATCGACGACAAGCACCCCCAGCCCACGGGCCTCGCGGTGCACGGCGTGGCGGACGACTGGCTGCGCAGGCTCTGAACCCACGTCAGCAGCGCGCCGATGTCCGGTCGCCCCGGAATCGGGGCCGGTCGGCCCTGGCGGCCGTGCGGGTCCCCGTGGTGTGCTGGTAGCGGCGGGAAGGACGCGACACAGACGCGGAGAAGCGGTCCGAGGGGCCGCGCACCGCGTAATCAGGATCCGCGAGAAGCGGATGGCGTCCTTCCCGCCCTGCCGTGCCGTGCCGTGGCAGCGGTCATCCTTTGCCTCCGCTGAGGTTCCGCCACTGCGGGCCGACGCGTTTCCACTCCGCGTCCCACTCCGCCAGCCGCCGGCGCAGCAGCCGCCTGCGTATCAGCCATCCGCCGGCGAGCACCGTGGAGCCGGTACCGGACGCGACGAGCAGCCCGGTGCCGACCACATCCAGCACGGCCTGCGTCGCCGTGGGCGGGCCGGGGACCAGATCGCCGGTCTTGTCGGCCCACGCCGTCACGCGTGTGCCCGCCGTGGCGTCGGGCTCGACCCTGGTGCGTGCCGTGTGCGTGACGCCGTCGGCGGTCGTCCAGCGGACCTTGGCCCACACCTTGCCGTCGTCGAATCCGGTCGTCGTCGGCGGGATCTTCGAAGCGTCCTCGGCCAGCACGACGGCGACGGTGTGCACGGCCGCTCGCCGCGCGGCCAGGTTCTGGTCGACTTCCGCCGCGGCCGCCTGGCCCGCGAGGGTTCCGCCCAGGAGGGCCAGGGTCCATGCGGCGAGCACGATCCTCGCTTCGACGACGTCGCTGTGGCGTCGCAGAGGATTGTGCCGCCACCGCCAGAACCGCACCCTGGTCGACTTCTCCCGCCGTGCTGCGGCCATGGGCCCGACACCTCCTCGAGTGCCGTCACGGTCACTCCGCGGTCCCGGCGCCGCCGGGGTCCGGGACGGGGACGCGCCGGGGACGCCGTCCCACGTCACCTTCCAGCGTCCGCCACCACGCCTCCAAGGACATGGGCCGGACGGCCCAGTCCCGGGGTCCGAAGGCCTCTGATGCCGGCGCGCCGCCCGCTACGGGCGTCCCGGACGACGGATCACGCCGTCCGCGTCGGCCCGACCCGGTCACCGGGCACGACGACCACCGGGCAGTGCGCCCGGTGCAGCAGCGTGTGGGCGACCGGACCCAGGCGCGGGCCCAGCACGCTCGTACGACGATGCGCGCCGATGACGACGACTGCGGCCTCCCGGGTCGCCGCCAGCAGTTCGTCCGCGGGGGCGGCGCGGACCGTGCGGGTCTCCACCGTGACGCCGGGGTGCTGGTCCCGCAGCCGGGTGAGAACGTAACGGGGCACGGCCTCCTCGGCCCGTGCCTCCATGGTCAGCCGTTCCTGGCCCGGAGTGCGCGTCGGCACGAGAGAGGGAAGTTCGGGGGTGATGCGTCGATGGCTCCAGGAGTGCAGGACACGGAGTCGCGCGCCACGCCGCTCGGCCTCCTGGAAGGCGTACGCCGCCGCCGGCCCGTCCGTGTCGTCCGCCAGGCCGAGCAGCACGTCCTGTCCCTCGTCGCACACGTGGTCCCCCCGGACGACCAGGAGCGGTCCCTGCACGAGCGCGGCCAGCCGCAGACTCACCGAACCGAACGCCGGGCCGGTCAGCGCGCCCAGGCCGCGGGTCCCCACGACGGTGAGGTCCGCGTCCGTGCTCTCGCGCGCCAGCGCACGCACCGCGCCGCCCTGCACCGCGACGGTCTCCACGTGCAGTTCCGGATACCGCGCACGGGCGCGGGACAGGGCGTGGCCCAGAACCGGTGCGGCCTCGTCCGGGTCGGGAACCGCGTACAGCACGCGCAGGGCGGTGCCGTGCCGTACGGCCTCGGCCGCGGCCCAGTCCAGCGCCCTGACGGAAATGACGGAGCCGTCCACTCCGACGACTGTGTGACGTGAGGTCATGGCCGTACCCGTCCCTTCTCCGCGTGGCCGTCCGGTGTCTCCTCGCACGATGCTCCTCGTGCGCCGGCACCCCGGGAACCGGCCGGGAGCACCCCCGGGAACGCCGAACGGCCCTTGTTCCAAGGGCCGTTCGGACCATGCGAAGGCGTGGCTGTCGGAGCTCACCCTGCTTCGACCGCGATGCGGCGTCCCGTGACGGCATACGGTTCGATGCGCACCCACTGGTCGCGCCGGCCACCGGCCCATGGCGCGCTGTGCACCTGCTGCGCGAGCCGCCGCACCTCACCGATGTCCGTCACGATGCGGGCGTGGCCGCGCACCAGCACGCTCCAGCCTTCGCTGAACACGTCGTCGATGCGGTCGACTTCGAAGGCGACGGGGCAGCCGGCCGCGAGCGACGGTGTCGCGCCGAGCGCGGTTCGGAAGACGATCGTGTCATCGACGACGCTGTAGTTCACCGGGACGATCACCGGCCCGAGAGCCGTGGACACCGCGAGCCGTCCCACACCGTGCGTCGACAGCAGTGTGGCGCACTCGGCCCCGCTCAGCTCGGTGAACTCGGGGGCCCGCCCGGCCCGTCCAGGCCCGGGTGGCGCATCGGCGTCGCCGCCGGTGAGCGCCGATACCGTGGTCCGCAGAACCGCCGCCAGCGCGAGCAGCGCACCCCGGCCCGGCGTGGCCTCGGGATGCTGCTCCAGGTGCGCCACATAGCTGGGGGCCATGCCCGCCCGCGCGGCCGTCTCCTCTCGCGTCAGTCCGAGCCGGACGCGGCGTGCGGCCAGCCGGCGGCCCAGGTCGCCCGCGGGCGCGCCCTCGGTCACGTGTGGCGGTGTCTGTTCGGTCATGGCCTGTCCCGTCCTCTCGTCAGGCCGCCCGGACGGCGAGTTCCTCGTGCGACTGCCCGCCGAGCACCACCTTGAGGGCGCCGGTGTCGGCGGCCAGGGCGAAGACGTCGTAGGCCTCCTCCATGCGCTCCAGCGGGAAGGTGTGGGTGACCAGCTGTGCGGTGGGCAGCCGGCCGGCGGCCGCCATGCGCAGCAGGGTGGGCGTGGAGTGGGTGTCCACCAGGCCGGTGGTGATGGTCACGTTCTTGATCCACAGGTCTTCGAGGTGCAGCGTGGCGGGCCGGCCGTGGACGCCGATGTTGGCCACCCGGCCACCGGGCCGGACCATGCCCGTGCACAGCTCGAAGCTCTCCGGGACGCCGACCGCCTCGATGACCACGTCCGCGCCGAGCCCGTCGGTGAGATCGGCGACCAGTTGCCCGGGATCCTCGGTGGCGTCGGCCACCGCGTCGGCGCCGAGCCGCTTCGCGGCCTCCAGCCGGGACGCCGCCAGGTCGACGGCGACGATCCGCTCGGGGGAGAAAAGGCGTGCCGTGGCGATCGCCGCGAGACCGATGGGGCCGACCCCGACGACGGCGACGGTGTCGCCCGGCCGTACATGTCCGTTGAGCACTCCCACCTCGTAGGAGGTCGGGAAGATGTCCGCCAGCAGCACGGCGTCCTTGCTCTCCACCGCGCCGGGCAGGGCGTGCACGGACAGGTCGGCGTACGGAACACGGACGTACTCGGCCTGCGTCCCGTCGACGAGGTGGCCCAGGATCCAGCCCCCGCCGCCGCGGCACTGACCGTAGGAGCTCTCGCGGCAGTAGCGGCAACGGCCGCAGGCGCTGATGCAGGAGACCAGCACACGGTCGCCCGGACGTACGGTCCGGACGTCGCCGCCGACCTCCACGATCTCGCCGACGGCCTCGTGCCCCAGGATCGTGCCCGGGCGCACCTCGGGCACGTCACCCTTGAGAATGTGCAGGTCCGTGCCGCAGATGGTGACGGCATCGACGCGCACCACGGCGTCGGTGGGCTCCTTGATCGCGGGGTCCGGGACCTCCTCCCAGGCGGACTGCCCGGGGCCGTGGAAGACGAAGCCTTTCATGGCGCTCCTCACCATCCTCTGCTCGAGTACCGAGACCCCCCACCCATCCAGCTTGTCCGGTAATCGCCCGATCCGCTTGGGCCGTCCGGCCCCATCGTCCGCCGGCCGGTCCCTGCCGTCGGTTCGGTGGTGACGTTCAGTGGTGGACCTCACCCGGTGTGCGGCGCGGGGAGGCCGGGCCCTCCGGGCCGTACCCGAGGCGCATGAGCAGCTGCGGATGTGGGGTGGCGTAGGGGGCGGCGGCCAGCGCGTCACGCAGGTCCGCCCATTCGACTGCCTGATGCATCAGCGACGCGCGCAGACCGTGGGCCGTCGCGGCGAGCCACACGTGCTCGAGGGCCTGCCCGGCGCGCAGCCAGTCGACTCTGCGGTCGTGCTCGGTGGTCAGCAGGGCGATGACCGGGTTCATCTCGAAGGGCCGCGCGGTGAGCCGTTCGGGATGCCGCTGTGCGGTGAAGTCGCGCAGCGGGATCCTCTCCCAGGTGTCCTGCGATCCCAGCACCGTTCGCGGCAGACCTGTGTCGGGTGCCGGTTCCAGGTCCCGGTGCACCCAGCGTCGGCCTTCGGCCGCCCGGTCGGCGTCGAGGCGGTTGCGTCGCTCGGCCTCGGCGGTCAGACGCAGCATGCGGGTCGCGTCCGCCCCTTCGCAGAAGCGCAGTGAAGCGCCCTCCGTGCGGGCGGCCGCGGCGAGCTCGTCGCGCACAGCCGGGGGGAGCGGCCGGCTCGCGAAAGGAAAGCGGCTGCTGTGCCTGCGCCAGATCGCCCGGTAGAGATCCGCGCCGTGCTCCTCCCCCTGCCGGGCGGTGAGCACCGAGGGCCGCACGGTGGCGAGCAGGGCGGGGTCGTCGGGGCTGGGCAGCAGACGGGTGACCGGAGACCAGCCGAAGTGGGTCAGCGCGACCCTGAGGTTGAACACACAGGCCCCCACGGAGAGGAGTACGGCGCGGCCCGTGGGGTCCACGTGCCGCATGCCCTTCGCGGGATCGGCCCGCACCTCGAACGTCACCGTCTCGGAGTCCAGCCCGAAGCGCCACGGCTGACTGTTGTGGATCGAGGGCGCGGCGACCGCGGCGGAGACACAGGTCTCCAGGAGCGCGGCACCGAACGTGGTGCTCTCCATGATGCCCTCCTCGCTTGTGTGCGTCGGACAACTGGTTCTGACCTACGAGCATGGGCGCCGCGCCCGCGCCGCGGCAGGGGACGGAAGTCCTTGGCAGGGCGCCGGGCGGGCCCCGCGGTCTCGTGGGCCGAACGGCCCTCCCCCGCCGTGACGTCGGTCCCGGGCGGCCCTGCGCCGACGCCTGGTCGGCCCATGCCGCGGCACGGCCCCGGCTGACACCGTCGGAGTGTCACCCCGACGAGGAGGAGGTGCGGACCGATGCCCAGTGGCAAGTACGCGACGAGACGGTTGTGGCGGTGGCGCAGCAACCCGCTGCGACGACGCGACGACATCGTCGAATCCTGGATCGTGCTGGCCGTGTGGCTGGTCTTCGCCGTGGGCGGCACCGTCGCCGGGCTGGTGACGGCCCAAGCCGCGAACGGGGTGTTCCAGCAGCAGCGGGACGAGCGGCAGTCCGTCCGCGCCGTGCTTCTGAACGACATCCCCCGCAGCGCCACCGCGGTCGGCGGCATGGCCGACCGCCGTATGACGGCCGTGCGCTGGACGGCGTCCGACGGCTCGACCCGCACCGGCCGAACCCTGGCGGACACCGGCCTCAAGGCCGGCTCCCGGATCACGGTCTGGCAGGACGCCCAGGGCCGCCTCACCGCCGCGCCGCCGAGCTCCACCGAGGCGGCGATCGAGTCGGGCTTCCTGGGCGGCGCGGCCGCGGCCGCGCTGGCCGGCCTGGTGTTCGGTGCCGGAGCGGTCGCCCGGTGGCGGCTCGACCGTCGCCGCGTCGACGAGTGGGGCATGGAATGGGACCGGGTGGGACCGCAATGGGGCCACAAGACCAGCTGAACGCGCGACGGAACCGGGCTCCGGGCCGCTGAGCGGCCTGGAGCTTTCCCGTGCCCGGGTCCGGACGGGCCCCGGCGCCCACCGGCCCGTGTGGGAAAATGCGAGACCGCAGCGACCGGGAAGGAGGGGCCCGTGACCGCCCGTACCCGCCTGTCCCAGGCCGCCGTCGAGGAACGGCGCCAGACCGTGCTGCGGTATGTCGCCGAGCACGGCGAGACCCGCATCGACGACCTCGCCCG
>NZ_JBEOWF010000050.1:0-85608 GCF_040295925.1 Streptomyces sp. NPDC002588
CGGCAACGGGTCCGAGGACGTGACCAGTTCCCGCAGCGGATGGGCGGCCAGGACGGCGTCCACCTCCGGGGTCAGCGCCGCGGCGAGACGCGCCGACGGCGGGCGTGACTCGTCGCGCAGGGCGGCGGCCGCGGCGCGCAGGACGGCGCGTTTCGGCTTCGCGCCCCCCTTCGGGACGGCGGCCGCGGCGCGTTCGTACAGCCGCGCGCCCTCCTCGAGGACCAGTTCGGTGTCCATTCCCGCCGGAATCTTGATCTGCGCGTGGTGGCGCCAGGTGGTGACCGGATCACTCCACGCCTGGACGGAGTAGGTCCACAGACCGGGGGCGCCCGGGGTGACGTCCGCGCCCCAGCGGTCGGTGCCGGGGGCGAGTTCGCGCATCGGGGTCCAGGGACCGGGACGGCCGTCGGGGTCCTCGAGCACGACATTGGCGGCCACGGCGTCGTGGCCCTCGCGGAACACGGTCGCCGAGACCTCGAAGGTCTCACCGGTGACCGCTTTGGCGGGCCTGCGCCCTTGCCGGACGAACGGGCGGACGTCGAGGACGGGAATGCGTCCCACGACGGTTTCTCCGCCGGTTTCGGACGGATCGGAGGCCTTGTCGGCCTTGGTACGGGGTGTCGGGGGTGCTGACGAGTGGTGCGTGGCGGGCATGACCGCTCCTGTCCGCATCAACGAGGGTGGGCGGATGGATGTGGGGTCGAGTACCGAGGGAGCCTTCCCACCCTAATCGAGTGAGCATTCCGGCACTTTGTTAACTACTCACGCGTATGTCTACGCACAAGACCGGCCCCGTTCCGCGGGAACGGAGCCGGTCTCGGAAGTCCGTCACCTGTACGGCGGCACCTGCAGAAGTTTGTCCGGCGAACCGGCTCCGCGACCGGAAACCTTCCCGCACGAGGCGCCCGCGACCAGTGCCCTTGCGACCTGGGCCGGTGTGGCTGTCGGGTGATCGGCGAGGTGGAGCGCGGCCGCTCCCGCGACGTGCGGCGCCGCGATCGACGTACCGGAGGAGGTGGCGCGGGCGGAGTCGCTCGCGTTCGAGGCGGAGGAGACCGACACACCCGGTGCGAACAGGTCCAGTGCGGAACCGTAGTTGGAGAAGGCGGCCCGGGCGTCCCGGCGGTCGGTGGCGCCGACGGTGATGGCCTCCCGGACGTCGGCGGGGGAGTCGAGCGCGGCGGCGCGGCCCGCGTTGCCCGCGGCGACGACGTAGGTCACGCCCGAATCGATGGAGGCGCGGACGGCGGCGTCGAGCTGCGCGTTGTAGGAGCCGCCGAGGCTGAGGTTGGCCACGGCGGGTTTGCGGGCGTGCCGGGTGACCCAGTCGATACCGGCGATGGCCTGCGCGGTCGTGCCGGCGCCCCGGTCGTCCAGGACGCGCACGGAGACCACCTTCGCCTTCTTCGCGACGCCGAAGGCGGCGCCCGCGACGGTGGCGGCGACCGCGGTGCCGTGGCCGTTCCCGTCGGAGGCGGTGCGGTCGCCGCCGACGAAGTCCCAGCCGTAGCCGGCGCGGCCGCCGAAGTCGTGGTGGGTGACGCGGACCCCGGTGTCGATGACGTACACCGTCACCCCGGCGCCCGCGGACTTCGGCGCGCGGTAGCGGTGGTCCAGCGGCAGGCCCGGCTGGTCGACGCGGTCCAGCCCCCAGGAGGGCGGATTCCTCGCGACGGCGTCCAGTGTCACCCGGGTGTCCTGTGCGACCGAGGCGACGCGTGGGTCGGCCGCCAGCAGCCGGGCCTGTCGCTCGCTCGCGCGGACGGCGAAGCCGTCCAGGACGGTGCCGTAGGTCTGGCTGATTCTCGCTCCGTACGAGCCCACGAGACGCCGTCCGGCGGCGGACGACGCCCGTGTGGCCCCCTTCAGCGTCACGAGGTAGCTTCCGTCGACGGCGCCGGGCAGTCCCGTGCCGAGCACCGTCCCCTCCACCGCGGCGGGCGTCTTCCCCTCCTGTGCGGCGTGCGCGGGCAGGGTGGCGGCCGACAGCGCCACGGTCGTGACGACCGCGATCAGGCCCCCTGCCCGGCGCAGACGCCGGGTGCGCGTCCGTGCCATGGTCCGAGTTCCCCTCCTCGACTCGAGGGGCAGCCTCTCGTGCGGGGCGATGTGCCACAAGGTGGCCTGAGTGGCCGAAATCAGCCATAATTGCTGGATTGTGCGTTTCGGGCTGTTCGGGCTGTTCGGGCAAAGCCTCCACCAGCTGCCGGGGCAACACCGGTACGGTTCTGAGTCACCGGGCGTACAGAGCCGTATGCCCATCCAGCGAACGCGCCCCGCCGAGGTGGAATGTGAAGGCGATCCGTCGATTCACCGTCCGACCCCTTCTCCCCGAACCCCTCCGGCCGCTCAGTGACCTGGCCCGCAATCTGCGCTGGTCATGGCACGCGGACACCCGAGAACTCTTCCAGTCCGTCGATCCCGAGCGCTGGGCCGCCTCGGACGGCGACCCGGTACGACTGCTCGGCGGTCTGCGGCCGGCCCGCCTCGCCGAGCTGGCCGAGGACCGCCGCTTCCTGCGCCGGCTGACCGCCGCCGTGGACGACCTGCACGACTATGTGACCGGCGACCGCTGGTACCAGACCCGGGCCGCGGCGGCCGAACTGCCCGCCGCCGTCGCCTACTTCTCACCCGAGTTCGGCATCACCGCCGCGCTCCCGCAGTACTCCGGCGGCCTCGGCATCCTCGCCGGCGACCATCTCAAGGCCGCCAGCGACCTTGGCGTGCCCCTGATCGGGGTAGGGCTCCTCTACCGGCACGGCTACTTCCGGCAGTCCCTCTCCCGCGACGGCTGGCAGCAGGAGCACTACCCCGTCCTCGACCCCAACGAGCTGCCGGTGACCCTGCTGAGGGAGGACGACGGCACCCCCGCCCAGGTGTCCCTGGCCCTGCCCGGCGGGAAGTCGCTGCACGCCCGCGTCTGGCTCGCCCAGGTCGGCCGCGTCCCGCTGCTCATGCTGGACTCGGACGTCGAGGAGAACGACCTCGGCGAACGCGAGGTGACCGACCGGCTCTACGGAGGCGGCAGCGAGCACCGGCTGCTCCAGGAGATGCTGCTCGGCATAGGAGGTGTCCGGGCGGTACGCACGTACTGCCGGCTCACCGGCCACGCCCCGCCGGAGGTGTTCCACACCAACGAGGGCCACGCGGGCTTCCTCGGCCTGGAGCGGATCGCCGAGCTCTGCGACGACGGCCTGGACTTCGACGCGGCGCTGGAGGCGGTCCGCGCGGGCACCGTGTTCACCACCCACACGCCCGTCCCGGCCGGCATCGACCGCTTCGACCGCGAGCTGGTCGCCCGCCACTTCGGCGCCGACGCCGAACTCCCGCGCATGGACGTGGACCGCGTCCTGCGCCTCGGCATGGAGACCTATCCGGGCGGCGAGCCGAACCTCTTCAACATGGCGGTGATGGGGCTGCGGCTGGCCCAGCGCGCCAACGGGGTGTCCTTGCTGCACGGGCACGTCAGCCGGGAGATGTTCTCCGGGCTGTGGCCCGGCTTCGACCCCGAGGAGGTGCCGATCACCTCGGTCACCAACGGGGTGCACGCGCCGACCTGGGTGGCCCCCGAGGTGCTGCGGCTCGGCGCCCGCCAGGTGGGCGCCGAGCGGGCCGAGGACGCGCTGACCGTGGGCGACGCCGAGCGCTGGGACGTGGTCGCCGGCATCCCCGACCAGGACATCTGGGAGCTGCGGCGGTCCTTGCGCGAGCAGCTGGTGGTGGAGGTGCGGGAGCGGCTGCGGGCCTCGTGGCGGCAGCGCGGCGCGGGGACGGCCGAGCTGGGCTGGATCGACTCGGTCCTGGACCCCGACGTCCTCACGATCGGCTTCGCGCGGCGCGTCCCCTCGTACAAGCGGCTCACGCTGATGCTGCGCGACCGCGACCGGCTGATGGAACTGCTGCTGCACCCGGAGCACCCGATCCAGATCGTGGTGGCGGGCAAGGCGCACCCGGCGGACGACGGCGGGAAGCGGCTGGTGCAGGAGCTGGTGCGGTTCGCCGACGACCCGCGGGTGCGCCACCGCATCGTCTTCCTGCCCGACTACGGCATGGCGATGGCGCAGAAGCTGTACCCGGGCTGCGACATCTGGCTGAACAACCCGCTCCGCCCGCTGGAGGCCTGCGGCACGTCCGGAATGAAGGCGGCCCTCAACGGGTGCCTCAACCTGTCCGTCCTGGACGGCTGGTGGGACGAGTGGTTCCAGCCCGACTTCGGCTGGGCGATCCCCACCGCGGACGGCGCCGGCACGGACCCCGACCACCGCGACGACGTCGAGGCGGCGGCCCTCTACGACCTGCTGGAGCAGCGCATCACGCCCCGCTTCTACGAGCGGGGGCGGGCCGGGCTGCCCGACCGCTGGATCGAGATGGTCCGCCAGACCCTCACCCTGCTCGGCCCGAAGGTCCTGGCGGGCCGGATGGTCGGCGAGTACGTCGAGCGTCTCTACACCCCCGCGGCCCAGGCGCATCGCGCGATGACGGCGGACACCGCCAGCGAGCTGTCGGCCTGGAAGGGGAAGGTGCGGGCCGCCTGGCACGGGGTGAGCATCGACCACGTGGAGAACTCGGTCGCCACGACCACGGCGGAACTGGGCACGACCCTCTCCCTCCGGGTCCGGGTGGGTCTCGGCGGCCTCGGGCCCGAGGACGTCGAGGTCCAGGCGGTCTCGGGCCGGGTCGACGAGGAGGACCGCATCACGGACGCGGCCGCCGTCCCCCTGAAGGCGGCCTCCGGCCCCGACCTCGACGGGCGCTGGGTCTACGAGGGCCCCCTGTCCCTGGACCGCACGGGCCCCTTCGGCTACACGGTCCGCATCCTTCCGGAGCATCGGCTGCTGGCGTCGGGCGCCGAGTTGGGACTGGTGGCGGTCCCCGCCGAGGACCGGGTGGAGGGGGCCGGGGTGCTGATGCGGTGACCGGACGCCGCCTGGGTCACGCCGACGCGGTGCGGCCCAGGCGGCGCAGCCGTTCGAAGTAGCGGATTCCCTCGGCGTCGGTGAGCAGGGGCAGCACCCGCTCCAGGTCCGCGAGACACCTGTGCAGGATCCGCTGCCGCTCGGCGTCGAGAGTGCCGCCGTTGTTCTGCCACACGGACACACACCCGGCGATGTGCGCGTCCAGCAGCACCAGATCGACCCCGGCCGCCTCCGTGCCCCGCAGCGCGGACGGGAAGAGCGCGCTCAGATGTTCCTGGAAGAGCACGTCCGCGCTCATGTCCCCGCTTCGTCCCTCATAAGAGTTCTCCACATGTCCGCAACCTAGGCGGGCCGGGCGGTCCGCCGTCCGGCCGATCCGACGGGGTTCACTCCTTCGGGGGAGGGAAATCGTCGGCTCAGAGGGGTTTGTCGGAGGCCGTGGTCAGCTGCCGCAGTACTGCTCCGCACTTGCGGGCGTAGGCCTGTTGCAGGCCCCGGGTCACCGCCCCGCCCGCCTTCGCGTACCACTTCGCCGCGCGGCTGAACGCCGACACCGTGAGCCAGACCGTCCCGTCGCCCGTGCGGTCGACCACGAAGGACTCCTCGCCGCACTCGGGGTGGCCGGCGAGGGTGCCGTAGGCCCAGCCGGCGCGGCGGTGTTCGTCCAGGGTCCATATCACCCGGCACGGCGCCTTGATCAGGCCGGCCAGGGTGACGGTGACGTCGACGTCGGGGGCCGCGCGGTCCGCCGTGGCGTCGACGCCGACGCCCAGGGCGCGGTGCATCTCCCAGGTCATCACCGCGTCCGCGGCCCGCCGGAACAGTTCGTGGCCCTCGCCGACCCGGGTGCGGACGTGCAGGGGGCGGAAGCCCTGCGGGCAGAAGCCGGGGCGGTCGAGGGTCGCGCCGACGTCGTCGTACGTGAAGTCCTGGGGAGACATGGGAGGCATGGGAGACAAGGGTAGGGCGGTACCCGGGACGCGTTCGTCCCGGGTACCGCCCCGTTTCTCACCCGGTCCGCTGTCAGGTGACGTTCACGGCCGTCCAGGCCGCCGCGACGGTGGAGTACTCGGTGCTGGTGGAGCCGTACAGGGCGGACGCCGCGCTCAGGGTCGCGGTGCGGGCGGCCTTGTAGTTCGTCGTCGACGTCATGTACGTCGTCAGCGCCTTGTACCAGATCTGCAGCGCCTTGGCGCGGCCGATGCCGGTGATCGTGGAGCTGTTGTACGTCGGCGAGTTGTAGGTCACGCCGTTGATCGTCTTCGAACCGCTGCCCTCCGAGAGGAGGTAGAAGAAGTGGTTCGCGACACCGGACGAGTAGTGCACGTCGAGGTTGCCGACCGACGAGGACCAGTAGTTGGCGGAGCCGCCGTCCTTGCTGGGCTGGTCCATGTAGCGCAGCGGGGTGCCGTCCCCGTTGATGTCGATCTCCTCGCCGATGAGGTAGTCACCGGGGTCGTTGGAGTTGGCCGCGTAGAACTCCACACCCGTGCCGAAGATGTCCGAGGTCGCCTCGTTGAGGCCGCCGGACTCGCCCGAGTAGTTCAGGCCCGCGGTGTTGGCGGTGACGCCGTGGCTCATCTCGTGGCCGGCCACGTCCAGCGAGGTCAGCGGGTTGACGTTGCCCTCGCCGTCGCCGTACGTCATGCAGAAGCAGTCGTCGTCCCAGAACGCGTTGACGTACTGGTTGCCGAAGTGGACGCGGGAGTACGCGGCCACGCCGTTGTTCTTGATGCCGCTGCGGCTGAAGGTGTTCTTGTAGAAGTCCCAGGTGACCTGCGCGCCGTACGCGGCGTCGACGGCGGCCGTCTGGTCCGTGGTGGAGCTGGAGGCCGCGCCGGTGCCCCACGTGTCGTCGGCGTCGGTGAACAGCGTGCCCGTCCCGGAGAGGGCCGAGCTGTGGGCCTTGTTGTACGTCTTGTGGCCGCCACGGGTGCCGTCGGTCAGCTGGTACGTCGAGCCCGACAGGGTCGTGTTCAGCGTGACGGTGCCCGAGTAGAGGCTCTTGCCGGTGCCGGTCTCGATGCCCTGGTACTCGTAGAGCTTCTTGCCGGTGGCCGCGTCGGTGATGACGTGCAGCTCGTTCGGGGTGCCGTCGTCCTGGAGGCCGCCGACGACCGTCTCGTAGGCGAGGACCGGCTTGCTGCCGTTGCCCGCCCAGATCACCTTGCGGGGCGCCTTGGTGGCCGAGGTCTGCGCCGAACCGGCGGCCTTCGCCAGCGTCACGGCCTGCTTCTCGGCCTTGGCCGTGGTCACGGCCGGGGTGAGCGAGGCGACCTTGATGGTGGTGTTCGTCGCCTTGGTGACGCCCTTGGTGGCGCCCGCGGCCGACTCGTGGACCACGAGGTCGCCGCCGAGCACCGGCAGACCGGCGTAGGTCCGCTCGTAGCGCGTGTGGACCGTGCCGTCCGCGTCCTTGACGACGTCGCGGACGACCAGCTTCTCCTTGGTGCCGAGGCCTATCTTCTGCGCGGTCGTGCTCGCCTCGGCCTGCTTGTCCTGGATCAGGGCGGTGCGGGCGGTCGCCGACAGCACGGTCGGGGCGGCCAGCGGCTTCGCGGCGGCGTCCGCGCCGGTCGGCGCGGCGACGGCACCGGAAGTCAGACCGGTGGTGACCAGGGCTCCGGCGGCGACCGCGGTGGCGATGGCCAGAGTGGTGCGCTTGTGACGCGCGTAGAGGGAGGTCACACAAGCTCCTTGGGTGTGGGGGTGCCCGGTCGGCGTGGGGATGCCGACCGGAGCTGTGGTGAAGTTGTGCGGCGGTTGGCAGGATGCTTGCATCAAGGTCGCGTACATGTCATGACCCCGATGTGATGTTGGCTCAAAAATGACGTCCGGATGAACATTGCCGGAATGTAAACGGGGCTGACCTCGGTAAAGCGCCAACAGGAGACGGGTAAGAGGCCGGCAAAGAACGGTGCCGCCCCGGAGGCTTCTGGGCCTCCGGGGCGGTGATTTCGGTGCGGTTCTCCCGGTTTACGGGAACGTCACCTTCCAGCTGTTGATGTAGCCGGTGTCCTGGGCCGCGTTGTCCTGGACCCGCAGTTGCCAGACGCCGTTGGCCACCTCGGAGGAGGCGTTCACCGTGTACGTGGTGCTGAGGTTGTCCGTGCTCCCGCCGGTGCCGTACGCCTTCAGCGTGTACGCCGTTCCGTCGGGGGCGACCAACTGGACCTGGAGGTCGCCGATGTAGGTGTGCACGATGTCCACGCCCACCTGGAGGTTGGACGGCGCGTTGCCGGTCCGGCCGGAGACGGTGACCGAGGAGGTGACCGCCGCGCCGTTGTCCGGAATCGACACGTCGGCGGTGTTCTCGAAGGAGGTCCCGCCGCCGCCCCCGCCGCCGTCCGAGCGTGAGCCGACCGCGACGCCCGCCCACGCGTCCTGCACCGCCTTGTACTCGGCGGACGTGGTGCCGTACAGCTCACCGGCCGCCGCCAGCGTGCCGGTGCGGGCCGCCGCGTAGTTGGTGGTCGAGGTGAACTTCGTGGTCAGCGCGCGGAACCAGATCTTCTCCGCCTTGTCCCGGCCGATGCCGGTGACCGGAAGGCCGTCCGCGGTGGGCGAGTTGTAGGTGACACCGTTGATCGTCTTGGTGCCGCTGCCCTCGCTCAGCAGGTAGAAGAAGTGGTTCGCCGGGCCCGACGAGTAGTGCACGTCGATCGAGCCGATGCCCGAGTACCAGCTGTCCTTCGACGCGCCGTCCTTGCTCGGCTTGTCCATGTACCGCAGCGGCGAGCCGTCGCCGTTGATGTCGATCTCCTCGCCGATGAGGTAGTCACCGACGTCCGAGGAGTTCTGTGCGTAGAACTCGACGGAGGTACCGAAGATGTCCGAGGTCGCCTCGTTGAGGCCGCCGGACTCGCCCGAGTAGTTCAGCCCGGCCGTGTTCGCGGTGACGCCGTGGCTCATCTCGTGGCCGGCCACGTCGATCGCGGTGAGCGGGTGGGTGTTGCCCGAGCCGTCGCCGTACGTCATGCAGAAGCAGCTGTCCTGCCAGAACGCGTTGACGTAGCTGCTGCCGTAGTGGACCCGGGAGTAGGCGCCCACGCCGTCGCCGCGGATACCGCTGCGGCCGTGCACGTTCTTGTAGTAGTCCCAGGTCAGGGCCGCGCCGTAGTGGGCGTCGGCGGCCGCGGTCTCCGTGTTGGACGCGGCGCCGTTGCCCCACACGTCGTCGGAGCCGGAGAAGAGCGTGCCGGTGCCCGAGGTGCCCCGGTTGAGGTTGTACGTCTTGTGGCCGCCGCGCGCCCCGTCGGTCAGGTTGTACGTCGACCCGGACTGCGTGGTGCCCAGCGTCACCGTGCCGCTGTACATGGTGTTGCCGGTGCCGGTCTCGACGCCCTGGTACTCGTAGAGCTTCGCACCCGTGGTCGCGTCCGTGACGACGTGCAGCTCGTTCGGCGTGCCGTCCTTCTGGAGGCCGCCGACGACCGTCTCGTACGCCAGCACCGGGGTGCCGCCGGCCGCCCAGACCACCTTGCGCGGCGCGCGGTCCGTGTCCGCCTTCTCCGCGCCGTCGGCCTTCGCCAGGGTCAGCGCCTGCTTCTCGGCCTTCGCCGCGGTGACGGCGGGCGTCAGCGAGGCGACCTCGACGGCGGACCGGGTGGCCTTGGTGACGCCCTCGGTGGCGCCCGACTTCGCGGTCTCGACGACCAGGTCGCCGCCGAGTACGGGCAGGCCCGCGTAGGTGCGCTCGTAGCGCGTGTGGACCGTGCCGTCGGTGTCCTTGACGACGTCCCGGACGACGAGCGCCTCCCGTGCGCCCAGACCGAGTTCCCTGGCGGTGGCCGCCTTGCCGGCGTCGGCCTCGCGGATCAGCGCGGCGCGCTGGGCGGGGGTGAGCTTGACGGACTCCGCGCCCGGACGGGCCTGGGACGGGGCCGCGGGGGCGGCGGCCGCGGCGCCGGACTGCACGGCGGCGGCGATGAGCGCGCTGACGCCGACGAGGGCGACGGCGGTGGTCCTGCGGTACGGGGTGTGGGGGGTGCGTCTGCGAGAGGAACTGCTTCTCACCACTGACTCCTTCTGCTGGACACGACAAAGGCGGTGCGCAGAACGGTGTTTCTGTGGGGTTGCTGTGAAGTGGCTGTGGGAAGAGTGGCACTGGATTGCGCTCTCTGTCAGGAGCGCGTCAGGAAGTTGGCCGGAAACGGTTCGCTGTCCGGGAATTCATGTTCGATATGCGGACCAATGGGGATGTGCCGGGCGAGCGGCATGACTGCCTCGCCCTAGGACAGGACCCTGCCGCCCCCGGTCGGATCCCCGTGCCATGTCCGCCACAGCGCCGCGTACGCCCCGTCCGCCGCCACCAGCTCGTCGTGCGTGCCGAGTTCGGTGAGCCGGCCGCCCTCCATCACGGCCACCCGGTCCGCGTCGTGCGCGGTGTGCAGCCGGTGCGCGATCGCGATGACCGTACGGCCCCGCAGTACGGCGGCCAGGGCCCGCTCCGTGTGCCGGGCCGTCGTCGGGTCGAGGAGCGCCGTCGCCTCGTCCAGGATCAGCGTGTGCGGGTCGGCCAGCACCACCCGGGCCAGCGCGAGTTGCTGCGCCTGCGAGCCGTCCGTACGGCAACCTCCCGTGCCCAGGAGGGAGTCGAGACCGCCGGGCAGTTCCCGCACCCAGCCGTCGGCGCCGACCGCGGCCAGTGCCGCCCACAACTCCTCGTCGGACGCGGCCGGTTCGGCGATGAGGAGGTTGTCGCGGACCGAGCCCAGGAAGACATGGTGCTCCTGGGTGACCAGGACGACCTGACGGCGCAGCGTCTCGGGCGCCAGGTCCGCGACCGGCACTCCGCCCACCGTCACCCTGCCCGCGGTCGGCGCGTCCACGCCCGCGAGCAGTCTGCTCAGCGTGGTCTTGCCCGCGCCCGACGGGCCGACGATCGCGAGCCGCTCCCCGGGCCGTACCGTCAGATCGACGTCGCGCAGCACCTCGCCCCCGCGCTCGTACGCGTACCGGACCCCGGTGACGTCGATCCGGTCGTCCGCCGGAACCGCCTCCCCGCCCTCCGGTACCGGCCGGGGTGCCTGGGCCAGCCCCTCCACCCGGGCGAACGAGGCGCCACTGGACTGCAGTTGCTCCACCCGCACCAGGATCTGGTCCAGCGGCTCGGTGAACTGCCGCAGGTACAGCGCGGCCGCCACCACCGCGCCCAGGCTCACCGCCCCCCGCCCGTGCAGCACCCCGCCGAGGATCAGGACCCCGGCCACGGG
This sequence comes from Streptomyces sp. NPDC002588, assembly GCF_040295925.1. NCBI lineage: Bacteria > Bacillati > Actinomycetota > Actinomycetes > Kitasatosporales > Streptomycetaceae > Streptomyces > Streptomyces sp. NPDC002588. Next base: position 11,132 of record NZ_JBEOWF010000050.1, read on the forward strand.
CAGCACGTAGGACACCTCGACGACCGGGAAGAACACGGACCGCAGGTACAGCGTGTGGAAGCGGGCGCGGCGGGCGGCCGCCAGCGCGTTCCGGCTCGCGGTGATGCGCCGCTCCTGGAGCCGGAACGCCTCGATGGTCCGGGCCCCGCCGGCCGTCGAGGCGACGATCTCGGCGACGTCGGAGTCCGAGGCGCCCTGGGCGAGATAGCCGGAACGGGCCTGCCGCAGATACCAGCGCAGCGCCCACCAGATCGGGGTCAGCCCGAGCACGCCGACCGCGCCGAGCAGCGGGTCGATCACGAACACGGCGGTGAGCGTGAACAGCGCCTGCACGGTGCACACCAGCAGCTCGGGACCGGCGTCCCGCAGGGTGGTGCCGACGGCCGCCACATCGGCCGTACCGCGCGTGGTCAGATCGCCGGTGCCGGCCCGCTCCACCACCGACGCGGGCAGCGCCAGCGTCCGGTCGACGAACTCCTCCCGCACCCGGGCCAGGGTCCGCTCCCCGAAGCGGTGCCCCGCGTACCGCGCCCAGCGGGCCAGCAGCAACTCCGCCAGCGCGCACACCAGGAGCACCAGCGCCAGCCGATCCACCGCGCCGACCCCGCGCCCGGCCCGCACCTCGTCGATGATCCGCCCGAGCAGCCAGGGCCCGGCGAGACCCGCCCCGGCGGCGAGCACATTGAGCGCGAGGACCCGGCGGAAGGCCCGCCCGTCGGCCCGCACCAGCCGGCCGACGGCCCGTCGCACCTCTGCGGGCCCGGCGACGGGCAGCCGCCCCCCGTCGGATGTCATGACATGGCCTCCTCGGCGTCCCGGGCCACCAACTCCCGGTAGCCCGGCTCCCGTTCCAGCAGCTCACGGTGGCCGCCGGTGGCGGCGGTCTTGCCGTCGGTCAGATAGATCACCGTGTCCGCGTGGTCGAGGACCAGCGGGGAGGTGGTGGTCACGACCGTCGTCCGGCCGCTGCGGGCCGACCGCAGGCGCTCCGCGACCGCCGCTTCCGTGTGCGCGTCGAGCGCCGAGGTCGGCTCCAGGGCGAGCAGCACCTCGGGTTCGGCGAGCAGCGCCCTCACCAGCCGCACCCGCTGCCGCTGGCCGCCGGAGAGGCTGCGGCCCTGGGCGGTCACCGGCGCGTCGAGGCCCTCCGCCAGCCCCTGCACGATGTCCTCGGCGGCGGCCGCCCGCACCGCCCGCTCCACCTCCGCCGGGGCCGGGTCCCGCCGGCCGCCGGTCACCTCGCGCAGGGTGCCGGCGAACAGGTCCGCCTCGTTGTCGGCGACCAGGATCCTGGCCCTGACCTGGGCGAGCGGGATCGCGTCGAGCCGGACCCCGCCCCAGGTGACCTCGGTCGGGCCGAACCGCCCGAGGCGGTCGACGATCGCGGTCAGCTCCGCGGGGCGCGCCCCGACCAGAGCGGTCAGCCGCCCCGGGGCCACCCGCACGCCCGACACGGGGTCGTGCAGCACCGCGGGCTCGGCGGGCGCCTCGGCCGTCCCGGTGTCCGGGTCGGGCTCGAGCCGCAGCAGCCGTGCGACCCGGTCGGCGGCGACGACACCCCGGCTGAGCTGGTAGCAAAGGTCGACGAGGAACGACACCGGGCCGATCAGCACCGCGACATAGCCGTACACCGACACCAGCTCGCCCACCGTCAGCTCCCCCTGCGCGGCGAGCCGGGCCGAGAGCCAGGTCACCACCGCGAGGAACACCGTCGGCAGGCCCATGCCGAGCGCCTGCATCCAGCTGGTGACCGCGCCCACCCGGTAGCCCTGCTCGCGCAGCCGCTGCGAGTCCCGCCGGAACCCGTCCGCGAAAAGGCCCTTCCCGCCGAGCCCGTTGAGCACCCGCAGCCCGCCCGACAGATCGCCGATCCGCGAGGTCAGCACACCCTGCCGCTCCCGGTACTCGCCCTCCGCGCCCTGCAGCCGGGTCATCAGCGGCCCGACGAGCACGGCGATCACCGGCATTCCCAGCAGCACCACCGCCGCCAGCAGCGGCGAGACGGACAGCAGCAGCCCGGCCACGAACACGTACACCACGATCGAGCCGACGCCAGGACCGATCACCGACAGCGAGTTCGCGATGGTGTGGACGTCGCCCACGCCGATCGTGACGACCTCCCCGGTGCCCACCCGGCGCGGCAGGGCGTCCCCGAGCCGCACCGCGTGCCCCACCACGACCTTGATCGTGCGGAAGTAGGCGTCCATCCGCACGCGGGTCATCGTGCGGTGCCGCATGATGCTCATCCACGCGTTCGCCGCCCCCACCACCGTCAGGGCCGCCGTCCAGCCGACGAGCGCGGCCGTGTCCCCCGGCTCGAGACCTTCGTCCACCGCCTTCGACAGCAGATACGGCGCCACCGCCAGCAGCACCATCCAGCTGCTGGCCAGCACCGCCCCGGCCATCCCCCGCCACGGCTGGCACCGCACCAGCCAGGCCAGGTACCGCCAGCCGTCCCGGGAGTCGGGGGTGCCGGGTTCCCCGTGGGCGTCGACCGCCGCGTCCCCCCGCCTCACGCGAGACTGTCCCGCCACGCCTGGTGCAGATCGGCGAACCGGCCCGTTCCCGCGATGAGTTCGGCCGGGGCGCCGTCCTCGACGATCCGTCCGTGCTCCATCACCAGCACCCGGTCGGCGATCTCCACGGTGGACAGCCGGTGCGCGATCACCACCGCCGTACGGCCCTCCAGGACCGTCGACATGGCGCGCTGCACGGCCCGCTCGCCCGGGATGTCCAGCGAGCTGGTGGCCTCGTCGAGGATCAGCACCGCCGGATCCGCCAGCAGCGCCCGTGCGAACGCCACGAGTTGACGCTGGCCGGCGGAGATCCGGCCGCCGCGCTTGCGGACGTCCGTGTCGTAGCCGTCGGGCAGGGAGCTGATGAACTCGTGCGCGCCGATCGCCTTCGCCGCCCGCTCGATCTCCTCCCGGGTGGCGTCCGGCCGGCCGATGGCGATGTTCTCGGCGACCGTGCCGGAGAACAGGAACGCCTCCTGCGTCACCATGACCACCCCGCGCCGCAGCTCGGGCACGGGCAGGTCGCGCAGGTCCACGCCGTCGAGCAGTACCCGCCCGTGCGAGGGGTCGTAGAAGCGGGCGAGCAGCTTGGCCAGGGTCGACTTGCCCGCGCCGGTCGAGCCGACCACGGCCACCGTCTGCCCCGCCGGGAGGGTGAGGTCGAAGCGGGGGAGGACCTCGCCGCCGGTGCGGTAGCCGAAGGAGACGTCGTCGAACACGACCTCGCGGCCCGGGAGTTCGCCCCGGAGCGCGGGGAGTTCCTTCGGCACGGACGGTTCCGGCACGGACGGGGCCTGCGCCAGCAGCCCCGCGATCTTCTCCAGGGAGGCCGCCGCCGAGTGGTAGGAGTTGAGGAACATGCCGAGCCGGTCGATCGGGTCGTACAGCCGCCGCAGGTACAGCACCGCCGCCGCCAGCACCCCCAGCTCCAGCGAACCGCCCGCCACCCGGTAGGCACCCCACAGCACCATCAGCGCGACGGCCGTGTTGGCGACCAGCCGCGAGCCGACGACATAGCGGGCCATCTCCAGCAGCGCGTCGCCGTTCGTCCGCTCGTGCCGCCGGTTGAGGACCCGGAACTCGGCGTCGTTGACCGACTCGCGGCGGAAGGCGCGCACCGGCCGGATGCCGTTCATCGTCTCCACGAACTTCACGATCACGGCCGCGATCGCGGTGGACCGCAAGGTGTACACCCGCGCGGCACGGCGCCGGTAGACCCGGACCAGCGCGTACAGCGGCACGAAGGACGCCACCGCGACGGCGCCGAGGCCCGGGTCCAGCCAGAGCAGCATGGCCGAGATGTAGACGAAGGAGAGGATGACGGTCACCAGCTCCTGCAGGCCCTCGTTGAGCAGCTCGCGCAGGGACTCCACGTCGGTGGTGGACCGGGAGATGAGCCGGCCCGAGGTGTAGCGCTCGTGGAAGTCGACGCTGAGGGCCTGCGCGTGCCGGAAGATCCGGCCGCGCAGATCGAGCAGCACGTCCTGACTGACCCGGGCGGCGGCGATCAGGAACGCGTACTGCAGGGCGCCGGAGGCGAGCGCGCACAGCAGATAGCCCGCGGCCACCAGGGTGAGCGGCCCGTTGTCGTCGGCCCGGAACGCCGGTACGGCCCGGTCGATGGCGTACGCCACCAGCAGCGGGCCCGCCTGCACGGCCGCCTGCTGGAGCAGCAGCAGGAGCGTGGTCAGGGCGACCCGTGACCGCATGGGGGCGAGCAGGGAGCGCAGCAGGGTGCCCGTGGCGCCGGGCGGGGTGGGCAGGACATCCTTGTCGAAGGGGTCCTCGGCGGCCGGCGGACGCGGGTCCTCGGGCCGGTCGTCGGTGGCGGGGGAGGAGGCGGTGGGGGAGGAGGTGCTGGGGGCGGTCATCGGTCGTCCTCCTGACGGCCGGTTCCTGACATGAGGTGGGCGTACTCGGTGTTGCTGCGCAGCAGTTCCTGGTGGGTGCCCACGGCGGTGACCCGGCCGCCGGAGAGCAGGGCGACCCGGTCGGCGAGGAGCACGGTGGAGGGGCGGTGGGCCACGATCAGCGCGGTGGTGTCGGAGAGGACCTGGCGCAGCGCGGCCTCCACGGCGGCCTCGGTGTGCACGTCCAGCGCGGACAGCGGGTCGTCGAGCACCAGGAACCGGGGCCGGCCGACCACGGCTCTGGCCAGCGCGAGCCGCTGCCGCTGCCCGCCGGAGAGACTGAGCCCCTGCTCGCCGACCTGGGTCCCGGTGCCCTGCGGCAGCGCGTGCACGAAGCCGGCCTGTGCGACCTCCAGGGCCCGTTCCAGCTCGGCGGCCCCGGCGCTGTCGTCCGCCCCCATCAGCACGTTCTCCCCGACGCTCGCCGAGAAGAGGGTGGGTTCCTCGAAGGCCACGGCGACCTTCGCGCGCAGCTCCTCGCGCGACATCGCGGTGACGTCCTCGCCGTCGAGCGTGATCCGTCCGGAGGTCACCTCGTGCAGCCGGGGGACGAGCGCGGTGAGGGTGGTCTTGCCGCTGCCGGTGGCCCCGACCAGGGCCAGGGACTCGCCGGGCCGCACGTGCAGGTCGACGTGGTCGAGGGTGGGCGGGGAGGCCGGATCGGCGTCGGGGTAGCGGAACACGACGTCTTCGAAGCGGAGGCCCTCGCCCTTCGGGACGCCGGCACGGGTACGGGCGGTCTCCTGCTCCGGCCGTTCGTCCATCACCTCGAAGTACCGCTCGGTGGCGGTGGCGGCCTCCTGGCTCATCGCCAGCAGGAACCCGATGGAGTCCACCGGCCAGCGCAGCGCGAGGGCCGTCGACAGGAAGGCGACCAGCGTGCCCGCGGACAGCTCGCCGTCCGCGACCTGTACGGTGCCCAGCACCAGCGCGGCCCCGATCGCCACCTCGGGCAGCGTCACGATGACGGCCCAGATCGTCGCCAGCAGCCGGGCCTTGCGCAGCTCCGTGCCGCGCAGCGTCGAGGACAGCTCACGGAAGGCGCGCGCCTGGCTGCGGTGCCGGCCGAAGCCCTTGATGATCCGGATCCCGAGCACGCTCTCCTCGACGACCGTCGTCAGATCGCCGACCTGGTCCTGCGCGCGCCGCGCCACCACCGCGTACCGGTGCTCGAAGATCACGCACATCACCATGACCGGCAGCGCGGGACCGAGGATCACCAGCCCCAGCGACCAGTCCTGAAGCAGCATGATGATCACGCCGACGAGGATGGTCACGGCATTGACCAGCAGGAACGTCAGAGGGAAGGCGAGGAACATGCGCAGCAGCATCAGGTCGGTGGTCCCGCGGGACAGCAACTGTCCCGAGGCCCACCGGTCGTGGAAGGACACCGGCAGCCGCTGCAGATGCCGGTACAGATCCGCCCGCATCTCCGCCTCCACGTGCGACAGCGGACGCGCCACCAGCCAGCGCCGCATGCCGAACAGCCCGGCCTCGGCCAGCCCGAGCAGCAGCAGGTACAGCGCACCCAGCCACACCCCGGCCGGGTCCCGGTCGGCGACCGGCCCGTCGACCATCCACTTCAGGACGAGCGGGATCACCAGCCCCACGAGGGAGGCGGTGACCGCGACGAACGCGGCACTGAACAGCCGCGTCCGCACCGGCCGCACATAGGGCCACAGCCGCAGCAACGTCCGCACCGCGGACCGGTCCTTGGTGGTTGCACGTGTCGTCGACATCACCGGCGAGCCTACGGATCGGCACTGACAACGCCCACCGAGTTTTGGCCGGACCGCGCTCCTTCCCTGGTCCTACGACCTGCGTGTTCGAGGAGCCGGACAGGTCTGCGCGCCGCGCCGCCCAGTAGCCCCAAGGGGTCGTAGCCGGGCATCATCCGATCGGCTGATGTCTGTTCGAGCGCGACGGCCGATGCGGCGGACCGGGCCCCACCAGGACCCTCGGAGCATGTCAGCCACACCCGTCATCGAAGTCGGCGCACTGCGCAAGTCCTACGGCGGCCGAACCGTCGTCGACGGCGTGTCCTTCGCCGTCGAGGAGGGCGAGATCTTCGGGATCCTCGGCCGAACGGCGCCGGCATCGTCGATTTCGCGGCCCGCCATGCCCGGGCCGGCCGGGTGGGCGTCACCCTCTCCTTCCTGGGCGACGAGGTCATCCTCGACATCCGCGACGACGGCACCGACCCCGTCGCCGTCCCCACCCGCTCCCGCTCGGGAGAACTCGACCCGGACGTGATCCTGCTGGACCTGAGGATGCCAGGCGGCGGGGGAGTGGACGCCATCCGCGAACTCTCCCGCCGCGGCGCCCGCGCCAAGGTCCTCGTGCTGACGACGTACGACACCGACTCGGACAGCCTGCCCGCGATCGAGGCCGGCGCGACGGGCTATCTGCTGAAGGACGCCCCGCGCGACGAACTGTTCACCGCCGTCCGCGCCGCCGCCGAGGGCCGCACCGTCCTGTCCCCGGCGGTCGCCTCCCGCCTGGTCTCCGCGGTCCGTGCCCCCAGGTCCCCCGGCAACGAGCCGCTCTCGGCCCGCGAACGCGAGGTGCTGGTGCTGGTCGCCAGGGGCACGTCCAACCGCGAGATCGCCCGGGAACTGTTCATCAGCGAGGCGACCGTGAAGACCCATCTCACCCACCTGTACGCCAAGCTGTTGCCGCGGCACCAGGGCCCTTCTGATGGAGCTCCGCGGCGTCGCGACGCCCGGCACGCCGAGAGCACGCACCGAACGCCGCTCCTTCTCCCACGGAGATCCATCAGAAGGGCCCTAGTCCGGGTACGGAAGCAGGCCGGAGGCGGTCGTTTCCCAGGCGGCCTTCAGCTCGGCGAGCAACTCGGGCCTGTCCTCGGAGAGATCGGCCTGCTCGCGCAGGTCGGCGCCGAGGTCGTAGAGGTGGTCGTCGCCGTCGGAGTCCTGGTAGTACTTCCAGTCGCCGCGCCTGAGCGCCCGGTTGTCCCGCACCCGCCAGAACAGGTCGCGCTCGGGCAGCGTCTCTCCCCTCAGCAGGTAGCCCGCGAGACTCGTGCCGTCCAGCGGATACGCCGGGTCGGGCCGGGCACCGGCCAGCTCCAGGAAGGTCGCGGTCCAGTCGGGGGAGAAGTTCGGTTCGTGGCTGACCTGGTTGCCGTCGATGCGGCGCGGCCAGTGGAGGATGGTCGGCACCCGGATGCCGCCCTCCTGGAGCACGGACTTCTCGCCGCTCAGCGGCCAGAGGTACGACCAGCGCTCGCCGCCGTTGTCGCTGGCGAAGTACACCACCGTGTTCTCCTCCTGCCCGGACCGGCGCAGCGCGGCGAGCACCTCACCGACGGCGGCGTCGAGGCTCTGCACCATCTCGGTGTACTTGGCGACCGAGCCGCCGTCGAAGTGGTTCAGCGCGGCCGAGATCTCCGCCTGGGACCCGGCGGCCCGGATCTTGGCCGCGATCTCCGCACCGGTCTCCTCGTCGCCCTCCGCCAGCCACGGCCAGTGCGGGGTGGTGAAGTTGAGGTTGAGCAGCCAGGGGGTGGAGCCGTGGTCGCGGCTCACGTACTCGACGGCCCGCTCGGTCAGGACCTCGGTGTAGTAGCGGAGGTCCTTGTACTCGGCGTCGCCCTCGTACAGGTCGTGGTCGCCGAGCTGCCCGAGTTTGGAGAAGTACTCCAGTACGCCGCCGTGGTTGCCGAAGAACTCGTCCCAGCCGGACTTGGTGGGGCTGTAGTCGGGCAGCCAGCCGCAGTGCCACTTGCCGATGAGGGCGGTGGCGTACCCGGTCTTCCTGAGGAGCGAGGCGAGGGTGGGGTGGTTCGGGTCGAGGCCCTGGGTCCGGCTCGCGATCGGTTCGGCGAGCCCGCCTGGCGTACGGCCCGGATAGCGCCCGGTGTACAGGCTGAACCGGGTCGGTGAGCAGGTCGCCGACCCCGAGTACGCGTCGGTGAACCGCACCCCCTGCCGGGCCAGCCGGTCCAGGTTCGGCGTCCTGATGTGCGGGGCGCCGTAGGAGGAGAGGTCGGCCCAGCCGAGGTCGTCGCCGAGGATGACGAGGAAGTTGGGGCGACGGGAGCCGGAGACGGCGGTGCGCGCTGTGAACGGCCGCTCGGCGGGGGCGGCGGCCTCGGCGGAACCAGTGGTGCCGCCGACGGCGGTCACGGCACCGCCACCGACGAGACCACCGAAGGCACGGCGGGATAATTCGGGCATAAGGTTTCCTCGGGACGGGCGTGCCGCGGCACGCGGGCGCGCCGAAATGGGGGAGGGGAGGGCTACGGCTCAGTGACAGATGGCGCTGGACTGCCGGCACAGATCGACATGGCGCCGCTCCACCAGCGCGACATGTGCGCGGCGGTGGTCGGCGGACGGCCTCATGGCCATGGACGGTGCCAGTGGGCAGCCCGTGACGTCAAGGCGGCAGGACGGGCCCAAGGCGTGTTTCGCTCTAGCGGTCCGCCACCCTCATTTCGAACCAGGTCGTCTTGCCCCGTGGCAGCAGGTCGACGCCCCAGCGGTCGGAGAGTTTGTCGACGAGGAAGAGGCCGCGGCCGCTGACGTCGAGTTCCTGGACGGGCATCAGGCACGGCAGTCCGCGGGAGGGGTCGCGGACCTCGACGCGGATCCAGCCGCGGCGGCGGCGCAGGCGCAGACCGAAGACGCGGGCCCCGGTGTGCCGTACGGCGTTGCCGACGAGTTCGGAGACGAGGAGGACCGCGTCCTCCGTCATCTTGGGGCTCAGCCCCCACTGGCGCAGGACCACGACCTGGGTGAGGCGGCGGGCGGTGGCGGCCGACTCGGGACGGGAAGGTAGCGGAACCTCACCCTCCGTCGGGTTGCCGAACAACTCCAGCGCCTTGAGCGCCCGTTCGTCCTCGACCGTCGGCGACCAGCGTGCCGCGGCCACACGCCCGTGCCCCCGCGGCTGTTCGACACCCTCCAGCCCCGCCATGCCCCCATCATGGCCGTCCGGAGCATCCTCCGGGGCCGTTCCGCCGGAATACGCCCCCCGCGCGACCCTGTCCACCGGAATGCTTTCGGCATATGCCGGGGGCAGGTGGTGACTCGATAAACCTCGGCTGACCTGCGATGCGGGCTCGCCCGGAAGTGATCGCCGGACTCCTCGACAAGGTGGCCTTAAGGTTGACTTAAGGCTTCCATAAACCGCCCCATCGAGGGATCCGGGTGAGACGCCCCGTCAATTGCAAGTGAATCCGGAGATGTTCAAAGAGACGTCCGTCACAGGAACTTGGCCTTGCCCGGCCCGTCCTCCACGAAGCTCCGCATGCCGATCTCCCGGTCGGCCGTCGCGAACAGCCCGGCGAACCAGTTGCGTTCGACCGCGAGGCCCGTGTCGATGTCCGTCTCCAGACCGGTGTCGATCGACTCCTTCGCCGCCCGCAGCGCGATCGCCGGCCCCTGCGCCAGCTTCGCGGCCCACGCGAGTGCCTCCGTGTACACCTCGGCGGCCGGGACCACCCGGTCCACCAGGCCCAGGGTCAGCGCCTCGTCCGCCTTCACCATCCGGCCGGTGAAGATGAGGTCCTTCGCCTTGGAGGGGCCGATCAGCCGGGCGAGGCGCTGGGTGCCGCCCGCGCCCGGGATCACGCCGAGCAGGATCTCCGGCTGGCCGAGCTTGGCGTTCTCGGCCGCGATCCGGAAGTCCGCGCACAGCGCGAGCTCGCAGCCGCCGCCCAGCGCGTACCCCGTGACGGCCGCGACGACCGGCTTGGGGATACGGGCCACCGCGGTGAAGGAGTCCTGGAGGGCGCGGGCGCGCAGGACCATCGCCGTGTGGTCCATGTCCTGCATCTCCTTGATGTCCGCGCCCGCCGCGAACACCTTCTCCCCGCCGTACACGACGACGGCCCGCACGTCCTCGCGCCGGGTCGCCTCCTCGGCGAGTTCCTTGAGCCGGTCCTGTGTGGCGACGTCCAGGGCGTTCATGGGCGGGCGGTCGAGCCGGATCGTGCCGACGCCTTCGGCGACTTCCAGATGTACGGTCATGGCAGCAGGTTAACGGGGACTAACGGCACGGGCCCGGTGCCGTAGGTCACAGCACCGGGCCCGCTCGCACGACCGCCGAACGTGAAGATCAGCTAGTTCTTCCAGTCCGCCCACGAGACGTTCCAGCCGTTGAGGCCGTTCGCCGGGTCGACCGTCGGGTCGGTGGAGTTCTTCACGGTCACGACGTCACCGATCATCGAGTGGTTGAAGAACCACGCCGCCGGTGCCCCGCTGTCGTAGCCGCCGCGCACATCGCTCAGACCGATGCAGCCGTGGCTGGCGTTGTAGTTGCCGAAGGCGTCGCCGCCCCAGTAGTTGCCGTGCACGAACGTGCCGGAGTTGGTCAGCCGCATGGCGTGCGGGACGTCCTTGATGTCGTACTCGCCGTCGTAGCCGACCGTGTCGCCGTTCATGCGGGTCACCGTGAACTTCTCACTGATGACCATCTGGCCGTTCCAGGTGGCGTAGCCGGGCTTGCCGGTGGTCACCGGGATGGTCTTGACGACCTTGCCCTCCTGCATGACCTTCATCGTGTGCTTCGCGGCGTCCACGATCGACACCTGGTTGCGGCCGATGGTGAAGGACACCGTCTTGGACTGCTTGCCGTAGACGCCCTTGCGGCCCTCGACGCCGTCCAGGTTCAGCTTGACGGTGACCTTGGTGCCGGCCTTCCAGTACTTCTCGGGCCGGAAGTCCAGCCGGTCGTTGCCGAACCAGTGGCCCTCGACGTCCACGGCCGGCTCGGTCTTGATCTCGATGGCCTTCTCCACGTCGGCCGGCTTGGTGATGCCCCGGGTGAAGCGGACCGAGAACGGCATGCCGACGCCGACGGTGGAACCGTCCTCGGGCGTGAAGTTGCCGATGAAGGTGTTCTGCGGGCTGAGCGTGGTGAAGGAGGAGTCCTCGGCGGCCGTACGGCCGGCGGAGTCCTTCGCGACCGCGTGCACCTCGTACTTGGTCGCGGCCGCCAGGTGCGTGGCGGGCGTCCAGCCGGAGCCGTCGGCCGAGAGCGCCCCGTCGACCTTCGTGCCCTTGGCGTCCTTGACGGTGACCTCGGTCAGCTTGCCCTTGCTCGCGGTGACCTTCAGGGTGCCGCTCGTGTCGACGTTCGTGGCCCCGGCCTTCGGGGCGATGGTGACGACCGCCTCCGACTGCTTGCTCTCCGCGGCCGAAGTGCTGCCCTTGTCCCCCTTGCCCTTCGCGTCGGACCCCGCGTCCGAGCCGCCGCCCCCGCCGCACGCCGTGAGAGCGAGCAGCAGCCCCCCGACGATCGCAGCCGATATCGGTCGCACGTTCAAGTCTTTCTCCCCTCGCAGGGCCTGGTCAGGCCCCCCACCCCCGCGCCACCAGCGCGATCACTGGCGCATATTAACCGCACACTTTTGAGCTTCGTGTCAGGTCAATGTCACCATTCCGTCGCAACTGGGACCGCGGGACGGAGTGGATGGTTGCACCGGGGGGAGAAGTCAGCCGATCGCGCTCCCGCTCGTCCACTCCTCCCAGTCCATGTTCCAGCCGCTGAGCCCGTTGTCCGGCGCGACCTGCTTGTCCTCGCTGTTGACGACCTCGACGACGTCCCCGATGAGCGACCGGTCGAAGAACCACCCCGCGGGAGTGTCCGAGGCGCCGCCCTTGACGTCCCTGAGCCCCACGCAGCCGTGACTGAGGTTGACCTTCCCGAAGGCCTCCGCCTCCGCCCAGTAGTTGCCGTGCAGGAAGGTGCCGGAGTCGGTCAGCCGCATGGCGTGCGGCACGTCCGGGATGTCGTACTCGCCCTTGCCGTCCTTCTTCCTGAAGCCGACGGTCGCGCCGTTCATCCGGGTCAGCTCGAGCATCTCGGAGACGACCATCTTCCCGTTGTACGTCGTCGTCGTCGGCGCCCCGGCCGTGATGGGCACGGTGGCGATCAGCTCGCCCTCGCGCCGCACCTTCATGGTGTGGCTCGCCGCGTCGACCAGGGAGACCTGACTGCGGCCCACGGTGAAGGAGAACGTCTTGTACTGCAGCCCGTAGACGCCCGGCGCCCCCTCCACGTCCCGCAGCCGCAGCGCGACCGTCACCTTGGTGCCCGGCTTCCAGTACTCCTCGGGACGGAAGTCGAGGCGGGCGTCGCCGAACCAGTGCGGGCGGATCTCCACGGCCGGCTCGGCGGTCACCCGCACGGCGCGCTCGACGGCTGCCCGGTTCACGACCGCCCGGTTGAAGCCCAGCGAGACGATCATCCCGGTGCCGACGGTGGAGCGGTTCTCGGGCGTGACGTATCCGATGAAGCGCTCCTCGGGGACGTAGGTGGTGAAGGTGGTGTGGCGTGCCGAGCGGTTGCCGTCGCCGTCCACGGCCACCACGTCGACCGCGTAACGGGCGGCGAGCGCCAGCCGTCCGCCGTCCGGCCGCCAGCTCAGCCCGTCGGCGGAGATCCGTCCGGGCACCGCCGACTCCTGCGCGTCCTGGGACCTCACCACCTTCACCGACTCCAGCCGCCCGTCCGGCACCCGGACCCGCAGCTCCTCCTCCGGGCGCACCCCCCTCGTGCCGTCCTGCGGCGTCACCCGGATGGCGTCCTCGGGCGCCGCGGGTTTGCCGAGCATCCGGTCGAGCCCGGTCCTGCCGTCGTTCGTGCAGCCGGCCGCCCCGGCCAGCAGTCCCGCCCATGTCACCACGGCGGCCACTGCGACGCTCGCGCGCCGTGCGCGCCCTTGTACGTGCCTCACGGTCTGCCCAACGATCGGGTGCGCTCCGGGGAAACGTGAGTGCGAGGCGCGCTCTGGGCAGAACAGGGGGAGGACGACAGCGCGGGGCGGCGGCGGCCGGGACGCCGTGGCCCGTCCCGAACGTCGTACCCACGAGCCGCAGGAGGCTGAACGGTGTCCAGCGCAGCCGAGCAGGAGACGGTGGCGCAGCAGCGCGCCACGCCGGACACCCGCCTGAACGGGGTGTCCCAGAAGGTGCCCGGGGTGCCCGTGCGGCCGGGTGCGCCCACGCCGCTCGGCGCCCGCTTCCGCACCGGCCCGGACGGGGTCGCGGGCACCAACTTCGCGCTGTGGGCGGGCGGCGCGGAGAAGGTCGAGCTGTGCCTGTTCGACGAGGCGGGCCGGGAGACACGGGCCACGCTGACCGAACTGACGCACGAGATCTGGCACGGCTTCGTACCGGGTGTGATGCCGGGCCAGCGCTACGGCTTCCGGGTGCACGGCCGCTGGGATCCGTGGACCGGGGGCCGCTGGAACCCGGCGAAGCTGCTCCTGGATCCCTACGCCCGCGCGGTCGACGGCGAGTTCACGCTGCCGCCCGAGGTGTACGGGCACGTCCGGGACTGGCCCCAGCAGCAGGTCGCGGACACCGTGCGCGACGAACGGGACTCGGCGCCGCACGTCCCGAAGGGCGTCGTCGTCCACGATGACGCGCCCGACGACGAATGGGCGTACGACCGCCGCCCCAAGACCCCGTGGGCGGACTCGGTCATCTACGAACTGCACGTCAGAGGCTTCACCCAACGGCATCCGGGCATCCCCGAGGACCTGCGCGGCACCTACGCCGGTCTCGCCCACCCGGCGGCGGTCGAACACCTGGTGAAGCTGGGCGTGACGGCGGTGGAGCTGCTCCCGGTCCACCAGTTCGCCCACGAGGACCATCTGCTCCGCCGCGGCCTGCGCAACTACTGGGGCTACAACTCCATCGGCTACTTCGCCCCGCACGCCGGCTACGCCTCCTCCGGAACGACCGGACAGCAGGTCGGCGAGTTCAAGCGGATGGTGCGGGCCCTGCACGCGGCCGGCATCGAGGTCATCCTCGACGTCGTCTACAACCACACGGCCGAGGCGGGCGAACTGGGCCCGACCCTCTCCCTGAAGGGCATCGACAACCGCGGCTACTACAGGCTGCAGTCGGACGCCCGCCGCTACGCCGACTACACGGGCTGCGGCAACACCCTGCACGTGGTGCAGCCGCACGTCCTGCGGCTGATCACGGACTCCCTGCGCTACTGGGTGACGGAGATGGGCGTCGACGGCTTCCGCTTCGACCTGGCCGCCGCCCTGGCCCGCTCCATGCACGACGTCGACATGCTGTCCCCGTTCCTCGCGGTCATCGCCCAGGACCCGGTGCTGCGGCGGGTGAAGCTGATCGCGGAGCCCTGGGACGTGGGCTCGGGCGGCTACCAGGTGGGCGCCTTCCCGCCGCTGTGGACGGAGTGGAACGACCGCTACCGCAACGCCGTCCGCGACTTCTGGCGGCACGCGCTGCCGGACGTGCGGGAGATGGGCTACCGCCTGTCGGGCTCCAGCGACCTGTACGCCTGGGGCGGCCGGCGCCCCTACGCCTCCGTCAACTTCGTCACCGCGCACGACGGCTTCACCCTGCGCGACCTGGTGTCCTACGAGCGCAAGCACAACGAGGCCAACGGCGAGGGCAACCGGGACGGCACGGACGACAACCGCGCCTGGAACTGCGGGACGGAAGGGGAGACGGACGACGAGCGGGTGCGGGCGCTGCGGCGCAGGCAGCTGCGCAACCTCCTGACCACGCTCCTGCTGTCGACGGGCGTGCCGATGCTGGTCGCGGGCGACGAACTGGGCCGCACGCAGGGCGGCAACAACAACGCCTACTGCCAGGACAACGAGATCAGCTGGGTGGACTGGAGCCTGTTGGAGGAGCCGGGCTGGAAGGCCCTGTTCGACCTGACCTCCCGGCTGATCGCCCTGCGCCACCGCCACCCCGTCCTGCGCCGCCGCGCCTTCTTCTCCGGCCGGGCGCACTCGGCGGACGGGCTGCGGGACCTGGCCTGGTTCACGCCCCTGGGCGCGGAGATGACGGAGGGCGACTGGTACGCCCCGGCCGCGACCCTCGGCATGTACCTCTCCGGCCGGGACATCCCCGGCCGGGACGAGCGGGGCGCCCCGATCACCGATGACAGCTTCCTCGCGATCCTGCACGCCGGCGACCGCCCCGTCGGTTTCGTCGTGCCGGGGCCGCCGTGGGCGGAGCGGTACGAGGTGGTCGTCGACACGTCGAGCGAGCAGCAGGCGGAGGCGCCCGGGGTGATCCACCGGGCGGGGGAGACGGTGACGGTACCGGCCCGGGCGGTGGTGCTGTTGCGGGTGGTGGCGTGACGGGCGGCCGCCAGGGCCCACATGTGGGTGAATGAACCGCTTTTATGACGTTTCCTATTTCAATGGCGGGGTGACTTCGACCGACCGTCGTGCCGCGCTGCGGGTGGGTGCCGGGCTGGTCGCCGGGGGAGCGTTCACGGCGGCGTGTTCCCGCTCCGGGGCCGCCGCTCCGCCCGCGCCCGCCGTCGCCCCCCGTGCCGCCGCCTCCGCGAGCCCCCTCGCCGCCCCGGCCCCGCGTGCCTTCCCGGGGCAGCCCCCGCAGATCACCCACGGCCCGCGCGACCGGCCCCGGGTCGCCCTCACCTTCCACGGCCAGGGCGAGCCGTCCCTCGCCCATGCCCTCCTCGGCGAGGCGGAGCGCGGGGGAGCACACGTCACCGTGCTGGCCGTGGGGACCTGGCTCGACGAACACCCCGCGCTCGCCCGCCGGATCCTCGACGGCGGCCACGACCTCGGCAACCACACCCACCGCCACCTCGACATCGACGCCATGTCCGAGGCGGAGGCGAGAGACGAGATCGCCGAGTGCGCCGCACGGCTGAGACGGCTCACCGGATCGGTCGGGACCTGGTTCCGGCCCTCCCGAACGGCCCGCGCCTCCCCGCTCGTGGAGCGGCTGGCCCGCGAGGCCGGTTACCCGCACGTCCTCTCCTACGACGTCGACTCCCTTGACTTCACCGCACCCGGCGCCCCCGCCGTCACGGCCAACGTGCTCGGCGGGATCCGGGGCGGATCCGTCGTGAGCCTGCACTTCGGGTACGCGGACACGATCGCCGCGCTCCCCGCCGTACTGGACGAACTCGACCGCCGCGGACTGCGCGCGGTCACCACCACGGAGCTGCTCAGCTGATGCGTCCCACACCCGCCGTTCGCGCCCTCGTCACCGGAAGCGTCCTCGCCGTCCTCGCCGCCTGCGGCGGACCGCCCCAGGGCGGCGACGTCCGCCGGGCCACCAAGGCCGCCGTCCCCGCCCCCGTGAAGAAGCCGGCCGCCCAGGGGCTGCCCGGCATGCCGCCCCTCCTCGACCCCAAGGACGTCTACGCCGCCGACCGCCCGAACCGGCTCTCCCCGGTGGTCAAGGACTTCCCGTCCCGCGTGTACGTGCCCAACACCGAGTCCGACACCGTCACCGTCATCGACCCGAAGACGTACAAGGTGACCGGGACGATCCGCGTCGGCCGCCAGCCGCAGCACGTCGTGCCCTCCTGGGACCTGAAGACGCTGTGGGTCAACAACGACAAGGGCAACACCCTCACCCCCATCGACCCCAGGACCGGCAAGGCCGGCGACACGGTCGACGTGCACGACCCGTACAACCTGTACTTCACCCCGAACGGCAGGTACGCCGTCGTGATGGCCTCCCTCGACCGTGAACTCGTCTTCCGCGACGCGCACACCATGAAGCGGAGGAAGACCGTCCCGGTCAGCTGCTACGGCGTCAACCACGCGGACTTCTCGCCCGACGGGCGCTACTTCATCGTCTCCTGCGAGTTCAGCGGCGAACTGCTGAAGGTCGACACCGAGAAGATGAAGGTCGTGGGGCAGGAGAAGCTGCCCCTGGCCGGCGCGATGCCGCAGGACGTCAAGATCTCGCCCGACGGGAAGAAGTACTACATCGCCGACATGAAGGCCGACGGCATGTGGATCCTCGACGGCGACAGGTTCACCGAGCCGTCCTTCCTGCCGACCGGCAAGGGCTGCCACGGCCTGTACATCAGCCGCGACTCGCGCGAGATGTACATCTCCAACCGCGGCGAGGGCACGATCTCCGTCTTCGACTTCACGAAGAACGAGCTGACCAAGAAATGGCGGCTGCCGGCCGGCGGCAGCCCCGACATGGGCGGGGTCTCGTCGGACGGCAAGGTCCTGTGGCTGTCCGGGCGCTACGACGCGGAGGTGTACGCCATCGACACCCGCACCGGCGAGCAGCTCGCCCGCATCCCCGTCGGCAGCGGCCCGCACGGTCTCGCCGTCTATCCGCAGCCGGGCCGCTACTCCCTCGGCCACACCGGAATCTTCCGCTGATCCACGGCTTGTTCGGGACACGCCGCCGATCGGGTGACGGTCCGCGGCGCGGTGCCGTCCGGCCGACATCGTGCTGCGCATGATCACCACTCGCGTCCGGCGGCGCGTCGCCGCCGCCGTCCTGTCCCTGGGTGCCGTCCTCGCGACCACGGCCGCCGTCCCCGCCGCGGCCCCCGGGAAGCCGGTGGCCAAGGCCGCGGCCGCCCCCGCCTGCCCCCTGTTCGACGACCCGGTCAAGGCCGCCGCCGACCGGCAGGTCGACCTCGCCCGCGTCACGCCGAAACCCGTGTGGCGCAAGGCCTGCGGCACGCTGTGGCGCAGCGACAACCGCGCCCCCGACGTCATCTTCGACCAGGGCTTCCACCCGAAGGACGTGACGGGCGGCCAGTACGACCTCGAGAAGTACGTCCTGAACAACCAGCCCTCCCCGTACGTCTCCACGACGTACGACCACGACCTCTACAAGCGCTGGAAGTCCGACTTCAACTACTACATCGACGCCCCGGGCGGCATCGACGTCAACCGGACCATCGGCGACACCCACAAGTACGCCGACCAGGTCGAGGTGGCCTTCCCCGGCGGCGTCGCCCGCCAGTACATCGTCGGCGCCTGCCCCGTCGACAAGGCCACCAGGACCGAGGTCCTCAGCGGCTGCGTCAGCAACCTGTACTACCA
Source organism: Streptomyces sp. NPDC002588 (assembly GCF_040295925.1). Taxonomy (NCBI): domain Bacteria; kingdom Bacillati; phylum Actinomycetota; class Actinomycetes; order Kitasatosporales; family Streptomycetaceae; genus Streptomyces; species Streptomyces sp. NPDC002588. The sequence continues at coordinate 29,359 of NZ_JBEOWF010000050.1, forward strand.
GCCCTGGCACTGAGCAGCATCTCGCCGCCCACCGGCACATAGCCCGCCGCCTGGAACGCCCGCATGCTGCGGGCGTTCCCCGGGGCCACCTGGGCCCACACCGGCTCCTCGGCGAGATGCCGGGCGGCGGTCACCAGCCGCCGCCCGAGCCCCGCCTGCCGCCGGCCCTCGTCCACCTCGACCGAGACCTCCAGCCGGCCGGCGATCCCGCGCCCCGTCACCAGCATCCCGCCGTCCGCCGCCCACACCCGCACCTCGTCGCGCCGGCGCCGGGCGTAGGCGACGCGGGGATGGTCCTCGTCCGCGATCTCGCGCAGTGGGAGCGGAGGGCCGCCCGGCAGCGGGGAGCCCACCAGCATCGCGTCGATCGTCTCGGCCGCCCGCCCGGTCCGCGCCATGAACGCCGCCAGGAAGACCGGGTTCATCGTCGCGCACAGCGCGTCGCAGTCGACGCCCCGCAGCGCCTCCCGCACCCACTCCGGATCCTCGTCGGTGAACACGACGGAGTGCGCGGTGAAGGAGAGGACACCGGCGTCGCGCGGGGAGGCCTGCGGCACGACGGTGGTACGGCCGTCGGGAGGAGGGAAGACACCCCGCGCGGCCGCGTCCAGAATGTCGCGCAACGTCTCCACCCCGTACTCCTCCTCGCTCCTTGAGTCTCCACCCACTGGAAGGCCCAGACTCACACACATGATCGATGACGGCACCGGACTCTTCACCATCGGTGAGCTGGCCCGCGCCACCGGACTGACCGTGCGCACCATCCGCTACTGGTCCGACGAGGGCGTCCTGACCCCCGTGACCCGTTCCACCGGCGGCTACCGGCTCTACGACGCCCGGTCCGCCGCCCGCCTGGAACTGATCCGCACCCTGCGCGAGCTGGGCCTCGGCCTGGCCGATGTGCGCCGGGTGCTGGCGGGCGAGCGGACCGTCGCCGAGGTGGCCGCGGCGCACGTGTCGGCGCTGGACGCGCAGATCCGCTCGCTGAAGGTGACCCGTGCGGTGCTGTCGTCCGTGGCGCGACGAAATTCGAGTGCGGAGGAGATGACCCTGATGAACAAGCTGGCGCGGCTGTCGGCGGCCGAGCGGAGGCGGATCCTGGAGGAGTTCGTGGAGGAACTGTTCCACGGGCTGGACGGGGTGGATCCGGCGATCCGGGACCGGATGCACTCCATCGCGGTGGACCTGCCGGACGACCCGACCCCCGAGCAGGTGGACGCCTGGGTGGAACTGGCGGAAATGATCCAGGACCCGGAGTTCCGGGCGCACATGCGGCAGATGGTCGAGTTCAACTCGGAGGGCCAGGGCCTGAGTGTCCCTCCCGGGCACTCCACGTGGCTTCCCATGCGTCTGGTGCAGCTGGGCGGGGAGGCCCGCGCGCGGGGAATCGCCCCCGAGGCGCCGGAGGCGGAGGAGATCGTGCGGGAGGTTCTGGGAGACGGCGACCTCACCGCCGTGCTCGAAGGGATGGAGTCGGCGTCCAACGACCGGCTCGCCCGGTACCGGGAGTTGCTGTCCACGGTGAAGGGCGGGGGGCCCGCCGCCGCCCACCGTGAGGAGTTCGCCTGGGTGGTCGCCGCACTGCGCGCTCGGGTCGCCCGTTAATCTGGCCTCCGTCAACCAGCAGTAATGCGTTACGAAGGGGCGGATCCGGTGGCGGACATCGAGGAAGCGCGCAAGGATTTCCAGCGGATCGACACGGACGGGGACGGCTTCATCACCGCCGCCGAGTTCAAGGCCGCCCTGGCCCAGGGGGGCGACTGGAACGTCACCGAGTCGGTCGCCGAGGCCATCATCAAGACCCGCGACCTGAACGGGGACAAGGTCCTGTCGTTCGACGAGTTCTGGGCCTACCTGAGCAAGTGAGCACATGAGCAGGTGAGCAGGGGGCGTCCGGCGAGGCGCCCCCTCGGCATGTGCGGAGCGGCCCCTGTCCGCCTCAGACGATCTCCAGTGGCCGGTGCGGTCCCTCCGGGAGTTCGACCGTGACGGAGTCCCCGGGCCGCACCACGCCCCCGCTCACCACGACGCTCATGATCCCCGCCTTGAACACCGGCCGGCCGTCCGCGCCCCGCCCGACGACCTGCTTCAGCAGCCCCTTTTGGAAGCCGTCGATCTGCTTGCAGGGATTGCGCAGCCCGGTCACCTCGACCACGGCCTGCGCCCCGAGCCGCAGCCGCGTCCCGACCGGCAGGCCCAGCAGATCGAGCCCCCGGGTGGTCACGTTCTCCCCGAGCTCCCCGGCGGCCACCTCGAACCCGGCCTCCCGCACCTCCGCGAACAGCTCCTCATGGATGAGATGCACCTGCCGCAGATTGGGCTGCGCCGGATCCCTCGCCACCCGGCTCCGGTGCTTCACCGTCTCCCCGGCATGCACATCCCCCTCCACCCCGAGCCCCGCGAGCAGTGTGATGCCCTCGCGGTTGGGTTTGGTGAAGGAGTACACGTCATTGCTGCTGACCGCGCTGACCGCCCCGCTCATCACCGGCAAGCTCCCCTCTGCCCGCGATTCCCGCTGAACCGCAGGCCAAAGCCTAAGGGCTCCCGGAGGCGCGCCGCGGCCGGAGGGAGGGCGGCTGCGGCGCGCGCCGAGGGGCCGGTCAGTGAAGGATCGGCCGCATGTCCGTCCAGTGGGTGTCCACGTAGGCGACGCAGGCTTCCTCGGTGCCCTCGAAGCCGGCTGTGCGCCAGCCGCCGGGGACCGGCTTGTCCGCGGGGAAGAGACCGTACTGACCCGCGGAGCTGATCAGCACGGCCCAGCGTGCCCGGTCGGTGTTGTCCATGGCTTGTCTCCTCGAAGGTGCTGTGGGGTGCGGGGCGTTCACCGCGCCACGAGTTCCTCTGCGCGGCGGTCGGCCAGCGCGGCCGCGAAGGCGTCGAAGGTGCGGTGCCGGAAGAGCAGGCTGGTCGGCACCTTGATGCCGAGCCGGGTCCGCAGCCGGGTCGCCACCTGCATGGCGCTGAGCGAGTGGCCGCCGAGGTCGAAGAAGTCGTCGGACTCGGCGATCGACGTGACACCCAGGACCTCCGACCAGACGGCGTTGACCGTCTCCGGCAGGCTGACCCCGGAGGCGTCGGCCGGGGCCTCCGGCTCCGGCGACGGGGACGGCTGCGCACGGGAGGTCGAGCCGGCCAGCCGCGTCAGCGCGACCCGGTCCACCTTCCCGCCGACCGTGACCGGCAGCTTCTCCAGGGCGGAGTACCCCGCCGGGCACATCCACAGCGGCAGCAGCCGCTCGGCGTGCGCCTGTACCGAGGCCAGGTCCGTGCCCGCGACGAGCTCGACCAACGCCTCCAGACGCGGGGCGCCGTCGTCACCGGTGTGGCACACCACGCAGGCCCGCCGCACACCGGGATGGTCGTGCAGCACCGCCTCGATCCCGCCCAGCTCCACCCGGTGCCCGCGGATCTTCACCTGGCTGTCGGTGCGGCCGAGGTAGATGACCGTGCCGTCCTCGGCGCGGCTCACCCGGTCCCCGGTGCGGTACATGCGCGAGCCGTCGGGACCGTACGGGTCGGGAACGAAGCTCGACGCGGTGAGCCCCGGCCGGCCGGCGTAGCCGCGGGCCAGACCCGGACCCGCCAGGCAGAGTTCGCCCGGGGTGCCGTCGGGCACGAGGTCCAGCCGGGCGTCCACGATCCGGATGTCCACGTTCTTCAGCGGTGCGCCGATGTGCGGTGTGCGGCCCCGCACGATCGGCGTGCCGAGCGCGTTGACCGTGGCCTCGGTGGGCCCGTACAGGTTCGCCGCCTCGAGGACGCCCTCCGAGACCAGGGCGCCCAGCGCGTCCCACAGCGCGGGCGGTACGGCCTCGCCGGCGATGAGGAGCTTGAGCCCGGGGCGCTCGCCCCGTGCCACCGGCTCCAGCTCCTCCAGCAGGACCTGCGCGTGCGAGGGCGTCATGTCGACGACGTCCAGCTCGTGGTCCGCCACGAACCGGGCGAAGGCCTCCGCGTCACGCCGGGTGTCGTCGTCGAGGATCGCCACGGTGTCGCCGCGGAACACCCGCACCCACTCCTGCACCGAGGCGTCGAAGGCGACCGAGGCGTTCCAGCCGACGCGCTCGCCGGGCGCCCGGAAGAACCCTCCGGCCTCCATGCCCTCCAGGAAGCTCGCGAGGGCGCGCAGGCTGACCTGGACACCCTTGGGGCGGCCGGTCGAGCCGGAGGTGAAGACGATGTAGGCGAGGTTGTCGGGGTGGGTGGCGAGCGGCTGGGCCGGCGGCAGGTCGTCCCAGTCCAGGCGGTCCAGGACGATGGCCTTGTCGCGTATGCCCTGCGGCACCTTTCCGACGAGGTCCGCGTGGGTGATCGTGGTCACGACCCCCGCGTCCTCGGCTATGTGGGCGAGGCGCTCGGCCGGCTGCTCGGGGTCGAAGGGCACGTACACCGCCCCCGCCTTGAGCACGGCCAGGATGGCCACCACCAGGTCGGCCGAGCGGGGCAGGAACACCCCGACCGAGCGCTCCGGGCCGGCGCCGTAGCGGGCCAGCAGCCCGGCCAGCCGGTCGGTGCGCTCGTCCAGCTCGGCGAAGGTCAGCCGGACGTCGGGGCCGATCACGGCGTCCCGTTCCGGCGTGGCGCGGGCGGCCTCGAGGAACCTGGCCACCACTGAACTTGTTCGTGTCAACGGACTTTCCTGTTCCATCAGTGTCGATTCCTTGAGGCTCGTCGCTGTGGCGGTGATGAGGGAGGGCGGGCCGGCGAGGGGAAGGGAGGCCGAGGAGGGACGCGGCGGTCAGGAGGCGTCGGGGGTGCGGCCCTCGAACTGGTGGAGCAGCTCGGTCTTCGTCTCGAGCGGTCCGGCCTCGGTCTGCAGCGCGATCTTCCAGTCACCGTGGTCGCGCACCCAGACCATGACGTGGACGAACGTGATGTGGCCGAGGGCGGGGGAGTCGAACCGGACGCGCTCGATGACCTGGCCCGTGCGGCAGCTCTGGACGGCCACCTTCACCGGCGCGATCGTCATCCGCCAGGTGGGGTCCTGGAAGTAGTCGGTCAGGATCTTGCCCCAGGCGTCCTTGTTCATCCCGATCGTGCCGTCGGCGCCCAGACCGGTGATGTTGTCGTCGACGAAGAAGGAGAACCAGCGGTCGAAATCCCGCTCCGAAAAGGCCTTGTCGAACTCGGCGGCGGCGGCTGTCAATTCGTCGACACAACGCGTGCAGGCGGGAAGTGCCTCACCCTTGGTATAGGCCTCCTTCGGCTGACCGTCATCGACCAGCAGCGCCGATCCCTCGTCGACATCCAGTTTTTCCCGCATGGCATTCCTTTCTGGCAGGGGGTTGTACGCACCCGGTGCCGGCGGCGCGCACTCGGCGTTGTGGGGTACGAAGCCGATGCCGAAAGCTAAGCCGGGGACGCTACAGGCGGACTAGAGCGCGAGGGGCGATGCAGGGCGAGTGTGTCTCTAGCGGACCGGCCGAGTCTGACGGCGTGTATCGAATCCGAGAAACAGAAGGAATCGGCAATTCCGACGCCGCCCATTCCCTGCTCCTGGACCCGGACGGCGACCGGCGACTCGAACTGGCCCCGCTGCGCGGGGTGCGGTTCGCCGCCCGCCCGACCCGCGACCTGGGACCCGAGACGGCCCCGCCGGACGCCCACCAGGACCCGGGCGTCGTACGACGACTGCTGGACCGGACACCGCACAACGTGATCCGGCTGGTCCCGCACGGCAGGACCGGACTGGACCTGGCCGCGGGGCGCCTGCACCACTGGCTCGACCGGGGGGTCCTCGCGGCCGATCCGGAACCGGCGCTGTACGTGTACCAGCAGACGAGGGACGGCCACGTCCTGCAGCGCGGTCTCGTCGGGGCGCTGGGCATACGCGAGGAGGAGGACCGTGTCGTACTGCCCCACGAGGACGTCTTCGCGGGCCCGGTGGCCGAGCGGCTGGAGCTGACCCGCTCGGCCACCGCCAACCTGGAACCGCTGTACTGCGTCCACCAGGGTGCCGCGGCGGCCGCCCGCGTCGTCGAGGACACCGCCCGCACCGCGCCGCCCGTGACCCTGGCCACGGCCGAGGACGGCATCACGCACAGCCTGCGACGCGTCACCGACCCGGCCGCTCTCCGGGCCGTCGCCGACGACCTCGCCGGCCGGCAGGTGCTCATCGCCGACGGCCACCACCGCTACGCCGCCTACCAGGCCCTGCGCCGGGAACACCGCGAGGCGGGGCACGGCCGCGGCCCCTGGGACTACGGCCTGGCCCTCCTGGTCGACATGACGGCGTACCCGGTACCGGTCGACGCGGTGCACCGCGTGCTGCCGGGCCTGTCCGTGCGGGAGGCCGCGCACCGGGCCCGGGGTCTGTGCTCGGTGCGGCGCCTGACGGGTGGACTGTCCGCGGCCCACCAGGCCCTCGCCGCGGCCGGCCGGACCGGAAACGCGTTCCTGCTCAGTGGGCACGGCGAGCACCACCTGGTCACCGGACCCGGTACGCCCGCGCCGCACGAGGCCGGGCACGGGAGCCGTTCCGCGAGCCGGCGGCAGACCGACACCGCCGTGCTCCACCACTTCCTGATCCCGCTGATGCTGGGCGACCGGGCCGTCGCCGCGCAGGACGTCCGTCCCCACCGCGGCACTCCGGAAAACGCCGTGACGGAAGCGGACCGATGGGGCGGAACGGCCGTGATCGTCAATCCCGTGAGCCTTGACGAAGTGTTCGCCCGCGCCCGTGCCGGAGAACGGATGCCCCATAAATCAACCGCGTTCGGACTGAAACCGAGAACCGGAATGGTGCTGCGCACCTTCACCACCGGTCCTTCCTGAAGCGGGAAATCCGAATCGAGGGCGCCTCGAGGGAAGTCCGTCAGCCTCGCGGTATCCATCCGGAAACGCGGCAGGAGTGATCTCATGCGCTGGGAGAACGTATACATAGCCGGCCTCGGGGCCTATCTTCCCGAGGAGGAGATGACCGCGGAACAGGCCGTGGCCGCAGGGCTGTACGACGCCACCGCCGCGGAGAACAACGGCGTGCGCGCGGTACGGATCTCCCGCCCCGACGAGACCGGACCGGTGATGGCGGCCGAGGCCGGAAAGCAGGCCATCGCCCGCTCGGGGCACGACACGCAGGACATCGACCTCGTGCTGCACGCCTACACGAACCACCCGGGCCGGGAGCTGTGGACCCCTGCCCACTTCGTCCAGCAGGAGACCCTGGGCCGGACCACCTCGGCGGCGATCGAGATGCGCCAGGGCTGCAACGGCGTACTGGGCGGCGTCGAACTGGCGGCCTCCTGGATCTCCGCCCGTCCCGACGCCGACGCCGCTCTCGTGACCTGCGGCGACGCCTGGCTGCTGCCGTACATCGACCGCTGGAAGAGCGACGACCAGACCGTCTTCGGCGACGGCGCGTGCGCCACGGTGCTCTCCACCCGCGGCGGGTTCGCCCGGCTTCTCTCCACGGTCAGCCGTTCCGACGCCACGCTCGAACCCCTCTACCGCGGCATGGGCCCCTGGACGCAGGCCCCCTTCGAGAACGGCAGGACCGTCAATCTCGGCAGCCGTCCCGGGGACTGGCTGCTGCGCAACGAGGACGCCTACGACGAGGTCCTGGAGGTGGTCAGCCAGAACTTCACCCAGACCCTGGACCAGGCACTCGACGACGCGGACACCAAGCTGGCGGACATCGACTGGTTCATCCACGCGACCGTCATCAAGCCCATCGCCGAGTGGGGTTTTTACAACAAGCTGAGCCTCGACCCCAAGACCACCACCTACGACTGGGGCCTCGACTACGGGCACATGGGCAGCAGCGACCAGTTCCTCGGCATCAACCACCTGATCGAGTCCCGCCGCGCCAAGCCGGGCGACCGCATCGTCACCGTCGGTGTCGGCATCGGCTTCATGTGGACCGCCGCGGTGCTGGAGATCCTGGACGTGCCGGACTGGCAAGGCTGACGGACAACCCGAGAGTGAGGATGCGGCATGCGCCAGGTATACAGATCCGTGCACGTCGAGGCCGCGCCGGCGGACGTGTGGCGCGTTCTGGCGGACTTCGAGAACTACCCGGCCTGGAACCCCTTCATCCGTGAGGGCTCCGGGCACGCCGTCGTGGGCACCACGCTGACGCTGCGGTTCTTCCCGGCCGAGGGGCGCCCGATGACCTTCCGGCCGACGGTGCTCGCGGCCGACGAGGGCCGGCTGTTGCGCTGGCGCGGGCGCATGATCCTGCCCGGAATCCTGGACGGCACCCACCAGTTCGTCCTGTCCGCCGTGGAGGGCGGCACGCTGGTCGAACAGAGCGAGTTCTTCTCGGGCGTTCTGGTGCCGGCGCTGAGCTCCACGATCGGCAGGGTCGGCGGCGACTTCGAGCGGCTCAACGCGGCCCTCAAGAGCCACACCGAGAAGTCCGCGGCCGGGCGGTCCCCCGGCCGCTGAACTGTTCCGCCCACGCAGAAGGCTCGGCCGGGAAATCCCGGCCGAGCCTTCTGCGTGGCGGGCGTCACGCCCAGGTGATCAGTCGTTTCGGCTGTTCGAGGATGCCGGCGACGTCGGCGAGGACCTTGGAGCCGAGTTCGCCGTCGACCAGGCGGTGGTCGAAGGAGAGGGCGAGGGTGGTGACCTGGCGGGCTCTGATCTTGCCCTTGTGGACCCAGGGCCGGGGTTTGATCGCGCCGACGGCGAGGATCGCGGACTCGCCCGGGTTGAGGATCGGTGTGCCGGTGTCGACGCCGAAGACGCCGATGTTGGTGATGGTGACGGTGCCGCCCTGAAGGGCGGCCGGTGCGGTCCTGCCCGCGCGGGCGGTGACCACCAGTTCGCCGAGGGCCTCCGCGAGTTGGGGCAGGGTCTTGGTGTGGGCGTCCTTGATGTTCGGGACGATCAGGCCGCGGGGGGTGGCGGCGGCGATGCCCAGGTTCACGTAGTGCTTGTGGACGATCTCCCGGCGGGTCTCGTCCCAGGAGGCGTTGATCTCGGGGTGCCGTCCGACGGCGACCAGCAGGGCCTTGGCGACGAGGAGCAGCGGGTTGACCCGCAGGCCCTGGAGGTCCTTGTCCTGCCTGAGTTCTTCGAGGAGTCTCATCGTGCGGGTCACGTCGACGGTGACGAACTCGGTGACGTGGGGCGCCGTGAACGCCGAGCCGACCATCGCCTCGGCTGTGGCCTTGCGGACCCCCTTGACCGGGATCCGGGTCTCCCGCGCGGTGTCGCCGGTGACGGCCGAGGCGGGCGCGGCCTCCACGACAGGCCCGGAGGCCTGGGCGGGGGCGAGGGCCGGGGCCTGGGCCGGGGTGGGCGGGACAGCGGCGTGCACGTCCTCCCGCGTGATGATGCCGCCGGGTCCCGACGGGGTGATCGTCGTCAGATCGACCCCGAGGTCCTTGGCCAGCTTGCGGACCGGCGGTTTGGCCAGGGGACGCCGCTCACCCAGGGGGCCCTGGGCGTTGCCGCCCGCCGCCTCGGCGCCCTTGCGGCGCCGCCGCTTCGTGGCGGACTCCGCCACCCCGTACCCCACGAGGACCGGCGTGCGGGCAGCCGGCCGGGTCTCCGCTGCCTCGCCCACCGTGATGATCACTTGGCCGACGTCCACCGTGGTGCCCTCGGGGAAGCGGAGTTCGCGCACCACACCGTCATGGGGGATGGGCAGTTCCACCGCGGCCTTCGCGGTCTCCACCTCGCACACCACCTGCCCGTCGGTGACCTGGTCACCGGGCTGGACGTACCACTTGAGGATCTCCGCCTCGGTGAGTCCCTCACCCACATCGGGCATCCTGAACTCCCGCAGCGCCGACGCCTTCTGCGTCATCGTCGTCATGACCCTCTCCTCAGTACGCAAGCGAGCGGTCGACGGCGTCGAGCACCCGGTCGAGACCCGGCAGGTACTCGTCCTCCAGGCGGGCCGGCGGATACGGGGCGTGATAGCCGCCGACCCGCAGGACGGGTGCCTCCAGGTGGTGGAAACACCGTTCCGTGATGCGCGCGGCGATCTCCGCACCCGTCCCCAGGAACACCGGCGCCTCGTGCACCACGACCAGGCGGCGGGTCCTCTCCACCGAGACCTGGACGGAGTCGACATCGATCGGCGACATCGACCGCAGGTCCAGCACCTCGAGCGACCTGCCCTCCTCCGCGGCGACCGCCGCGGCCTCCAGACACACCTTCACCATCGGCCCGTACGCCACGAGCGTCAGGTCGCTGCCCTCCCGCGCCACGACCGCCTTGTGCAGCGGACCGGGAACCGCCTCCTTGTCGACCTCGGACTTGTCCCAGTAGCGCCGCTTCGGCTCGAAGAAGATCACCGGGTCGTCGCTCCGGATGGCCTGCCGCATCATCCAGTAGGCATCGGAGGAGTTCGACGGGGAGACCACCTTGAGGCCCGCCACGTGCGCGAAGAGCGCCTCGGGGGACTCGGAGTGGTGCTCGACGGCGCCGATACCGCCGCCGTACGGAATGCGGATGACCACCGGCAGCCTGATCCTGCCCAGCGAGCGGGCGTGCATCTTCGCGAGCTGCGTGACGATCTGGTCGTACGCCGGGAAGACGAAACCGTCGAACTGGATCTCCACCACCGGCCGGTAGCCGCGCAGGGCCAGACCGATCGCCGTGCCCACGATCCCCGACTCGGCGAGCGGGGTGTCGATCACCCGGCCCTCACCGAAGTCCTTCTGCAGCCCGTCGGTGACGCGGAAGACACCCCCCAGTCTGCCGACGTCCTCCCCCATGACCAGCACCTTGGGATCCGCGTCCATCGACGTGTGCAGGGCCTCGTTGAGTGCCTTCGCGAGGGTCATGTGTGCCATGTCAGTGGTCCTCCGGGCCGGCCGCGAACGACGCCTGGTAGACGGCGAACTCGGCCCGCTCCTCGTCGACGAGCGCGTGTTCCCCGGCGTAGATGTGCTCGAACAGCGACGCGTGCGCGGGGTCCGGCATGCCGCGGACCTCCTGCCGGACATGCCGGGTCAGCGCCTCGCTCTCCTCGTCCAGGGCCGCGAAGTACGCGTCGTCGGCCAGGCCCTCGCGCTCCAGCAGACGCCGCAGACGCAGGATCGGGTCCTTCGCCTCCCACGCCGCGCGTTCCGTGGCCAGGCGGTAGCGCGTCGGGTCGTCGGAGGTGGTGTGCGCCCCCATGCGGTAGGTGAACGCCTCGATCAGCGTCGGCCCCTGCCCGCTGCGGGCGTGCTCCAGTGCGGCCCGGGTGACCGCGAGCACCGCGAGGACGTCGTTGCCGTCGACGCGGACGCCGGGGAAGCCGTAACCCTGGGCGCGCTGGTAGAGCGGTACGCGGGTCTGGCGTTCGACGGGCTCGGAGATCGCCCACTGGTTGTTCTGGCAGAAGAAGACCACCGGCGCGTCGTGCACGGCCGCGAAGGTGAAGGCCTCCGCGACGTCGCCCTGGCTGGAGGCGCCGTCACCGTAGTAGGCGATCACGGCGCTCTCCGCGCCGTCCATGGTGACGCCCATGGCGTAGCCCGTCGCGTGCAGCGGATGGGCGCCCACGACCAGGGTGTAGAGGTGGAAGTTGTGCTCCGTGGGGTCCCAGCCGCCGTGCGACACCCCGCGGAAGACCCTGACGAGGTCCAGCAGGTCCATGTCGCGGCACCAGGCCACGCCGTGCTCGCGGTAGCTCGGGAAGACGAAGTCCGAGTCCCGCAGCGCCCGTCCGGAGCCGATCTGCGCGGCCTCCTGGCCGAGCAGGGGTGTCCACAGGCCCAGCTCGCCCTGCCGTTGCAGGGCGGTGGTCTCGATGTCGAAGGCACGGACCAGCACCATGTCGCGGTACAGGCCACGCAGTTCCTCCGCGGTCGGGTCGACGGCGTACTCACCGTGCGGGACGCGTTCGCCCGCGGGAGTGAGCAGCTGTACGAAGTCCGGCTCGCCCATGACGTACGTACCTCCGCCCTCTCAGCCGTTGACCATGACAGGGGCCGCCGCGGCCTCGATCTCGGCGACCAGCTCGCGGGTGAATCCGGCGAACGAGGACCCCAGGAAGTAGAAGTGGCCGCCCGGGAACACCCGTCGCCGTACCTCGTGCACGGATTCGGCGGACCAGCCGGACATCGCCGCGGGCGGCGCCCACAGGTCGTCGGTGCCGCAGAAGACGGTCAGCGGGCAGGACAGCGGAGTGCGGTCCGCCGGCGGCCGGTAGGACTCCACGGAGCGCAGGTCGGCGCGGGTGAGGCGGGTGAAGCGGGCCACGAACTCCGGTACCTCGTCGAGCTGTTCGGGCAGCCCGCCCATCGCGCGGATCTGCTGGAGCAGGCCCAGGTCGTCCAGCTCGGACAGCCGGCGCTGCGTCCGGTAGCCCGGGGACACGCGCCCCGAGACACCGGTCCACAGCGGAGGGCGTCCGGTGTCGCACAGCTTGCGGGCGACCTCGGTCGCGACGATCGCGCCATAGCTGTGGCCGAACAGCGCGACGGGCACGTCGAGCCACGGCTCCACGTCCGCCAGGGCCAGATCGACCACGTCGTCGATGTGCTCCATGGGCGGTTCGTGGTAGCGCTTGGCCCGGCCGGGCAGGTCGAGCAGCAGCAACTCCCAGTCGTCCGGGATCGCCCGGCCCATCGGGTAGTAGGCCGTCGACGAGCCGCCGGCGTGGTGGAACCCGATCAGCCGGAGCGCGGGCCGGTCCACCGGGCGGGGGCGGACGAAGGGGGTCATGTGCCGGACTCCTGTTCGGTGAGGGACGCGTAGTGGCGTACGACGTACGTGCTGAGCCGTTCGAAGAGCTCGGTGAGGGTCAGCTCGATCTCGAACTCGTCGATGGGCACCTCGATCCGGTACCGCTCCTCGATGCTCATCGTGAGCTGCATCGCGGCGAAGGAGTCGCCGCCGACGGCGAGAAACGTCTGCGCCGGGTCCAGCCCGCTCCCGGCGTGCATGATGCGGGAGAGCTCCGATTCCAGGAAGGCGGTGACGGCGCCCGCGTCGCAGCATCCGGTCGCGGCGGAACCACCGGCGAGTTCCGCCCCGCCGGCCGCCGGCGCCGGCAGGGCACCCGCCCCGCCGTCCCCGGCCACCGGCTCGTCGATCCAGCAGCGCCGGCGACGGAAGGCGTAGGTGGGCAGATCGTCGGGGCGGCCGGTGCCGGGAACGCGCAGCGCGTCCAGGCGCAGGTCCGCACCGGCGGTGAACAGCGCGGCGAGGGCTTCCCGCAGCAGCCGGGGGGCGGCTTCGGGGTCCTCCGTGAGCAGCGGGAAGGTGTGGCCGGTCCACGAGAGGGCAGCCTCGGTGCCCGGGGTGAGCCGCGGCCCTTCGCCCTTTTCGACGGTGAGGCCGAGACGGCCGAGCAGCCTCCGCAGCCGGGTCGCCGGAGCGTCGCCCGCGTCGTCGGCGGCCAGCCCCGGGTAGGCGGTCAGCAGTTCCGAGAGGCTCTTGTCCAGCAGGGCGGTCTCGGTGCCCGTGCGCAGTCGTACGCCCGTCACCGTGGGCTGATCGGCGGGGGCGGCGTAGGCGTCGGAGGCCCGGGCCAGCCGTTCCGCCAGCTCGCCTGCGGTGCTGCCGGTGACGGCGAGCCGGTGCTCGAAGGCCGTGCGGCCGTCCCGCAGGGTGGCGCACACCGCGGCGAGCCGCTCGGGAGCGGTGCCGGCGAGATACGCGATGGTCTCCTCGGCGAGCGCGCGCAGACTGTCGGGGTTGCGCGCCGAAACGGTCAGCAGTTCGCCCGGGCTCGGCGCGACCGGCCCCTCCTGCGGCTGCGGCTCGTACGACTCCAGTACGGCGTGCGCGTTGGTGCCGCTCATGCCGAAGGCGCTGATACCGGCGATCCGCCGTTCGTAGGCGTCCGGCCACGGCCGCGACCGCCGGGCCACCTCGAGCTTCAACCGGTTCCAGGGGATCAGGTGGTTGAGGTCGCCCGCGTCCTGCGGGGTGCTCGCCGGGATGCGGCCGTGCCGGAGCATCAGCACGACCTTGATGAGCCCGGCGATGCCCGCCGCGCTCTCCAGGTGGCCGATGCGCGACTTGACGGTGCCGACCGCGAGCGGCTCGGTCCTGCCGCGCGCGCCGGTGCCGAGCACCGCGTCCAGGGCGCCGATCTCGATGGGGTCGCCGAGCGCGGTGCCGGTGCCGTGCGCCTCCACGTAGCCGATCTCCTCGGGCGCCACGCCCGCGTCGGCCAGCGCGGCCCGGATGACCTGCTGCTGGGCGGGGCCGTTGGGCACCGTCAGGCCCGACGAGGCGCCGTCGTGGTTGACGGCGCTGCCACGCAGCACGGCCAGCACAGGACGGTTCTCGCGCTCGGCCTCGTCGAGGCGCATCAGCACCACGACACCCACTCCCTCACCGCGTCCGTAGCCGTCGGCGCTGTCCAGGAAGGCCTTGGAGCGGCCGTCGGGCGCGAGCGCCCTGCTCTGGGACAGCGACACCATCAGGTCCGGCGAGAAGAAGACGTTCGCCCCGCCCACCAGGGCGTAGCGGCACTCGCCGCGCCGCACGCTCTGCGCGCCCTGGTGCAGCGCCACGAGCGAGGAGGAGCAGGCGGTGTCCACACTCATCGACGGTCCCGACAGACCCATGACGTAGCTGATGCGGCCCGCCGCCATGCAGTGGCCGCCGCCCGTGCCGTAGTACGGGTCGATGCCGGTGCGGTCGGCGCGATGGGCCAGCCGGTCGCCGTAGTCGGAGGTCATGATGCCGACGAAGACGCCCGCGCCCAGCCGGTCCTGGCGGCGCACCGGGACACCGGCCCGCTCCATGGCCTCCCAGGAGGTCTCCAGGAGCAGCCGCTGCTGCGGGTCGAGGACTTCGGCCTCCCGTTGCGACAGGCCGAAGAAGGCGGGGTCGAACGGCGACACGTCCTCCAGGAAGCCGCCGTGGCCGGCGTAGGAGCGGCCGGGGGTCACCGGCCCGGGGGAGTGGACGGAGCGCAGCCCCGTACGGTCCTCGGGGATCTCACGAATCGCGTCGCCCTCCCCGAGGAGGAAGTCCCAGTAGGCCTCCGGCGTCCTCACATCGCCGGGAAAGCGCAGTGCCATGCCGACGACGGCCAGCGGCGCGTCGCGGTCCGACTCCAGCTCCCGGATGCGGGCCTTGAGCCGCTGGGAGAGTGCCAGTTGTTCCCGTATGGTCCGGCGTATCTCGCTTGCGTCCATGCTCATCTCGTTCCCCTCACAGATCCGCGGTCAGGTCGTCGCGCACTGCCTGCAGCAGCTCCTCGTCCGTGAGGTCATCGAGGGACAGGCCGTCGACGGCGGTGTCGGGGCCCACGGGAGCCGGGGCCGCGAAGCAGGGCTGCTGCGTGATGTAGCCGGCCAGTTCGCGGACGGTCGGGTAGTCGATGGCGACGGTGGCGGGCAGCTCGCTGTCCAGGCCGTGGGACAGCAGGTCCCCGAGCTCCAGCACCATGATCGAGTCCATCTCGGCCTCCTCGAAGCCGCGGTTGTGGTCGGCCACGGCGTCGGGCTCGCCGACCAGTTCGCCGATCGTGACGCGCAGGGTCTCGCGCAGCAGGTTGTCGCGGTCCTCGGGCTGCAGGCCGAGCAGCAGGTCGCGCAGCCAGCCGCGCGCCCGCTCCCCCGAGGGCTGCTGGTCTCCGGTGCCGCGGGTGCCGGCGCCGGTGTCGGGGCGGGCGGGTCCGGCGAGCTCGCGGACGAGCTGGGAGCGCGGGTGGCCGCGCAGCGCCTCCAGGTAGCGGTTGGCGTCCAGCCGCACGGCGAGCAGCCGCGGCCCCGGCAGGCCGGCCGCCAGGGCCAGCAGCGGCTCGGCCGTCTCGTCGGTGAGCGGCTCGATGCCCAGGTTCCCGATCGCCCGGCGCACCGCCGCGGAATCGGCCATCCCGCCCTTCGCGTCGGCGACCCACGGGCCCCACTCGACGGCGGTGGCGGGCACGCCCCGGTCACGCAGCCGCAGCGCGAGACCGTTCAGGAAGCCGTTCGCCGCGCCGTAGTTGGCCTGTCCGGCGTTCCCCAGCAGACCGGCCGCCGAGGAGAACAGGACGAACGTGTCGAGCTCCAGGCCCTCGGTCGCGTCGGCCAGGTTCTGGGCGCCCCGCGCCTTGGCGGCGAAGACCTTCTCGAAGTCCTCGGGCGTCAGCTGGTCGAAGGCCCGGTCGGCGGTGACGCCGGCGAGGTGCAGGACGGCCCGCAGCGGCATGTCCTCCCCCGCCGCGGCCACGGCCGCCGCGCAGGCGTCCGGGTCCGTGACGTCACCGGCGACCACGTGCACGGTGGTGCCCTCGGCGCGCAGTTCGTCGATGACGGCGGCCGCCGTCTCGTCCGGTGCCGACCGGCTCATCAGGGTCAACGACCGCGCACCCTGGCGGGACAGCATCCGTGCGGCGCTCAGACCGAGCGCCCCGAGACCGCCGGTGAGGAGCACCCCGCCGTTCCACTGCGGCTCCTTCGCCGCGGCCGGGACTGAGGTGAGGCGGGCGACCCGGGTGCCCTCGCCGTCCGCGGCGAGACGCGTCTCGGTGATGCCCTCGTCGAGCAGTTGTGTCAGGGTGCCCACCACCCCGGCGGGCTGCCAGCCCTCGTGGAGCGTGACCCGCAGCAGCCGGCGTTCGGCGTCCTCGGCCTCCAGCGCCGCGAGCAGCCCCCAGAGCGCCTCGCGGACGGGCGCGGCATCGGTACCGCCTTCGCCGATCACGGCGTACGGCGTCCTGCGCGGCACCGACCGCAGCGTCTCGCCGAGCTCCAGCGAGGCACTGAGCGCCTCCCGCGGGCCGGTGCCCGCCGGGGTCCGTGCGTCGAGCACCAGATCGGCGTCCGGCACCACCTCCGCGAGAACCACGTGCCCTTGGGCTTCCAGGGCCTCGGTGAGCAGACGCCCGGCGGCCCGGTCCGCGCCGAGCACGGTGACACGGCGGCCGGCGCCGCCCCGGCCGTCGAGCCGCGGCTCGGCCATCCAGGTCAGCTCGTAGGCGTGCGCCTGGCCGTCGCGCAGGCTCTGCCGCAGCGCCGCGCGCCGGGCGTTGCGTACCCGGAAGTCCTCCGCGACGAGCAGGCTCTGCCCCTCGGAGGTGAACAGGTGCAGCCGCGCGGTCTCGATGCGCTTGCGGTCGTTCGGCAGCTCCTCGGACTGCAACGCCCGTACATGGCCCCACAGTTCGGTCGGGTGCGCCGGCCGGGGGAGGAAGGTCAGGCGGGCGGCGGAGAACGGGATGGCCAGCGTGGCGGCGCTGTTGACGTCGTCGTCCACCATGAACGTGGCGGTGCTCTGGAAGACCGAGTCGATCAGGCCCGGGTAGAGCTCGTACTCCGTCAGCGCGTCCGGGAGCTCCGGGGCGGTGTAGCGCACCAGAGCCTCGTCGCCGCGGATCCACACGTCCGAGATCCAGCGGAACGACGGACCGAGGTTGTAGCCCAGTGCCCGGAAGAAGGCGTAGAACGCCTTGCCGCTGATGTACCGGTCCGCCGACGCCATGAAGGACTTGGTGTCCGGGGCCGTGGCGGGGGCGCTGTCCGCGCCGTCCACCAGCTTGCCCGCCAGGTGCTTCTCCCAGACGCCGCGGTCCGGGTCGAGCAGACTGTGCAGGCTCACCGTGCGGCCGCCGCGCTCCGCGGCGCCGTCACCGTCGCCGTCCACGAGGATCTGGACGTCGTACTCCTCGCCGTCCTTGATGACCAGCGGCCGGGGGCAGATGAAGTCGTCGACGGCCAGCGGACGGCCGCCGCCCGCCAGTGCCGAAAGGATCGCGGCGAGATGCGAGGAGGCCGGCGTGAGCACGGTGTCCTCGATGCGGTGGTCGGTCAGGTACGGCGGGAACTCGGCGCTGCGCCGCAGGGCGAAGACCCGTCCGGGCAGCGCGGGTGAGGTGAACTCCCGGCCCCAGTGCGGGGCGTCGGGGGCGGCCGCCGCCGGAGCGGGAGCGGTGAGCGGAGTGACCTTCGTCCAGTACCGGGTCGCGCCGTAGGGGTACAGCGGTGCCGTGCCGCGGACCGGGCCCAGGGCTGCCTGGAGCGCCTTCCACTCCAGGTCCTGTCCCCGCTCGTACAGGGCCGCGGCGGCCGCGAGCAGACTCGCGCGGTCGCCGCCCCGGCGGCGCAGCGACGGGTGGGCGCCGCCGTCCGGTACCAGCCCCGTCATCTGGAGCAGGTTGACGAGGGTGCGGTCGGGGCCCAGTTCCAGGCAGACGTCGACCTCCAGGTCGCGCAGCGCGGCCGCGCCCTCGTGGAAACGGACGCGCCGGCGCAGATGCCGGGACCAGTACGCGGCGTCGTAGGTGCCGGCTTCGGCGACACGGCCGGTCAGGTTGGAGATGACGGGGATCGTCGGCGGGTGGAACTCCAGCGCCCCGGTGATCTCCTCCAGTTCCGGTACGACCGGCTCGACGAACCGAGAGTGCATGGCCGAGGAGACCGCGAGCCGCGTTCCCCGTACGCCGTGCTCCTTCGCCAGCGCGGCCACCGCCTCCACGTCCTCGGGCGAGCCCGAGATCACCGTGGACTTGGGGCCGTTGACGGCCGCGATGTCCACCGACCGGCCGACCAGCCACTCCTCGACCCGGTCGGGCGTGGTGGCCAGCGAGAGCATGGCGCCCTCACCGGTGGCGGCGATGAGCCGGGCCCGGTGTGCGACGAGCGTGAGCCCCGACTCCAGGTCGAGCACGCCGGCCACCACCGCGGCCGCCAGCTCTCCGACACTGTGCCCGGTGACGGCCGCCGGGGTGACCCCCCACGACTTCCACAGCTCCGCGAGCGCCAGCTCGATGGCCACGATGGCGGGCTGGGCGTACTCGATGCGGTCGATCAGCCGCTCGTCGGTGCCGTAGAAGACCAGGTCGCGCAGGCCGATGCCGAGCAGGGGCCGCAGGACGCGGTCGCTGTCGTCGAGGGCGGCGCGGAACACCGGCTCCGTCTCGTACAACTCCCGGCCCATGCCGAAGTACTGGCTGCCCGACCCGGTGAACAGGAAGGCGACGCGCGGCTGTCCGGGACCGGTGACCGCGCCGCCGTCCGCGTCCAGGGCGCTTCGCAGCTGGGCGGCCGTCGAGCCGAGCAGCGCCCGGCGCACGGGGAAGTGGGCGCGGCCCGCGCCCGCCGTCCACGCGAGACCGGCCGTTTCCCCGGCGTCCTCGGCGACCTCCAGGCGGTCCCGCCAGACGGAGGCGACGCGTTCGAAGGCCGCCGCGTCCGGTGCCGAGACCGGGAGCAGGAAGGGGCCCTCCGGCTCGGTCGCCGCCACCGGCGCGGGAGCGGGCGCCTCACCGAGCACGACATGGGCGTTCGTGCCGCTGAACCCGAAGCCGGAGACACCGGCCAGCCGGCTGCCGGAGCGCACCCGCCACGGGATGAGCGAGTCCGCCACCCGCAGGTTCATCTCGTCCCACGGCACATGCGGGTTGAGCTCGTCGCAGTGCAGCGAGGCGGGAATCCTGCCGTGCCGCAGTGCCAGGACGGTCTTGAAGACCGAGGCCATGCCGGCCGCGGACTCGCAGTGGCCGATGTTGCTCTTCACGGAGCCGATGTGCAGCGGGTCGCCGGGCTTGCGGCCCTGGCCGAGCACCGCCCACGCGGCGCCCAGCTCGATCGGGTCGCCGAGCGAGGTGCCCGTGCCGTGCGCCTCCAGGTACGAGATGTCGGCGGCGTCGACGCCGGCGTCGGCCAGCGCCGCGGTGATCACGGCCTGCTGGGCGGGGCCGCTGGGCACGGTGAGTCCCGACGAGGCGCCGTCCTGGTTCACGGCCGTGCCGTGGATGACGGCGTGCACCCGGTCGCCGTCGCGCTGGGCGTCGGAGAGCCTCTTGAGGACGAGGACGCCGACGCCCTCCGCGCGGACGAACCCGTTGGCGTCCGCCGAGAACGTCTTGCAGCGGCCGTCGGGGGACAGCATGTGGGCGCGGCTGATCGCGACCGACGTGGCCGGTGCGCTGATCACGTTGACGCCGCCGGTCAGCACCTGGTCGCTCTCGCCGTGCCGCAGGGAGCGCACGGCGAGATGCAGGGCGGTGAGCGAGGAGGAGCAGGCCGTGTCGACGGCGATCGCCGGGCCGTTGAGACCGAGGCTGTAGGCGATCCGTCCGGTGGCGGCGTTCAGCGCGGTACCGCTCGCGAAGTAGGCGTCCAGCTGCCCGAGTCCGCCGACCTCCATGTGGCGGGCGTAGTCGGAGTTGCTGATGCCCACGAACACCCCGGTACGGGTGCCCCGGAGGGAGGTCGGCGCGATGCCGCCGTCCTCCAGCGCGTGCCACGCGGCCTCCAGCAGCAGGCGCTGCTGCGGGTCGAGGCTTTCGGCCTCGCGCGCCGGGATGCCGAAGAACCCGGCGTCGAAGCGGGCGATGTCCCCGAGGAAACCGCCCTGGTCGGTGCTGATCTTCCCGGTCTTGAGCGGGTCGGTGTCGTGCAGGAACTCACCGTCCCAGCGGTCGGCGGGCACCGGGCCCACCGCGTCCGTGCCGTTGCTCAGCAGCTCCCACAGCTCGTCGGGGGTGTCCGCGCCGGGGAAGCGGCCGGCCATGCCGACGATCGCGATCGGCTCCCGCGAGAGCTCCGCACGGTCCTCGGCCGGCGGGGCGGTGGTCGTCGCGGCGGCGGGAGCGGCGTCCCGCCCGGCGGGGGCGGCGGGACGGCTCGGCTGCTCGGCCAGACGGCCGACGACGTACGACGCGAGCGCGGTCACCGTCGGGTTGTTGAAGACGTCGGCCACGTCCAGCCGCAGACCGCAGGCGGCGCCCAGATCGCGCGCCAGGTCGACGGCCATGATGGAGTCCAGACCGAGGTCGAAGAAGCCCGTGCCCTGGGGGACGGCCTTCGGGTCCGAGTGGCCCAGGACGGCGGCGACGATCTCGCTGACGCCGTCGCGCGCCGCCTGCGGGCGTCCGCCCTCGGCAAGCGCCGACAGCGCCTCGCTGAGCCACCCGTCGTCCGACCGCGGCACCTCGGCCGGCTGCGGCGCGGACTCCCGCACGGCCTCGGGAACCAGCGCGTCGAAGAGCGGACGCGGCCGGACCGCGGCCATCACCTCGACGAAGCGCGGCCAGTCCATCGCGCAGGCCAGGAAGTGCGCCGCGGTGCCCGGGGCCTGTGCGGACAGGGTCGAGCAGCCCTCGGCGGGGGTCAGGTCCAGGATGCCCATCCGGGCGAGGGTGCGGCGCTTGTCCTCGTCGGCCATGCCGTCCAGGTCCCACGTGCCGAAGGCGATGCTGGTCGCCGTGAGGCCCTGCGCGGCCCGGTGCGCGGCCAGCGCGTCGAGGCCCGCGTTGGCGGCCGCGTAGGCGCCCCGGCCCTCGCTGCCCCAGAGCGCGGAGACGGAGGAGGTCTGGACGAAGAAGTCCAGCGGCCAGTCCTTGCTGAGCAGATGCAGCCACCAGGCGCCGCCGAACTTGCCGCGCAGCACCGAGGTGAAGTCGGGCCCGCCCGCGGAGCGCAGCGGCGCGTGCGGCAGGGTACCCGCGCTGTGCACCACCCCTCGTACGGCCGGCATGTCGTCCAAAGCCCGCAGGGCCTCCCCGAGTTCGGCGGCGGAGCCGACGTCGGCGGCCCGGTGGACCACCTCGGTGCCGGTGCCGCGCAGCGACTCCAGGGCGGCACGGGCGTCCGCGCCGAGTTCCGTCTCCGGGGTCCGGCCGATCAGCAGGAGATGGCGGGCACCGCGGCGCACCAGGTCGGCGGCCAGCTCCCGTCCGATGCCGCCGAGTCCGCCGGTCAGCAGATACGTGGCGTCGGCGGCGACCGGTGCCTCGGGCAGGAACCCGGCCGGAGCCTCGGCCAGCCTGCCGACGAGCACCGCGCCCTCGCGCACCGCGGCCACGTCCTCCGCGGTGGCCGTGCCCGGCAGGCGCAGAACCGCCTGCGCGTCACCCGGCGCGGGCCGGGCGGGCAGGTCCACGACACCGCCCCAGGCGGCCCCCAGTTCGAGGCCGAGCACGGAGGCGAGCCCGTTCAGCAGGCCGTGGTCGCCGGCCCGTATCTCGTCGGTGCCGGTGACCTGGCGGGCGCCCCGGGTCAGCACGAAGGCCCGGCCGGTCACGGCGGCGTCGTGCAGACCGCGCACGGCGGCGGTGACGGACACGCACAGGGCGGCGCCCGCGTCGGCCGGGTCCTCGGACGCGTCGGTGGAGGCGGGCAGCGCGTGCGCCGCGGGGGCCAGCAGGAGACCGACCGGGGCGGTGCCCTCTCGGGCCGCCCAGAAGGCGGCCCAGGCGTCGTCGTCCTCGGGCAGCGGCGCCCGCTCCCAGCCGCCCGGCAGCGGTCCGGCCGACGGCGGTGCCAGCACGGTCCCGCGCAGGCCCGCGCCCTCCGCCTCGGTCAGCAGCAGGGCCAGCAGCTCGGTGTCGTCGCCGGCCAGCACCAGGTCGGGGCCGCCGGTGGCGTCGGCCGGGCCGCCCGACTCGGCGCTCTGCCAGGTGAGTTCGTACAGCGGAGCCGACACGGCCCGCTCGGCGGCGGCCTCCGCCACCGTCGCTTCGGGGCTCTCCGGAGCGTGCCGCGAGCGCTGCCAGGGGTAGTGCGGCAGGGCCACGACACGGCGGGCGGGACCGTCGGGGGACGAGCCGGAGGAGGAGAGCGCCTCGCTCTCCGAAAGGGTCACGGCGGGCGACGGCGCGTCCTGCGCGAGGGCGGTCAGCGCCGCCACCGCCGCGGACCGGTCGGCCGCCTCGACCAGGGCCCGCACGCCGTGCCGGGCCCGCCCGTGGGTCGCGGTGTACACGAACGCCGGGTAGTCCTCGTCGGCCGTCCCGGCGAGATGCGCGGCGTACCGGGAGGCGAGAGCCCGCAGCGCCTCGGGGGTCTTCGCCGAGAGTTCGAAGCCCCCGGGTGCGACGGGTGGCGCCGCGGGCGCGGAGTCCTCCCCGGCCGGGCCCACGATGACGTGCGCGTTGGTGCCCGCCATGCCGAACGAGCTCACGCCGACGTACGCGCCGCCCTCCGTGCCCGTCCACGGCCGCAGCGTGCCGGACACCTCGATCCCGGTGCCGTCGAGGTCGATGCGCGGGTTGAGGGTACGGAAGTGGACCAGCGGCGGCACCGCCCGGTGCCGCAGCGCCAGGATCCCCTTGATGAGTCCCATGACGCCCGCAGAGGCCTCCAGGTGGCCGAAGTTCGTCTTCAGCGAGCCGACATGCAGGGGCGCCCCGCCGTTCTTGCGGCCGAGGGCCTCGACGATGGCCTCCATCTCGATCGGGTCGCCGAGCGCCGTACCCGTTCCGTGTGCCTCGACGAGCCCGATGTCGGAGGGCTCGAGCCCGGCGTCGGCGAGCGCCGCCTCGATGAGGGAGATCTGCGACAGGACGTTCGGCGCGGTGAACCCCGAGGAGCGGCCGTCCTGGTTGGTGGCGGTGCCGTGCACCACGGCGAGGACGCGGTCGCCCGCCGCGCGTGCCTGGTCGAGACGCTTGAGCACGACGACTCCGCAGCCCTCGCCGCGGACGAACCCGTTGGCCCGCGCGTCGAACGTCTTGCACCGTCCGTCCGGCGACAACGACCTGGTCTGCTCGATGACCTGGGTCGACCGCGGTGACAGCACGAGGTTGACGCCGCCCGCCAGGGCCACGTCCACCTCGCCGCGGCGCAGCGCCTGGCACGCCTGGTGGACGGCGACGAGCGAGGAGGCGCAGGCGGTGTCGATCGCGACGGCGGGGCCGGTGAGCCCCATGGCGTAGGCGATGCGGCCGGCCGCGAAGCTGTGCCCGTTGCCGGTGGCCGAGTACGCGTCGGGGTCGCCCGTCAGCCAGTCCTGGTAGTCCTGGCGGCCGGTGATGCCGACATAGGTGCCGACGGTGGCCTCGCCGAGCCGGTCCGGCGGCAGTGCCGCGTTCTCCAGTGCCTCCCAGGCCACCTCGAGCAGCAGCCGGTGCTGCGGGTCGATGGCACGGGCCTCGCGCGGACTGATGCCGAAGAACGGGGCGTCGAAGTCCAGTACGTCGTCGAGGAAGCTGCCCCGGTTCGGGGTGGTCGCCCACTCGGCGGCGAACGGCCCCATGCGCTCGGCCGGCCGGGAGCGCACCAGGTCCGCGCCGCTGCTCAGGGCCTCCCAGTAGCCGTCGAGGTCGTCGATGCCGCCGGGCAGGCGCAGCCCCACGCCGACCACGGCGAGCGGCTGTGCGCCGCCGCTCGCGTCCAGCTGCGCCTTGAGGCTCTTGATGGTGTTCAGCGCGCGGGTCAGGGGGGTGACGGCGCTGTCTGCGGTGGGTTTCGAAGTCATGTGAGACAGTCCTCGGGTTCAGGCCGCGGAGGCCACGGTCTGCTGAAGTCGATCGCTGAGCGCGCCGGACAGCGCCCGGGCATTGCCGTACGTCCACAGGAGGGTCGGCGAGAGTTTGAGGCCGAAGGAGGCCTCCAGCCGGTTGCGGAGCTCCAGACTCATCAGCGAGTCCAGGCCCAGCGACTTGAAGGGCATCTCCTGGTCGATGGTCTTCGGGTCCAGCCGCAGCACACGGCCGACGTTCTCCCGCACACGGGTCTCCACCAGCTCCAGGCGGGCGCCTTCGTCCGCCGTGCCGTAGAGGGTGAGGAAAGCGCCGTCGGTGCCGGAGCCCGCGGCCCCGGACTGCTGGGAGCGGCGCAGCACTTCCCAGGTCTTCTGCCCGGCGGTGTCCGGGTAGGCGTCGAACCACTGCCGCAGGTTGAGCGGCATGTAGCCGACGACCTGCCGGTCCTCCTCCAGGAACCGCACGAGCGCCGCCCAGGCCTCTTCGGCCGGGAAGCTGCCCATGCCGCGGTCTCCGAGCCGGGCCCCGCGCACGTCGTCCTGCGCGGCGAGACCGATCTCGGCGAACGGGCCCCACTGCACGGCGAGTCCGGGCCGCCCGGCCGCCCTGCGTGCCACGGCCAGCGCGTCGAGATAGGCGTTGCCGGCCGCGTACCCCGCCTGCCCGGCGTTACCGATCAGCGAGGCCACCGAGGAGAACATCACGAAGAAGTCCAGCGCCTCGTCCGCGGTGGCCGCGTCCAGGTGCCGCGCTCCGTCGATCTTGGGAGCCAGCACGCGCTCGATCTGCTCGGGTGTCGCGTTGAGGACCGTGGCGTCGTCCAGCAGGCCCGCCGCGTGCACCACACCGTGCAGCGGGGGCAGTTCCTCGCGTACCAGACCGAGCGTGGTGCGCAGCGCCGTCTCGTCGGAGACGTCCACCGCGTACGTCTGGACCCGTACCCCCCGCTCACGCCACTCCGCGATGAGCCGCGCCGCCTCCGCGCCCGGCTCCGAGCGGCCCAGCAGCGCCAGGGCACCCGCTCCGCGCTCGGCCAGGAAGCCGGCCAGCGAGAGGCCGAGCCCGCCGAGGCCGCCGGTGAGGAGATAGGTACCGTCGGCGCGGAACCGGCCGTGGGTCAGCGGTTCGGGAGCCACCGTGCGCACCGTCGCGGGATCGGCGAGCACGAACTTGCCGATGTGCGCGCCGCGGGACATCTCGCGCAGCGCCTCCGCCGCGTCGGCGAAGTCGAGGCCGATGCGGGGCAGCGCCCGGATGCCGTCCGGGGTCACCCGCCGCCAGGCCTCCGCGAAGAGGCGGGCGAACTTCTCGGGACGCCGGTCGAGGAGGCCCGCGAGGTCGACGGCCGCGAAACTGATGCTCTTGCGGAACGAGGAGAGGCTGACGTTCCGGGACGCGTAGATGTCCTTCTTGCCGACCTCGACGAACCGGCCGTCCTCCGCCAGCGCCTCCATGCCGAGTGAGATGGCCGCTCCGGTGAGGGAGTTGAGGACGACGTCCACGCCCCGCCCGCCGGTGGCCGCGCGCACGCCCTCGGCCCAGGACAGGTCGCGCGAGTCGAAGACGTCCTCGATGCCGAGCTCGCGCAGATACCGCCGCTTGCCCTCACTGCCGGCGGTGGCGATGATCCGTGCCCCCAGCGACCTGGCGACCTGCACGGCGGCGAGCCCGAGGCCGCCGGCGGCCGAGTGGATCAGCACGGTCTCGCCCGCCTCGAGCCGGGCCAGGTCGTGCAGCCCGTACCAGGCGGTGCTCAGGGACAGCGGCAGTCCGGCCGCGTCCGTGTCGTCGAGGTGGTCCGGGACCGGCTGCGCGTGGTCGGCGCGCACGGTCACATGCGAGGCGAGGGAGCCCATCACACACGCCGCGACACGGTCGCCGACCTCGATGCCGTCGACCCCGGATCCGATCGCCACGACCCGGCCCGCGCACTCGCCGCCGAGCAGGGACGCGCCGCCGGAGAGGTCCGGGTAGGTGCCCATGGCCTTCATGACGTCGATGAAGTTGAGTCCCGCGGCGGTGACCCGTATCTCGATCTCGCCGGCGGCCGGGGCGCGCCGGGTGAGCGGACGGTACTCCAGGCTGTCCCAGAAGCCGGGCCGGGCCGCCACGAGCCGGAACGGCCGGCTGGACGGCTGCCACGGCGTCGCGGGCGCCTGTGTGTCCCGGCCGCGCGCCGCGGCCAGACGCCCGGCCAGCCTGCGTCCCGGGCGCAGGACGACCTGGTCCTCGGTGTCGGCCGCGAGCAGTTCCGCGGCGGCGTCGGCGGCCCAGCCGTCCTCGGAGGGCAGGACGTCCAGGACGAGGGGCGACAGCTCGGGGTGTTCCCGGCGCAGGACGCGGGCGAAGCCCCAGAAGAGCGCGGCGCCCGGATCGGGCCGCTCGCCGTCCACGACGGCCTGCGCGGCGGCGGTGACCACGGTGAGCCGCGGCGTGGCCGGCAGCGCGACGGCCGTTCGCACCAGGGCGGGCAGCGCCGCCAGGACGCCCCGCTGGGCCGGCAGACCGGCGGCCGCGTCCGGTGCGGCCAGCACGATGCCGGCGAGGCCGGCCGTGCGGTCCGCCCCGGCGGTCCACTCCAGCGGATCGGGACCCGCGGCGAGCGTGACCGTGGCCCCGGCCTCGGTGAGCTCCCGGGCGAGGGCACCGGCGAGCGCCGGCTCCCCGCACACGAGCCACGGTCCGGCGTCGCCGGCCGCCTCGGGGCGCGGCTCCTCGACGAAGTCGAGCACGAACTCCCGCTCGGTGTCGTCGCGCTTCGCGCTCTCCGTGGCCAGCGGCCGCATCCGCAGCCCCGACATGGTCAGTAGCGGACGCCGGCCGGTGGTGAAGAGATGCAGGTCGAACCGGTCCTCCGACTGCCTGACGGCATAGGACCACAGCTCGGTGACCGGCTCCTCGAGACCGTCGTGGAAGGAGACGCGGCGCACCTCGGTGGGCACGACCGTGACGCCCTCCTCACCGAGGGCCAGGCAGGCCTGCAGCGCACCGTCCCACAGCGCCGGGTGCAGTCCGCCGGGGCGGGCACCGGCCCGGCACCGCTCGGAGAGCCTGACCTCGGCGAGCACGGCCCCGTCCGCCAGGTGCAGTGTGCGCAGTCCACGGAACGCGGGCCCGTAGTTCAGGCCGCGGGCGGCGCACGCGGCGTAGAAGTCCTCGGCCGATGTCGCCGTGAGGTCCGTCAACTCCTGCGGGAAGTCCACCGGATCGGCGGCAGGCGCCTGCTGGAGCACCCGGGCGACGGCGTGTTCCGTCCACCCCGCCGAACCCTCGGGCAGGGACAGCAGGGTGAAACTGCCGCCCTCGGTGATGTCGTCGCGCCACAGCACGCTCAGTCGGGCCGGCCCGTCGCCGAGTGTCAGGTCGCTGCGGAACTCCACGTCCCGCAGCTGGGCGGGGAGTTCCCCGTGCCGGGAGCGGGCCGCCTCCAGCGCGTACGCCAGCATCGCGGCGCCCGGCAGCACGACGGCGTCGTCGACCTGGTGGTCGGCCAGCCACGGGGCGGTGTCCACGCCGGTCTCCAGCTCGGCCTGCCAGGTGTCCTGCTCGGCGACGGCCGGGGCCAGGACCAGTTCGCTGCCCCGGCCCGAGCGCCGCTTCCCGGCCGGCAGCCAGTACGAGGAGCGCTGCCACGGATAGCCGGGGACCGGGGCGAGCGCGTCGCGGCGCAGGGTGCCGAACGGCGCGAGTCCGGACACGAAGCCCCGGGCGAGGGCCGCGGCGAAGTCGTCCGGCCGGCCCGTGTCGCGGCGCAGCGAGGTCAGCACGGAGGGTTTCTCGTCGCGCAGGGCCCCCAACTGCTCGATGGCGGGGGCGAGGATCGGGTGCGGGCTGATCTCGACGACATGGGTGACCCCGTCGTCGAGGAGCGCGGTCAGGGCGTCGGCGAAGAGGACCGGGCGGCGCAGGTTCTCGACCCAGTACGCCGTGTCCATCTCGGGACCGGACAGGCCCGTCAGGCGCACGGTCGACATCAGCGCCGTGGCGCCCTGCCGGGGCCGGACGTCCGCCAGTGCCTCGGTCAGCTCCTCGCGCAGCTCGTCCATCTGCGGACTGTGCGAGGCGTAGTCCACGTTGACCATGCGGCAGAAGGTTCCCTCGGCCTCGAGGATCTCCTTCAGGGTCTCCACCGCGTCCGTGTCACCGGACAGCACGCAGGACGTCGGGCCGTTGTTGACGGCCAGCGAGACCACTTCCTCGAACCCGGCCAGCGCCTCGCGGGCCGCCTCGACGCCCAGGTCCACGGCGAGCATGCGGCCACGTCCGGACAGCCGGCGGGCGAGGGCGCTGCGCCGCGCGATGATCAGCGCCGCGTCCTCGTAGGAGAGGATGCCCGCGACCGTCGCGGCGGTGACCTCGCCCTGGCTGTGGCCGACGACCACGTCGGGCTCGACACCTGCCTCGCGCCACAGCTCGGCGATGCCCACGGACACCGCCCACAGGGTGGGCTGGATCATGTCGAGCCGCTGCAGCCAGCCGTCGCCCGCCGCACCGGACACCACGGCGGTCAGGTCCCAGTCGGTGTGCGGCTCAAGGGCCTTGGCGCAGCGGTGGATCACGTCCGCGAACGCGGGGCTCGACGCGTAGAGCTCCCGGCCCATGCCGGCCCACTGGGAGCCCTGGCCGGGGAAGACGAACGCGGTGCGGCTGTGCCGCCTGGCCCGTCCGGTGACCAGGCCGGGTGTCTCCGCCTCCGGGTCCTCGGCGAACGTGCCGAGTATCCGGGCGAGTTCGGTGTGCGTGCGGGCGGTGACCGCGGCACGCAGCGGGAAGCTGTCGCGCCGCCAGGCCAGGGTGCCCGCCAGGTCGCCGAGCGGCACGTCCGCCGACTCGGCCATCTCCCGTATGTCGGCGGCGCGTTGCCGCAGCGCCTCGTCGGTGTGACCGGACAGCGGCACGAGCACCGGCAGGGACCCGGCGGGCGCCGGGGTGGCCGGCGCGGGATCGGGAGCGGGCGCCTGTGCCCGCTCGGCGGGGGCCGTCATGAGGACGACATGGGCGTTGGTGCCGCCCCACCCGAAGGAGTTGATGCCCATGTAGACGGGCTCGTCCTCCGGGAGGGGCAGCGGCTCGCGTACGACACGCACGTTCAGCTCGTCGAAGGGTATGTGCGGGCTGAGTTCCTCGGCGTGCAGGCTGGGCGGTACGACACGGTGCTCCAGTGAGAGCACGGCCTTGAACAGGCCTGCCATGCCGGACGCCGCCTCCAGGTGTCCGATGTTGGACTTGACCGATCCGATCGCGACGGGGTTGGCGGGATCCCGCCGTTGCCCGATGGCGCGACCGATGGCGCCGGCTTCCACGGGATCGCCGCGGCGGGTGCCGGTGCCGTGTGCTTCTACGTACGCGAGCTTGTCGAGGGGTACGCCGGCTTCGGCGTAGGTGCGGCGCAGCAGTTCCTCCTGCGCCTCGGAGTTGGGAGTGACGAGGCTGTCGCCGCCACCGTCGTTGTTCACCGAGGTGCGCACGATGACGGCGTGGACGCGGTCGCCGTCCGCCAGGGCGCGCGCGAGGGTCTTGACGTAGACCGCGGCCGCGCCCTCTCCTCGTACGAACCCGTTGGCGGACGCGGCGAAGGCGGCGCAGCGGCCGTCCGGGGACAGACCGCCGAAGTGGGTGAGCCCGATGGACACGTCGGGCGTCAGCAGCAGGTTGACGCCGCCGACGAGGGCGCCGTCGATCTCGCCCGCCAGCAGGGCCTGGGCCGCCAGATGCAGGGCGACCAGCGAGGACGAGCAGCCGGTGGCGACGCTGAGGCTGGGGCCGCCGATCTTGAGGGCGTAGGACAGCCGGGCGGAGATCACGTCGATCGCCTGGCCCACGGCGCTGCGCTGGGTCGCGCCGCCGCCGTTGTTCTTGCGCAGCAGCTCGTAGTCGTGCCACAGGGCGCCGACATAGACGCCGGTGCGGGTGCCGCGGATGTCCTCGGCCCGGACTCCGGCGTCCTCCAGCGCCCGCCAGCCGGCCTCCAGGACGAGCCGCTGCTGGGGGTCGATGTCCTCGACCTCGCGGGGCGAGATGCCGAAGAAGGCGGGGTCGAACTCGTCGACGCCGTCGATGAATCCGCCGACGTCCTGGATCTTCTTCTCGGGGTCGAGCTGGGCGGTGGCGTCCCACCTTTCGGGCGGAACCGGGCGGATGGCGTGACCGCCTTCCGCCAGCAGCTTCCAGAGACTCTCCGTGTCCGGGGCGCCGGGGAACCGGCCCGCCATGCCGACGATGGCGATGAGCCTGGAGGGGTCGTGGTTCGATTCGTCCGCGTGCATGTCTACCTCGGTTGGGAGAGTCGGATGACGACGAAGAAGGTCAGGCCACGTCGAGGGCCTCGAGCCGGCTTTTCACCCGGCCCAGCACCTCGGAGGCGACGGCACCGTCGATCACCCGGTGGTCGAAGGCGAGCGAGAGGGTGAAGACCGGGGCCACGCGCACGCCGCCGCTGTCGGCCACGGGCGTGTCGGCGATCCGGCCGATGCCGAAGCCGAGCGTCCCGGAGATCATCGGGAAGA
The DNA here is from genome assembly GCF_040295925.1 of Streptomyces sp. NPDC002588. Lineage (NCBI taxonomy): Bacteria > Bacillati > Actinomycetota > Actinomycetes > Kitasatosporales > Streptomycetaceae > Streptomyces > Streptomyces sp. NPDC002588. Next base: position 59,905 of record NZ_JBEOWF010000050.1, read on the forward strand.
TGGCCCGGACCTGTTCCTGGCCGACGGACGTGACGGAGAACGTGCCCTGCAGTGCGGCCCGGCGTGCCGGGTCGCGCAGCGCGGCCCGGTACACGAGCCGGGCCACCGGCAGCGGAAGCCGCTGCATCTTCAGCAACTGGCGGTAGGGGCCCGTGGCGTCCACGGGGGCGTCCTTGTACGTGGTGACGTGGTCCTGCACCTCGATGACCGACAGGTTCGCGGCGTCCGGCACGGTGCCGGAGACCACACAGCGCTGTCCGTCGACGGTCTTGTCGAAGAGCACCTTGACGTCGACCGCGTCCGGCACGGCGAGCCGGGGCCGCAGCGCACCGCCCTGGAGCATGGCGCGGGCGTCCGGGAAGTCCGCCACGACGTCGGCGGCCTCCTTGGCCAGCATGCTCACAAAGCTGAGCTTGCCGCCGCTCGCGGTACGGGCCGTGACCATCCGGGACGCGTCCACGTCCGCCCACAGATACACATGGCAGGTCTCGCGGGCGCCGCCCAGGAAGGTCAGGGTGCCGCGCCGGGCACGCGGGAACTCCCTGACGGTGACCGCGCTCATGCCACCACGTCCCGTGCGACGGCCGCGACGACCGAGGCGAGGTCGCCCAGCGTCTCGGCCTGCATGAAGCGGTCGTAGTCGAGCGCCGTGCCCAGCTCTCGCTCCAGGTGGACCAGCAGCCGCATCTGGTTGACGGAGTCCCAGCCCTCGGCCTCGCCGAGACGGGTGCTCGTGGTCAGGTCGTCGGGCTCCAGGTCGAGCAGCTGCCCGACGGCCTCGGCGACCACTGACTCAGCGGACATCGAAGACTCCCTCTTCGTCGGTGACGCTCATGTACCGGGGAAGGCCCGGCAGATCGGTCAGGGAATGGCGGTGGAGTGTGGCCCCGGAGTCCTCGCCGACGACGGCGAAGCCCTGGGCCGCGTAGAAGCCGGCGAACGCGGTGTTCTTGGCGGTGCGGGAGAAGCGGGCCGTGACGGCGGGGGCGCCGTGCTCGCGGGCCGCGCGCAGGACGAGTCCGACGAGGGTGTCCTCGACCCGCCGCGAGAAGACCCGGCAGCTGAGCACGAAGTTCTCGATCGTCCAGCTGCCGTCCGCCTCGGTGCCGAGCGCGAGCGCCGCGATCAGCCCGTTGTCGCCGAACCGGTCGGTGAGCCGGGCGCCGAGGAACCGTCCGCTGCCGTCGGCGAGCCGTCGCGCGACCTCGGCCTCGGCGTACCGGATGCCGGTCAGGTTGAACTGGTTGGTCTTGCCGAAGAGCTGGCTGATCCGGGCCGTGTTGAGCGGACCGGCCGGCTCGACGGACAGCCGGGGTTCGAGTGCCGCCAGATAGCTCTCCAGGTCGGTGGAGGACTCGGCGAGCACGGCGCGCCGGGCGCGGGCGCGGTAGAGGTCGGTGCGCCCGCGGTCCTCCTCGGTGAGCCGCAGCAGGTTGAAGTCGCCGCGCGCGGCGAGGTGTGCCGCGTACTCGGCGGGGTCCCGCGGCAGTTCCACGGTGGCGACCGCCGGCTGTGCCTCGCGCATGAGCCCCCGCTCCACGGGGTTGTCGTCCACGAACACCAGCGCGTCCGCGCCGATGTTGAGGTCCGCCGTCAACTGCCGTACGGAGTCGGGCTTGGGTCCCCAGTGGGCGTGGAAGGCGACGAACGCGTCGGGTCCGAGGACCATCTCGGGATGGGTGGCGACGGCCTCACGCGCGGTGGCCTCGTCGTTCTTCGACGCGACCGCGAGCATGACGCCCTGGCGCATGAAGTCCCGTGCCAGTGCCTGCAGTTCCTGGTGCGCCGAGCCCGGGTAGGCCCCGCCCAGGCGCAGTGCGCCGACCCCGTCGTCGCCCACGACCCCGCCCCACAGGGTGTTGTCGAGGTCGAGGACCAGGCACTTGGCGGCCCGCCCCATTTCGGCGCGCGCGACGCGGGCCAGCTCCTGCGCGTACTCCGCCAGGAACTCGGGGGAGAAGACGTGCGCGGCGATGTGCCGCATCCGCGGGCCGCCGAAGACCGAACCGGCGCGCGCGGCCGGCGCCTCGTGGGACAGCACCACGGTCGAGGGCGACTCCTCGGCGAGCGCGAGGATTCCGGCGTTCATCCGGTGCCAGGCGGCCTCCAGGCGGGCCTTGGCGGCGTAGTCCACGATCCGGTCGCGGCGCAGCGGGGCGAGCGGCACGGTGGTCAGCACCGTCAGGCCGCCGAGCACCTCGCGGCTGGAGCGCACCCACTGCGCGAGCGTGGCGGGGAAGGCGGCGCAGCGCTCCTCGATCTGTGTGATGTCCAGCGGGTCGGTCACCTCCTCGAAGACGGCGGTGTCGTCGAGGAGCAGGGCCACGATCTGGGGTTCGAGGTCCTTCAACGCCGGTGCGCCGGAGAGGACTTCGAAGCGCCACTGGTTGTAGCCGGCCAGCCGTGTCTCGGGCAGCAGGCCCTCGCGGACCAGCACCGCGGTCAGCAGCGGCGCCAGCGTGTCGAGGGTCGAGCTGCCCAGCACCGCGATGCGCTGCTGCACCAGCAGCCCGGAGGCACCCAGCTGCTCCCGCGCTCCCGCCCCGGACAGCAGGGCACCGGCGCTCTCCAGGCCGAGGGCGTCAGGGATGCCGCGCAGCAGGGCGCGGACGCGGGGCACGGCCGTCCGCAGACCCGCGCGCTTGAGGGAGCGCAGTTCCTTGAGCGGATCGGCGGCGCTGCCGCCGTGGTCAGACGACATCGGCGGACCCCGCGGGCCGGTGGCGCAGTGCCAGGCCGGAGACGATCCACTTGGACGACTCGATGGTGGTGACGAGGACGCGGCCGCCGACGCCCGTTCCGTCCGCGATGCGCTGAGCGGCACGGTTGAGCTGGATGAAGGGCAGCGCGTTGCCGTTGTTGCCGGTGTCGGCGACACAGGAGACGGCCTGCTCGGCGGTGACACCCATATGGGCCCGGATCTTCTCCGTCATGGCGCCGTTGAGCTGCGGCGGCAGGATGTGTTCCACCTCGCCGACCCGCCACTTGGTGGCCGCGGCGAGTTCCTCGAGCACGGTGCAGGCGAGGCCGGGCACATGCTCCTCGATGGCCTTGTAGTCCTCGTCGCTCATCGGCTCGCGGACCATGCTGCCGTCGGGGGCCGGCACGAGGGGCGCTCCGTCGGCGCCGTACCAGCGCACCACCTGGGCGGGCTTGCGGCCCTTGCCGGTGGTACGCAGCAGCATGTGCTCCACCACGAAGCCGGGGCCGTCGTCGTCGGCGTCGACGACCGCGGCGCCCGCGCCGTCGCCGAAGAGCGCGAAGTTCGCCAGTTCGGCGGGGCGGATCTGCTGGATGTCGCGCTCCGACGGCCAGAGCTTGACCACGGTGTCGGCGCCGATGACGAGGCCCCGGCGCAGTCCGCCGGCCAGCAGCGCCCGTGCGGTGTAGAGGCCGGTGAGCGCTCCGGCGCAGCCTGAGGTGAGCTGGAAGGTGGGGATGTCGTTGACGCCGAGCCGGTCGGCGACGGTGTTGACCGTCGCCGGCATCAGCTCGTCCGGCGAGGCGGTGGTCAGAACGATGAAGTCCAGGGAGGAGGGGTCGGCGCCCGCTGCCCGCAGCGCCCGCTCTCCGGCGGCGGTCGCGAGGTCCCCGGTGGTCCTGGGGGTGCCGTCCGGCGCCGCCGGATCGCAGAAGTACCGGCTGCGGTTGCCGGTCATCCTCTCGAGCCACTTCTCATGCAGTCCGAAGCGCTCCGCCATGTCCCGGTTGGTGACCGGTGCACCCGGCAGTACTTCGCTGAGGGCGGTGAGTCTCACAACGTCAGGTCCCTTGCTCGGAAGGTTTCGGGAAGGCGGACCGCAGGTCTGCCCCGCATCACGCGATCTGATGACATAACAGTAGAAAGCTGTACTTGAGCCGAACTAAGGTGCGATACCCGCACTCCGGACGGGGCGTGACCGCAGCCGGCTCTGCCCGGGCGGGGGATGGCCGGGGGCCGGCGCGGGGGAGCTCCGTCCGGAGTGCGGACTCGGGCCGCCCGGGATCGCTCCCGGGCGGTGGTTCAGGCCGCCAGGGGTGCCTGGGACTCCTGGCCCGCGGTCCTCAGGTCGGCCGCGTCCACCGGGTGCGGGGCGTTGATGACCTTGCCGAACACCACGTACTTCAGGGGCAGATGGTCAAGGGTGCGGAACCGGGCCCGGCGCAGCAGGGTCTGCAGCGGGGTGTGCATGGCGAGCGCCGCCTCCTGGAGCCGCTGGAAGCGGGTCACCCGTGCCTTGTGCTTGCGGCGCGTCGCGACGAACTCGGCGAACTCCGCGGCGGGCAGGGCGCTGCCCGCCCCACCGCGGGCCAGTGAGCGGGCGATGACGGGGGCGAGGCAGACGGTGTCCTGGATGGCGAGGTTGACGCCCTGTCCCAGGATCGGGGTGCAGGTGTGAGAGGCGTCGCCGATCAGGATCAGTCCGTCGCGCGCCCAGTCGTCGACCTCGGCGGTGAAGATCTCCAGGAAGCCGGTGTCGTCCCAGGAGCGCAGGTGCTCGGTGAGCAGCGGCTCCAGCCGCGGGTCGATGGCCGCGATCCCGGCCCGGAAGGCGTCGAAGCCTTCCTTGCGCAGCTCGCCGAGACCTCGTTTGGGCAGGTTGTGCCCGATACGGAGGAAGTCCGGGAAGGTCGGCAGGACGACGAGGTGCTTGCCCTGCTCCACGACGAGTTCCGCGTTGTTGCCCCAGCCCGCGGGCCTGGGCAGTTTGAAGGAGAGGAAGTCCCGCTCCATGGGGGTGATCCGGGCGGTGATGCCGGCCGCCTTGCGGACCCTGGAGAAGCGTCCGTCGGCGCCGACCACCAGCCGGGCGCGGACCGTGACCCGCTCGCCGTCCTTCCGCTTGAGGACGGCGCCGCGTACGACGCCGTCCTCCTCGATCAGGCCGGTGAAGCCGGTGCCCGACGCGTAGGTGTAGCCCGGCAGGCCGGCGGACTGCTCGTTGAAGATCCCGATCAGCGCCGGCTGGGGGATGTCGATCGGCAGGACGTCCAAGCCGAACCTGCCGTAGTCGACGTGCAGGACCTGGCGGCCCTCCATGCGCATCGTGACCGCCCGGGTCTCCAGATAGCCGTGCTGCTCCAGGGCCGGGCCGAAGCCGAGCTTGCGCAGGGTGACCACGGACGGGGCCGCGAGTGTCTCGCCGCGGAAATCGCGGTCGAGGTGCTGCTGTTTCTCGACGACCAGCACCTCGATGCCGCGTCGTGCGAGCAGACAGCCGAGCAGGGCGCCGGCAGGTCCGCCCCCCACGATCAGGACATCGGTGCTGGTTGGGATGCTCATGACATCTCCCCAAGGTCAGGGCGGTCGAATGGGGTGGGTGAGGGTTCTGACCAGAGGCTATGCAGCCCCACTCGTACGGAACTAAAGGTCGGCTCAGACGAACAGGGGGATCGGATTGAGCCGTTCGTACGGCGTGGGCTCCTTGACCCGGCCCAGCGCGACAGGGACGTCGAACAGCCGCCCGGGCGCGAACCGGGCCCAGAAGTGCCGCATCCCGGGGACGATCACCTTCACCACCGGCAGGCCGATGTCCGGCCGCGTCTGGTCGAGCACGAGAAGCTCCAGACCGCGCTCCCGGACCAGGTCGACGATGGCCGTCACGTCGTCGCGCAGATCGGTCCGCGGCGCGTACGCCCAGGTGGCGGGCGTGCGGACGGACTCGTACCGGCTGGGGCGCAGATAGGGCTGGTTGGCGGTGGTGGAGTGCTGCCACCAGCGCCTCGGCTCGGGCGCGTCGATCCCGTAGCCGGAGCCGTCCGGTCTCACCGAACAGACGGCGGGCAGCAGTTGGGCCATCTCGGTCAGCGCCCGCCGCACCGCCACCCGGGGGTCGAAGTGGGCGCCGAAGCCGAAGACGATGTCCTCGGCCGGCTTGTCCGTACGCCGCGACAGCGCGACCACGACCGGGATGCCGAAGTCCGAGGTGAGGTCGAGGGCCCAGACCTCGCGCCCGATCCGCCGGCAGCCCTCGACGAGTCCGTCCACACACGGATCGGCGAAGGAGGTGAGGTCGACGGCGGGCTGGCGGGTGCGGTTGTACCACCACAGGGCCACCGCGTCGCGCTCCACCAGTTCCAGGAAGCCCTGCACCAGGGCGTCCTCCGGGCTGCTGCCCGCGCCGTTCCCGTTGGAGTCGGCGCGCAGCGTGTCATCGGCGCCGGCGCGCAGCGCGTAGTAGAGGAGCGAGGTCGGCACCAGCCGCCGGCAACCGCCGGTCAGCGACCAGGTGGGCGTCCACTCGGTCACCCGCTCCTCGTCGAAGCGCGGCGGCACGTAGGTGAAGGGAGAGCGGGCGGCGTTCCAGCGGTCGCGGTCACGGAACTGCCGCTCGTCGTACAGCTGGAGCGCATGGGGGTGCACTGCCTGGTCCCGGAGCGAACGGTAGCTGCCGACCACCACGGGCTCGTCCCCGTGCCGGGTGCCGCAGTAACGTTCTACGGCCTCGCACAGCGCGCTGGTCCGCGCTTCCGCCTCGGTGCTGCCCTTGCCCCCGCTCAGCGTCCGCAGACCGGCGCGCAGACCGGCCAGGGTGTGGGCGGAGGTGGCCAGGTTGGGCCCCGACAGATAGGTCTGGACGAAGTCGGGGCTGCGCGGGTCGCGCCGCACCTCCTTGATGATCCCGGTCAGGGGGTCGATGAGGTGGCCGTAGGTCCTCAGCATCTGCTGGGCCGTCAGCGCCCGGTGACCATTGCCCTCCTGGACCGCCTTGGGCCGCGACACCGGTACGAAGGGGGCCTGGACCCGGGCGGCCGTCAGCCCGGGGTCCCCGCAGTGCGAGCACTGGGGGCGGCGGGCCACCGGGTGGCTGTCCACGCCCAGGGACACGGTGTCGAAGGTGTGGACGGCGTCCTGCCCGGCACACCGGATGCCGGCCAGCCACTTGGCGCTCTCCAGGACAGCGGTGTGCATGGCCAGCGAGCGGCCGGCGGGCAGTGACGCCTCGGGGCGGGGCAAAGGACCGCGCAGCCCCAGAGCGAGCTGGAGGGGCGACTCGCTGCGCCGGTGCAGGTTCAGCCGGACCGCTAGGCACGACCAGCACGGCCCGTCCTGGGGCCGGAAGAGGGGGCCGACCCAGGGCACGCTGCCCGAGAGCTTGGCCAGCATCCAGGGCTGTCCCTGGGCGCGGTGCCTGACGTTCACCTCGTGCAGATCGGGCGACAGGTAGTCGTCACAGAGCACCAGTGTCAGGCCGGCGCCGGGCTCCTCGGTGACCTGGAGCCCCGAGTCCGCGCAGGCGCGTACCAGGGACGCGGTGTCCGCCGCGGCGAGGTTCATGATCCGAACGGAGGTGGTGGCGAGCCGGCCGGCCGCGCCGTCCCCGTCCAGCCCGGCCAGTTCCCAGTACGCCCGGGCCGCGTGGTCGGAGGCGGACGGGGCCTCCTGGCGACGGCCCGCCGGTGCGCGGCGCAGCAGCCCCGCCTCCTGGAGAAGGCGCAGCGACCCGCGCACCTCGTCGGCCGACAGGACGTCGCCTGCCGCCTCGATGACGGACCGCACCGAGCGGGTCCCGTCGAGCAGTGGCACCAGTACTTCGGCGTGGGCGCCGTGCAGTGCGGTCACGCCGGCCTGCGACACGAGGTACGCGGCCTCCCCCGGCACGACCGTCGCCTGCAGATGGCGCTTGAATCCGAGCAGGGCGCTGTCGTCACCTTCGGTGCGATCGAGCCCCGTCCCCCCAGCACTCATGTTCAACTCCCCTTTGATGAACCGGTGTTGCAGCGATTCTTTGTCTCCGGGGTGTGTGGGGGACAGTGCGGCAGTCATCAGCCCTCCGTGAAACCGTCACTTGACACCCGGGCACGTTTCGTTGAGGAGGGGCGAGGGCAGTGACGCGCCGGGGGTGTCGTGGTGTCCACGGGTAAAGCGGGCCTCGAGCGCGGGCGGGAAGGATCGGGAGGGTTGCCAAGCCGAGGAGGTCTCCGTGGCCAGCCAGCACCATTCCCTGATCCGCATGATGCTGCGGTCGGCCTACCGGGCCCTGGTGGCGTTCGGGGGCATCTGGGTGCACACGCCGCCGGTCGTCCTCGACGAGCGGCTTCCCCCTGTGCGCCGGGCTCCGGGCGGCATACCCGCCGGTCATCCCGAACGGCTGTGCCCGGAGGTCTCGTTGAGCACGACGGAGCTGGCTCTGGAGCTACAGCTCCGGGACCTGGCCGAAGAGGGGGGCGGATGGTCCTCCTGAGGTCACACCCAGCCCTGGTCGCGGGCGATGCGGATGGCGTCGACGCGGTTGCGGGCCCGCAGCTTGGTGACGATCGTCGTCAGGTAGTTGCGGACCGTCCCGACGGACAGGAACAGGCGCGAGGCGATCTCCGCGGCCTCGGCGCCCTCCGCCGTCATCCGCAGCACCTCCGTCTCGCGCAGGGTCAGCGGATTCGCCTTGGTCTCCCAGGCGGCGAAGGCGAGTTGCCGGTCGATCACCCGCTCGCCCGCGACGACTCTGCGGATCGCGTCGGCGAGCTTGGCCGGCGGAGCGTCCTTGACGATGAAACCGGAGACATGGGCGTCCAGCGCACGACGGAGATTGCCGGGACGGCCGAGGCTCGTCAGGATCAGCGTGCGGCAACTGGGCAGTTTCTGGTGTACGACGTCCGCGGCGGTCAGACCGTCCATGCCCGGCAGGTCGATGTCCAGTACGGCCACGTCGGGCCGGTGCTTGAGGACCGCCGGGACGATGTCGTCACCGCACTCGACCTCGGCCGCCACCTCGATGTCCCGCTCGAACGCGAGCAGGGCCACCAGCGCGCCACGGATCATGTGCATGTCTTCGGCCAGCACGATCTTGATCATCTTCTGCATCCCCCGTGCAAGAAATCGTGCCCCTGTGACGTGACTGAGGCTCCAGATTACCCCGAGAGGCTCCTGGGGACACCAGATACGGCCTCCCCGCGCATGTCCCAACCCCCCACACCCTGAATGGAGTTACCCGTGAATGTCGTTGCCGCGCTCGCTTCCGCCCTGGTGATCCTGGAATTCTCGCTCCAGGCCCTCGGCATGCTGACCCACATGGAGGCCCAGCTCGTCCAGTTCGACGCCGTGACGGGCCGGCGGCCGAGCAGGTCGCTGACGCTGCTGCTCGGCCTGCTCGACGTCGTCGGCGTGGCGGGGGTGATCGCGGGATTCTGGGAGTCGGTATGGGCCGTCCTCGCCGGTGTCTATTTCGTGGTGTTCACCGGAATCATGCTGGGCATTCAACTCCGGCGCGGCAATCGGGGGATGCTGCTCAACACCGGAATTCTGTTCTTCGGTTCAGCCGTACTGCTGGTGATCTCCCGCGCTCTGTCCTGAAGCCGCGAGGCGCGCCGGGACTCCTGGCCGGCGCGCCCCGGCCTCACGCCGAGCGCGCCGGGACAAGCAGTCCGACACCCCCGTGGACGGCCGGCAGCGGCGGGTCCAGGGCCGGGTCGCCCGACAGGATGGCCCGGTGGATCCGCTGCACCCGGGGCGACGGCTCGAGCCCCAGCTCCGCGATGAGCACACGGCGCAGCTGCTGGAACGCCTCCAGCGCCCGCGCGGTGTGACCGGAGCGGTACAGGGCGGTCATCAGGTGCGCGTAGAGGTTCTCGTGCATCGGGTGCCGGGCCGCCAGCGTGAACAACTCGCTGAGCAACTCGGCGTGACGCCCGAGCCGCAGATCCGCCTCGATGCGCTGTTCGAGCGCGACCATCCGGGCGTTCTCCAGCGAGCTGACCTCCAGCTCCAGGACACGCCCGTGCGGCACGTCCAGCAGGGCGGTGCCGAGCCAGAGGTCGAGCGCGTCACCCAGCATCGTGGCGGCCGTACGGTCGTCGCCCAGCTCGTAGGCGGTACGGCCGGAGCGGATCAGCCGGCGGAACGGCTGGACGTCGACGGCCTCCGGCGGCACCACGAGCGAGTAGCCGCCGTGCCGGGTCGCCAGGATCTCCTTCGCCGCGCGGCTGTGCGAGTCCCCGAGCGCCTCCGCGATCAGCCTCCTCAGCTGGAGGACATAGGTCTGCAAGGTGGTCAGCGCACTGCGTGGCGGGTTGTCGCCCCACAGCTCCTCCAGGAGGGTCGACACGGTGACCACCCGGCCGGGGTGCAGGGCCAGCAGCGAGAGGACCTGACGCGGCTTCGCCGCGCTCGGCACGATGGACCGGTGGTTGACCCGTGCCGTCAGCTGGCCCAGGAGCCTGATCTCCATACCCACTCCTCGATAGCGGTTCGAAGGCCGTCCACGAGGAGGGCCCTAATACCGGTCGAGTCTCCAAGGAGAGGCGCTCGGGGCCCAGTTATCGCTTCATGACTAGTGCCGTTAAGAATCCACGGGCGGCACGTGAAGATTTCACTGTTGCCGAGAGGCTCGTCGGCCCAATTCTGGAGACTCCATTGAGCTGAGCGCCCCGAAGGTGGACACATGCTTGTCAAGGACTTCTCCGACGCCGTGACGACCGACGCCGAGGCCGGCGCGTACATGCCCTGGCTGGGTGCCGAGGCCGCCCCCGGCCGCTCCGGACTGGTCGTCGAGCACCTCGATCGCTCCGTAGATCTCGGCACCGCGCTGCTGACCTTCTGCATCGCGGACGCCTAGGTCACTCGTTCCCGGGTCCTGACGACCGGGAATCTTCCCAGCGACACGCCCAGCAGTTCCCCGCGGCAGATCCGATCCTCCCTCCCTCCGAGGGCCGCCGGGCGGCAGCTCTGCCGCCCGGCCGTCCGCATTCCTTCCCGACGCATGCAGGAGCCCCCATGTGGTCCTCCGGTCCACCCGACACACGGTCCGAGCCCTCCCACGCCCTCTGGTCGCTGCGCGAGGACGTCACCGTGGAGGAGTCGCCCTCGGGCGAAGGGCTCGTCCTGCACAACCGCTGGGGCGAAACCGTGCTGGAACGGCCGGAGCCGGTGGTGCGCGAGGCACTGCGCCGGATGAGCTTCGGCCCGGTCCACCTGGAGAACGCTCTCCGGGCCGGGCGCGGTGGGAGCGGCCGGCAGACCCTGCTGATGCGGGCGCTCTCCGAACTCCAGCCGCTGATCGTACGGTCCCTGGACCTGGACGGCGGACAGCCGCTGCTCTCCGCCGTCCCGCTCTCGCCGCACGCCGTGTTCGAGCCCGTCGCCCTCCCCGCCGACCGCCTGCTGAAACTCTCCCGGTTCGCCGTGCTGCGCAGCGACGGCCGCGGCTTCGTCGTCGAATCGCCCCTGGCGCTGCACCGCGTGGAGCTGCACCGCGCCGAGGCGCTGCCCCTGCTCGCGCTGCTGGCGTCGGCCACGCGGCCCGAGGACGCGGCGAAGGCCTGGGGACAGGCCCGGGAGCTTGCCCACGAAGCCCTTTCCTATCTCCTGGCCGCCGGGATGCTGGTGCAGTCGGACGCCGAAGACGGCGTGTTTCCCCCGGAGTTCGCCGAGGACACCGATCCGGCGCTGGCGGGCTGGACGCCGAACGCCCTGATGTTCCACACCCGCAGCCGGCTCGGTCGGCACGACGACGTCATCGGCGCGATCGGTGAACCGAACGCGGATCAGCTGCCCGAACCGGCCGTGCGACTCTCCGGGCGGAACGAGACGATCGCGCTGCACCGTCCGGAATGGGACGACGTCGTCCCCGAGGACCCGCCGTTGAGCGTGGCCCTGGAGCGGCGGCACTCCACCCGCTCGTACCAGCAGGCCCCGCTGACGGCACGTGAGATCGGCGAACTGCTCTACCGCTGCCTGCGGGTGCGCGCCCTGCGCACCGGGGCGCCGGTCGGGTTGGGGGGCCCGGCCAGGACACTCAGCGACCGCCCCTACCCCAGCGCCGGCTCCGCCTACGAGCTGGAGTTCTACCTCACGGTCGTCGCGTGTACAGGCATCCCCCGGGGCGTCTACCGCTACGACCCGCTCGGGCACCGCCTCGAACGGATCGGCTCCGAGCCGGCCGAGGAGCTGCTGACCTGTGGCCGCTTCGCCATCGACGCACTGTCCTCGCCCCCGCTGCTGATCACGATGACCGCCCGGTTCGGCCGGGTGCTGCCCGAATACGGCGGCCTGGGCTACGCGTTGATCCTGAAACACGTGGGGGTGGTGATGCAGACGCTGTATCTGGTCAGCGAAGCCATGGGGCTCGCCTCGTGTGCCGTCGCGACCGGTGACGTGGAGGTGGCGGCCCGGGTCTTCGCCACCGACTGGCGGGCCGAGTCCAGCGTGGGGGAGATGGCCGTCGGCCGCCGCGCCACCAGCGAGGCAAGCCGCGCCGACCAGCCCTGGAGCCCGGCGAACGGCGCCGACTGGCCGGAACGGGCCCACAGGCACGGCGCATAGTCGCCCAACGGTTTCAGGCCGACACCAAGGTGCGTCGGAGATACTGACAAACCTGTCCTGTCGGCTGGCCCGACCACGCGCGGTCGGACCACTTCGTGTTGGCGGAGGCTCGATGCCCGGCGTCACAGCACCACAGCTCGCGCGGACGATCGCACTGGTCGTCTTCTGTGGCTACCTGCTCGCCACCGTGCTCAACCTGCTCGCGCTCCAGGCCGGCGCCCCGGCCCTGATCGCGTCCTTCGCCTGCGTGGGTGCGGCGTTCGCCCTGCACCTCTGGCACATGTCACCCTACGCGCGTAGCCGCCCGAGACGGCACCAGGCGCTGAGCCTGACCGCCCAGGCGGTCGTCACCTATCTTCCCCTGGCCTGGCTCGACACGCCCTGGGGAAGCATGACCGGCTTCCTGTCGGGGTCGGTCCTGCTGCTCGTCGAGGGCTGGGCCGGCTGGGCCCTGTTCGCGGCCGTCGCCGTCAGCATCGCGCCATTGCCGCTGCTGCGCGGATCCAGCGCCCCGTGGGCCAGTTATCTGGTCATCTCCGGATGCCTCACCGGTCTCGTCGTGTACGGGATGAGCCGGCTCTCCTCCTCGGTGGCCCAGGTGGAGGTCACGCGGGGGGAGTTGGCGCGGTTGGCGGTGATGCGGGAGCGGTTGCGGGTGGCGCGTGATCTGCATGATCTGCTGGGGTTCAGTCTGTCGGCGATCACGTTGAAGTCGGAGTTGACGTATCGGTTGTTGCCTCGGGTGCCGGATCGGGCGCGGGTGGAGGTGGCGGAGATGCTGGCGATCTCGCGGCAGGCGTTGGCGGATGTGCGGTTGGTGGCGAGTGGGTATCGGGAGATGTCGTTGGAGGCGGAGGCGGATTCGGCGCGGTCGGTGTTGGGGGCGGCGGACATCGCGGTGGAGTTGGAGGTGGGGTGTGGGGGGTTGCCGGGCCGGTTGGACACGGTGCTGGCGACGGTGTTGCGGGAGGCGGTGACGAATGTGCTGCGGCACAGTCGGGCGCAGCGGTGTGTGATCCGGGTGGTGGAGTCGGAGGGTGTGGTGCGTCTGGAGGTGGTGAACGACGGGGTGGTGGTCGCTCCGGAGCGTCCGCCGGGTGAGGGGGGCGGGAGTGGTCTGGGGAATCTGACGGTGCGGTTGGAGCAGGTCGGGGGCGTGCTGCGGGCGGGCCTCACCGACGACGGACACTTCCGCGTCCGCGCGGAGATCCCGAATGACACGCCGGGCCGCGGCGACCCGGCCCGCCGCGCACGCGCGGAGACGGCCGACGCACCCGTACCGGAGCTCGCGCCGCACCCCCACGAGGACGCGTTGACCGATGTCTCCGCGCCGCGGCTCGCCTGGCTCATCACCCAGATCGTGTTCTGCGGCTTCCTCGTGATGACCGTCCTCAACGTTCTGGCCACCAAGCCCGGCACCCCCGTGCTCGTGGGGCTCGCGGCCGCCGTGGCGGCCGTCCTCGTCCTCCAGCTGCTGCACTCGTCCGTACGGGCCCGCGCCCGGTGGCGCCGGCGGGCCGGCCTCACGCTCGGCGTCCAGGCCGTCGTCACCTATGTCCCGCTCCTGTGGTTCGGCTGGGCCTGGGACGCCGTCGCGGGCTTTCTGGCCGGCTCGCTGCTGCTGCTCGTCGAGGGCTGGGCGGGCTGGGCCCTGTTCGCGGCCGTCGTCGCCGCCATGGTGCCGCTGACCTACGCGCAGCACCTCGGCACGATCGACACCGTCTACACGGTGACCGCTCCGCTGCTGACCGGCCTGGTGGTGTACGGGATGAGCAGACTGTCCGCCTCCGTCGTCGAAGTCCGGGCCTCACGGGGGGAGTTGGCGCGGTTGGCGGTGATGCGGGAGCGGTTGCGGGTGGCGCGTGATCTGCATGATCTGCTGGGGTTCAGTCTGTCGGCGATCACGTTGAAGTCGGAGTTGACGTATCGGTTGTTGCCTCGGGTGCCGGATCGGGCGCGGGTGGAGGTGGCGGAGATGCTGGCGATCTCGCGGCAGGCGTTGGCGGATGTGCGGTTGGTGGCGAGTGGGTATCGGGAGATGTCGTTGGAGGCGGAGGCGGATTCGGCGCGGTCGGTGTTGGGGGCGGCGGACATCGCGGTGGAGTTGGAGGTGGGGTGTGGGGGGTTGCCGGGCCGGTTGGACACGGTGCTGGCGACGGTGTTGCGGGAGGCGGTGACGAATGTGCTGCGGCACAGTCGGGCGCAGCGGTGTGTGATCCGGGTGGTGGAGTCGGAGGGTGTGGTGCGTCTGGAGGTGGTGAACGACGGGGTGGTGGTCGCTCCGGAGCGTCCGCCGGGTGAGGGGGGCGGGAGTGGTCTGGGGAATCTGACGGTGCGGTTGGAGCAGGTCGGGGGCGTGCTGCGGGCGGGCCTCACCGACGACGGACACTTCCGGCTGACGGCCGAAGCCCTCGTGGATGGGGACCACGAGGGCATCGACCCCGGCCAGGGGCAACCCGTCTACCTGGCGTCGTGAATCATCAGGATGAGGTCCTCCGGGTCCTCCGGAGGACCCGCGATCGTGCCGTTCTCGATGAAGCCCTCCGAGGTGTACAGCGCCCGTGCCCGGACGTTGCCCGGTTTGACGTCGAGCCAGACACGGTGGGCGCCGTGCAGGCCGTGCGCTCGCGCCACGGCGGTCCGGAACATCCTCCGGCCGAGACCCCTGCCCTGGAAGGCGGGCCCCACCACGATGCGCCGCAGTTCGACGGTGCCCGCTGTCTCGCGCAGCCCGGCCAGGACGACGAACCCGGCCGGCTCGCCGTCCACCTCGGCCAGCAGATGCTCCTGGTCCGGGTCGGCCAGCGCCCGCTCGTGCCAGGCGAGCCCCTTCACGCCCAGCCAGCCCGCCGCCCCGGGGTCGGACTCGTACCGGGTCACCGCGCCGAGGTCGGCGGGCCCGGTGAGGCGTACGGCCAGCGCGGTCACCGCGCCCCGGCCACCCGCCGGCGCACCGCCTCGGGCGCCGCCGCCCTCAGGCACCCGCCGGCTCCTCGCCCGATGCCTCCGCCATCGAGATCGCGATCTTCCGCGGGCCGGTGAACGGCTCGCGCGCGTGCGCGGTCAGCATGTTGTCCAGCACCAGCAGATCGCCCTGCCGCCAGTCGAACCGCGTGTAGGCCGAGCGGTAGGCCGCCCTGAGGTGGTCCATCACGTCGTCCGGGATCCGGCCGCCGTCGCCGTAGTACGTGTTGCTCGGCAGGTCGTCCTCGGCGTACATCTCCAGCAGGGCGTCCCGGTAGTCCGCCGACAGCGTCGTCACGTGGAAGAACGTGGCGTGGTTGAACCAGACCTCCTCGCCCGTCACCGGATGGGTGTGGATCGCCTTGCGCACCGCGCGTGTGCGCAGCCCGTCGGCACCGCGCCATTCCACGTCGATGCCCTGGCCCTTGCAGTACTCCTCGACCTCCGCGCGGCTCTCGGTGTCGTAGAAGTACTGCCAGGTGCCGCCCATCTCCTCGCCGAGGAAGTTGCGGACGTACATCCAGCCGCGCCTGCGGAACTCCTCCCGCACCTCGGGGTCGATGTTGCGGTACACCTGCCGGATGTCGGCCAGCGGTGTCGCGCCCTGGCTGGTGGGCTCCGCGAGGCACGTGAAGTACACGACGTTCGGCCAGCTCAGCTGGTACGAGCACTCGTTGTGCAGGAAGATCTCCTCGGTGGCCGGGTACTCGGTGGATGTGTAGACCCGGCCCTTGATCGTGGTGCGCTGCGAGGAGCGCTCGGTGTAGTTCAGCGGCTTGCCGGACAGCGCGCGCACCGCGGCGTCCAGGGCCTCGACACCCCCTTCGCCGATCCCGCGGAAGAGCACCGCGCCGTGCGTGGTGAGCAGTTCACGGATCTTGGTGCGCTCGGCGGCGATCACCTCGTGGACCGGCAGGCCGTCGCCGTCGCCCTCGATGAGCACGGGCAGTGTCTGGCCGGGCAGTTCGGATACGAGCATTGCTTGTGACCCTTTCCTGAGTCGGGAAGTGGCGGACGCGCCGGCGGCCGTGCCGCCGCGGACGCCTCACTGCGCGGGCAGGAAGCCCTCCACCCGGGTGCCGCGCCCCTCGCGCAGCGCCGCGGCGCGCACCAGCTGGGCCACGGCGATGTCCAGCGCACCCAGGCCGAAGGGCGAGAAGACCGTCACCTTGTCCGGGTCGGGGCGGAAGTCGGCGGTGCCTCGCAGCAGCGCGCCGATGGACGCGTCGATGAAGTCCCGGTTGCCGGAACGCTCCTGCGCCAGGTGCAGAGAGGTCTGCTCCCGGCAGACGTGGTCGGCGTCGTCCACGATGTTGTGGTGGTCGAGGATCGCCTGTGCCTCCAGGTCACGCAGGGAGACATGGAGCACCACCGCTCCGGGGTCGACATGCCGCAGATCCATGTGCGGGGCGGCCGCGGTCGTCGCGATGGAGACAAGGCTCCGGCCCGCCAGCGCCTCCTCGATCGTGGCGGCCGCCGACACCTGGACCGCCGGGGCCACCGCGGCGGCGAGGCGCGTGAACTCCTCGGCCCGCTCGGGCAGGAGGTCGAACACCGTCACCGAGGCCAGGCTCGGGACGGTGACGGCGAGGAAACGCAGCACCTCCAGGTTGATCGGGCCGGTGCCGACCAGCGCCGCGGTGGCGGCCGGTGTGCCCTCCAGCAGGACCGAGGCGGCCAGCGCGGCACTCGCCCCGGTGCGCGACGCGGAGATCAGCGAGCCCTCGACGAGGGCCTCCGGGCGGCCGGTGCGCAGCGAGTTCATCACGATCGCCGCGTTCGCCCGGGGCAGTCCCTCGGCGAGGTTCCCCGGGAAGGACGACACCCACTTGAAGCCCGCCGCAGCACTGTCCGGTGACGTTCCGTCGCTGTCGCCGTCGCCGTCGAGGAAGGCCGGCAGGCCGATGATGCGGTCGCGCGGCTTGCCCGGGAAGCGCAGGAACACCGAGTGCGGGACCGCGCTGCGCCCCTCGTCGTGCAGGACGTACGCCCTGCGGACCGCGTCGATCACTTCCTTCTCGCGGCCCGCCAGAAGATCGCGTACGTCGTCGTGTCCGATGATCAGCACCGAGCCGCTCCCGTCGTCTCCAGCTTCTTCCACAGATGACCGACCTCGCCGAACTGCTGCTCCACCCACGCGTCCGAGTAGATGGTGTCGAGGTAGCGGTCTCCGCCGTCGGGGAAGACCAGGACGCAGTGCGAACCGGCGGGGATGGTGTCCCGGACCTTCTCCAGCGCGGCCACCGCGGCACCGGAGGAGCCGCCGGCGAGGATCGCCTCGTCCTCGACGAGCCGTCGGCAGCCCACCACGCATTCGAGGTCCGAGACATGGACGACCATGTCCGCGGCGCTCGGATCCAGCAGGGGAGGGATGATCGACGCCCCGTGCCCGGGGATGAGCCGCCGGGTGGGAGCCTGCCCGAAGAGCACGCTCCCCACCGCGTCGACGGCGACGACCTTGGTCCGCAGGCCGTTCTTGCGAATGTAGCGGGCCGCTCCGGTCATGGTGCCGCAGGTGCTCGTCGGGCAGAACACGTAGTCCACCCGGCCGTGCAGCGCCTCCGACACCTCCCGCATGGTTTCCTCGTGCGCGGCCGAGTTGAGCGGATTGGCGTACTGGTTGGGGCAGTACGAGTGCGGGATCTCGGCGAGCAGACTCTTGACCCGCTGGATGCGGGCCGGCAGATACTCGCCGTCGGCGTCCGGCCGGTTCACCATCTCGATGGTCACGCCGTACGCCGTCAGGATCGCCAGGTTCTGCGCGGTGGTCTTGGCGTCCACCACACAGATGAAGCGCAGTCCGAAGTACCGGCAGATCTGTGCGACGCCGATGGCCAGGTTGCCCGAGCTGGACTCGACGACCGTGGACAGACCGGGAATCAGCTCGCCCGCCCGGATCTTGCCCAGCAGCATGTTGAGGGCGGAGCGGTCCTTGATGCTGCCGCCCGGGTTGAAGCGTTCCATCTTGGCGAACACCCGGATGCTGGAACGGCGCATCAGACCGTTCAGTTCGACGAGTGGAGTGTTGCCCACCGTGCCCAGGATGCCTCTTGAGGGCTCCGTCACTGTGTCATCTCCTTCGGAGACCTGATGGCCACCGGCTGTGCGGCCACCGGGGCGCTCTGTTTGCCGGAAGCCGGGGCCGGGGCCTCGTCACCGCTCTCGGAGTGCGAGAGGTCGGGCAGCCAGGACAGCCAACGCGGCAGGTACCAGTTGGCGTTGCCGAGCAGCGCCATCACCGCGGGCAGCAGGACGGCACGGATGATCGTGGCGTCGAGCAGCACGGCCACGGCGAGGCCGACGCCCATCTGCTTGATGGACTGCACGGACAGAGTGGCGAAGACCGCGAAGACACCCACCATGATCAGCGCCGCGGCGGTGATCACACCGGCCGTGGAGCGCAGCCCGTGCGCGATCGCGGACCGGGTGTCGGCCCCGCGGTCGTACGCCTCCCGGATCCGGGAGACCACGAACACGTGGTAGTCCATGCTCAGTCCGAACAGGATCACGAAGAGGAACAGCGGCAGCCAGGAGGCGATCGGCCCGCTGGAGTGGCCGCCGGTCAGGGACAGCCCGACGCCGTCCTGGAAGACCAGCGTCAGCACGCCGTACGCGGCGCCCACGGACAGCAGGTTGAGCACCATGGCGGTGGCCGCGATGGCCAGCGAACGGAAGGTGGTGAGCATCAGCAGGAAGGCCAGCACCAGGACGAACGCCAGCACCGGTACGACGCTGCGCTTCAGCTGGCTGTTGAAGTCCACCGACTGCGCCGTGACCCCGGTGACGGCGGTCTCGGTGCCCTTCACCGCACCGAACGTCTGCGGCACCACCGAGTCGCGCAGCACGTTCAGCGCCGCGACGCTCGGTCCGTCCGCGCCGCGGCCGGCCATCGGGACCTCGATCTCGACGACACCCTGACGGTGCCTGGTGACCTCGATGGGGTCGAAGAGCTTGCCGCTGGCGATCGCCTTGGTCTTGAACTCGTCGATGGCGCGCGTCACCTCGCCGCTGTCGGCGTCGGCGGTCGCCACCACGATCTTCGCCGTCGTCGCGTTGCCGGTGAACTCCTTGTCGATGTGGCTCGCCGCCTGGACGAACGGGGTGTCGGGGTCGAGGTCCTGCGTGACGCTCGGCATCGCCGTCTCCATGTGGAGCACCGGTGCCGCCAGACCCAGCAGCGCGACCGTGGCGATGGCCGCCGCGGCGAGCGGGAAGCGCAGCACCTTGTCGCTGAGCACGCGCCAGAAGCGGCTGTCCTCGTTCGCCGAACGCCTGCGGCCCAGCAGCGGGACACGGCCCTTCTCGACCCGGTCACCGAGCATCGACAACAGCGCGGGCAGCACCGTCACGGAACCCGCCACGGCCACGACCACGGCGGCGATCGACGCGGCGCCCATCGCCTTGAACGTCGCGATGCCCGTCAGGAACATGCCCGACATGGCGAGCACGACGGTGATGCCGGACACGACGACGGCGCGGCCCGAGGTGGCCGCCGCGATGCGCAGGGCGTCGTCCGCGCTGCGGCCCGCGGCGCGCTCCTCGCGCTCCCGGCGCAGATAGAACAGGCTGTAGTCGACGCCGACCGCCAGACCCACCAGCATCAGCACCACGTTGGCGTTGATGTCGGAGGGGATCAGGTGGCTGCTGAACGCCAGCAGACCGTACGCGCCGGCCGTCGCCGTGAGCGCCAGCACCACCGGCAGCACACTGGCCACCAGCGCGCCGAACGCCACGAGCAGAATGCCGAGAGCCAGCGGCACAGCCGCGTACTCGGCGCCCGCGAGGTCCTCGTTGGTGGTGTCGGTGAGCGACTTCTGCGCGGTCGCCTCGCCGTACAGCTCGGCCTTCACATCCTTGTGCCCGGCCGCGGCCGCGGTCACCGAGTCCAGGACCTCACCGATCGTCTTGGCCGCCTCCTGGCGCCCCTCCTTCATCGTGTAGCCGACCAGGACGGCGTGCCCGTCCTTGGAGATCGCGCCCGTCTCGTACGGGGAACGCACCGCGGCGACCTGGTCCGAGCTCTTGACCGCGCTCTCGACGTCCGCGACGGCACTCTTGAACTGCGCGCTGTCGGCGGACAGATCCGGGCTGGAGAGCAGGACGACCTCCTGCGCCGGCGCCTTGATTCCGGCGTCGGCCAGAATGCGCGCGGCACGGCCCGATTCGCCGACGCCGTTGTCGACGTCGTCGGACTGGACCGTTCCCAAGGCACCGCCCATCGAAGCGATCACCACGAACAGCAGCCAGCCGAACACGGCTGCCTTCCGATGCCTTGCGCTCCAGCCACCGATTTTGGCGGCAATGCCATGATTGGCTGCCACGTGGTCCTCCTGTAGATCGAACACCTCACCTGGCCTCTACCAGCGTGGGCGAACGGGCTGGAGCCCCCCTCGAGCGAAGGGGTGAACGCTTCACGCGGTCCGGTCGCCCCACAGCGCCCGCGCCGTCCGCAGGTCCACGGCCGTACCCACCCGGGTGTCCCCGACGTGCCCCGCTCGGAGGTCCTGCAGCGCCACGGCGGCCTGGTGCCCGTCCGTCCGCGGCAGGTTGTGGAAGGTCCAGGTGGGGTCCTCCACGCGCGCGCCGTCCTTGTGGCACAACCGCGCCAGGCCGCCCCGCACCTCGAAGCCGAACTCCGTGAACGGGAAGTGCAGTCCCTGGCCCAGCGCCTTGCTGTACGCCTCCTTGAGGATCCACCGCTGGAGCACCAGCGCCTCGTAGCCCTCAGGCGGGATGCCGTCCATCGCCCTCAGCTCGGACGGTGTGCAGATGTGACGGTCCAGCTCGGCCACGCTCGGCGCCCGGTCGGCGCTCTCCGCGTCGACGCCGATCCGGCCGAGCGAGGTGACGCCGACGAAGAGCAGGTGGGCCGTGTGGCTCAGGCTGATGTCCACCTGGTCGCAGCCGCGGACGAACGGCCGGCCGCTGAGGTGGTACCCGATCTCCACATGCTCCGGCGCCATGCCCACGGCCGCCCCCACCGCGCAGCGCAGCAGCGCCCGGGACGCGGCGAACCGTTCCCGCACCGTCTCGTTGTCCGTCGCCTGGTAACGCGTCAGATCGCGCCCCAGGAGGCGGCGCAGCCGGTCCTCGTCCGGGCGGTTCAGCCGCCACTGCCGCAGCGAGGCCTGGACCAGCCCGACCCCGCAGGTCTCCAGGTCGTCGCGCAGCACTTCCCAGAGCTCGGCCGGAGTCCGCGCCCAGCACGTCGGGGGAAGGGTCCGGACGGGCGGTATGGTCATCGGTCTCTCCTCACTTCACTGACATTCACCGCACGGGGACGCGCGGGTCGGGCCGGTCCGGCTGTTTCCGGCCCGCGGGCCGGGACGTGTCCCCGGAACGACGCGGCCCCGCCACCTCCCGGTCGGTGCGGCGGAGCGGCGTCGTGACGCGGCAGGACCACACCGGTGCGGCGACCGATCGCACCGTGCGGCGACCGCATCACCCCGCCAACTCGGCCCCGTACAGGTCGAATCCGATGCGGGAGTCGGCGCGCAGCCGGGCCTCCGCGAAGAGCCGGGCCTCGACCTCCGCCGGCAGCGGGGGCACCGGCCGCCCGAGCCGGCGCAGGATGCGGTCGAGCGCGGACAGCAGCCAGGCCGGGTCGGCCAGAAAGCCGCTGCCGCCGGACTCCCGCCACACCCCGACGCAGGCGGCCGCCGCCAGAACGAGCGCGTACCGCTCACTGAGCGGGAACCCACGGGCGTCGGGCACCGCACCGCCGCCCACCGGGCCGAGGGTCGCGAACTCCCGCAACGCGTCGCGCATCTCCTCCGCCAGCTGCACGGCATACGGCCGGAAGGCCCCGGCCAGCTCGGTACCGGCGCCCACCGAGTCCTCGGCCAACGCCCGCGAAACGTACCCCCACAGCCCGTCGGCCCCGCCGAAGTGCGCCGGCCGGTCCAGGGACAGCCCCGGAACCCCGTCGCCCGGCCGGAAGAGGCCCGCGGGCGGCCGAGCGGCCTCCAGCGCCTCGGCGTCCGCCGCGAGCAGCGGCAGGTACGGCACGATCACCGTCTGGCACACGGCGCTGCCCACATGGCCGAAGCTGACCGTGTCCAGATCCCGAAGATGCTTGCGCACCAGGGTGCTGGGCCCCTCCTCCGTGTGGAAGGCGCCGCCGAGCACCACCGACAGGCTGTACATGGACTCGCTCAGCAGCTTCGGCACCAGGTACTTCGCGGCCGCCGCCAGCACATCGCACTCCCCGGGCAGCAGATGCAGCGCCCGGGTGGCCACCAGGGCCAGACAGTCCGCCGTCAGCAGATCCGCGAAGGCGCCGTTGACGACCGTACGCACCTGTCGCTCGTTGATCCGCCGCCCGGCCGGGGCCGGCCCGTGCGTGCGGAAGCGGAGCGTCGCGCGCAACGCCGTGTCGCCCAGACCGATCAGCATCGACGCCACCGTGGCGTTGATCAGCGGATAGGCGCTCGCTCCCACCACGACGCCCTGTCCCCAACCGCCCACCCGGGCCTCACCGGGCACCGGGCAGTCCAGCAACTCAAGCCCGGTGAGCGGAGGTTGTCCCGATCCGGCGGGCCCCTTGGTGAGCCGGCGCACCCAGGCGTCGGGCAACTCGGCGCGGTCGAGCAGGAAAAGCGAGTGACTCTCCTGGGGCGTCTGCGGGCCGTCCCCGTCACCGGTCGCCGCGTACGCGAGGATCAGCTCGGCGTGGTCGAGGTTGTTGATCGCCGGCTTGCGGCCGGACAGCAGGTAGCCCGAGCCGGACCGGCGGGCGCGGAACTCCTCCTCGAAGAAGATGTTCGCGTGCTCCAGCTGGTGACAGGCGATGGCCAGCCGCGCACCGCCCAGCAGGACCTCGGAGGTGCGCAGCCGCTGCGAGGCGTTGCCGCCCGCCCAGACGACGAAGGCGGCGAGGAGCGAGGAGATCCCGCCGACCGCGGCCAGCCGCGCGTCCCGCCGCATCACCGGCCGGAAGACGGCCCCGGTCACGTCAAGGCCGTCGAGTCGCCCGCCCAGTTCCGCGGGCACGAACTCGGCATTGAGCGCCAGCCCGTCGTAGCGGTCCAGTGCCGCCGGAGCGGGCATTCCCGTGCCGGCGGCCGCGAGCACCCCGTCGAACCCGAGCGGATTGTCCGGGCTCCAGGGGTCCCCGAACGCGTGGTCGACCTCGCTGATCCGGCCCCGTACCGAAGCCCAGCGTCCAAGTTTCGCCTTCTCCGGCAGCATCAGCCCGTCTCTCTCGCTCTTCCCGACCCGCTCCCCGGCACCGGGGCCGGATGCGCGAGCACGGCGGTGAGCCGCTCCTCGCCCACCTCGACGACCCAGGCGCGCCGCGGTGCCTGCGCCAGGTCACTGGTCCAGGCGGTGGGCACCAGATAGGCGCGGTCCCGCACCCACGGTGCTGTGAAGGAGGGCAGCCGGGACGCCCCGCTCGCGCGCAGCGCCGCGAGCGCCGCGAGGGCCGCCGTCACGGCGGCCCGCTCCCGGGCGTCACCCTGACCGCCTACGACGCGCACAGCGCGCAGGACACCGTCGTCCGCTGTGGTGTTCATCCCGTCCATCGCCGTCACACCGGCTGGTTGCCGTGCTTGCGGGCCGGCAGGGACTCGTGCTTGCCGCGCAGCATGCGCAGCGAGCGGATGAGCACCTCGCGGGTGGCGGCGGGGTCGATCACGTCGTCGACGAGGCCGCGCTCGGCCGCGTAGTACGGGTGCATCAGCTCCTCGCGGTACTCCCGGATGCGCCCCTCCCGGGTGGCGGCGGGATCGGCCGACGCGGTGATCTCCCGGCGGAAGATGATGTTCGCGGCGGCCTCGGCTCCCATCACGGCGATCTCGTTCGCCGGCCACGCGTAGGACAGATCCGCTCCCAGCGAGCGGGAGTCCATCACGATGTACGCGCCCCCGTACGCCTTGCGCAGGATGAGCTGGACGCGGGGCACGGTGGCCGTGCAGTAGCTGTAGAGGAGCTTCGCGCCGCGCCGGATGATCCCGTCGTGCTCCTGCTCCCTGCCGGGCAGGAATCCGGGTACGTCCACGAGCGTGACGATCGGGATGCTGAAGGCGTCGCAGGTCTGCACGAACCGCGCGGCCTTTTCCGACGCGTCGATGTCGAGCACACCCGCGAGCCGCGCCGGCTGGTTGGCGACGATGCCGACGACCTGTCCGCCGAGCCGCGCGAAGGCGCAGACGATGTTGGGCGCCCAGCGCTGGTGCACCTCGAGGTACTCGCCGTCGTCCACGATCGCGGCGATGACCTCGGTCATGTCGTAGCTGGCCCGGGGGTCGGCCGGTACGAGGTCGAGCAGGGAGTCCGTACGCCGGTCCGGCGGGTCGGCGCTGGGGTGCTGCTGCGGCACGGACCGGTTGTTGGGCGGCAGCAGCGTCAGCAGATACCGCACGTCCGCCAGGCAGTCGGCCTCGTTGTCGTACGTGAAGGCGGCGACCCCCGACCTCTCCGCGTGCACACCCGCGCCGCCGAGCTCCTCGTGGCTGATGACCTCGCCGGTCACGGCCTGGATCACATCGGGACCGGTGATGAACATCCGTGAGGTGTCCTGCACCATGAAGACGAAGTCCGTCAGCGCGGTGGCGTACGCGGCCCCGCCCGCGCAGGGCCCGAGCACCACACTGATCTGCGGTATCACCCCGGAGGCCTGCGCACAGCGCCGGAAGATGCCGCCGTACCCGGCGAGGGCGGTGACCCCCTCCTGGATCCGGGCGCCCGCACCGTCACTGAGGCTCACCAGCGGCGCCCCGGCGGACAGGGCCATGTCCATCACTTTGTGGATCTTCTCGGCGTGGGCCTCGCCCAGCGCGCCGCCGAAGATCCGGAAGTCGTGCGCGTACGCGAACACGGTCTGCCCGTGCACGGTTCCCCACCCGGTGACGACGCCGTCGGTGTACGGGCGGCGGTCGGCCATCCCGAACGCCGAGGCCCGGTGCCGTCGCAACGGCTCGACCTCCTGGAACGACCCCTCGTCGAAGAGCAGGGCGAGGCGCTCGCGGACCGTGAGCTTTCCCGCGGCCCACTGCTTGGCGGTCGCGGCGTCCCCGGGACCGTCGAGTGCCTGGTCCTTGACGAGCCGTAACCGGGCGGCGTACTCCCGCAGATCGGGCCGCGCCGCGTCGTGCATGTCCTCCTGGAGCAGGTCCGTCTCCTGGAGTGTGTCCGTGGGCGTGTCCGCCTCGGAGACAGCCGGCGAGAACTCCGCCGCCTCGACCAGACTAGTCATACCGCTCCTCCGATCCTCCGTGGCCGGTTGGCGAAACGCGACCTGCGCCGCCACGCTAAAGGTGCGGTACGGCCCTCGAGGATCTCTGGACTGGACGTCCGCGTCGTCGCACTGGACAGGTGCGGCTCGCCATCGGCGAAGCGGAGCGGAGCGATGCGAGGTACGCGGCTGCGGCCGCCGCGCCCACGGCCTGGTGCTGCGGCCCTAGCTGTTCTGTCCCGGGAGGTTGTGGACGGGTGAGGCAGATCTCGGCTGAGGGATCTTGAAATAGGTGAGGGCCTTCTGGCCTGGTGTGGATTGCGAC
>NZ_JBEOWF010000051.1:0-83803 GCF_040295925.1 Streptomyces sp. NPDC002588
CAACGGCGACAAGCTCACAGCCATACCCAGAACCCCGGGTCCGCCGATCTTACGAATGACCAGCTCGGACCCACACTTGGAAGGTAGGACAAGCTTAGGTCGTGTGTCGAAAGTCCCGTCAGCCTTCCGCCTCGGCGCTCTCCGCGAGGCCGAACACGGTCTCGCACGCGATACAGGTCACCCCGCCGAAGAGGTACAGCAGCCACCCGGCCACCTCGGTCTGCCCGGCCGCGAGGGCCATCGAGTGCAGCCGGGCGCCGATCCCGGTCAGCCCGGCGGGGTCGGCCGGGTGCAGCTCGGCCTCGCAGTCCTCGCGGTACTCCCCCACCATGACGACGGTGGTGTCCCCGCACTCCGGACAGCCGGCCTCGAACTCCTCGAGGAGCGGCTCCAGCTCCCGGGACCAGAAGGGGACGCCCTCGAAGGCGAGCAGGAACTGCACCAGATAGACATAGTTCTTCGGATCGTCGGCCGGCGCCTTCGCCAGGCACTCCCGGCCCACCACCAGCAGCTCCGCGATCTCACCCGCATAACGGGTCCGGTCCTCCGGGTCCGCCTCGGCGACGATGAACCCGGCCAGCGACACCGCGTCGTCCCTGCCGCCGGGAGCACGGCCCACGGCGATGTCGGTGAGAACCGGCAGGGCCGCGAAGCTCGCGCTGTAGACACTGCCCTGATGGCACAGCGACGACCAGAGCTCGTGCCAGACCTCCTTGTCCCCGGGGCCGCCGTCGAGCCGGGCGAAGAGGCCCGGGATGTCGTCAGCGGGCCCGTAGGCGTGCGAGAGCTTTGACCAGTCGGTCGTGGAGTGCGTCATGGCCCGGCATTGTGCACCGAGGGTGTGACATCACTGGGCCGACCGGTACACGTCCAGCCGCCCGCACATCCCGAACTTCCCGTACACAGACGGCTGTTCGGCCCGTACGACGGCGTCCGCGAGGTGGAAGACGTCGCCGTCCGCCAGCCGGTCCAGATGCTCCCCCGTGGCCTCGGCCGCCGCCCGCGCGCCACGCTCCCAGCGGTCACGCCACTCGGCGAGCCGGGGCCGTACGAGAGCCGCGGCCGCGCGGTGGAACGCGGCGAGCCCCTCGGGAGCCTCCCGCAGGGCACGGTAGCCCTCCAGGGCGAGATCGCGCCGCGCGCGGGCGATCCGGACCTGTTCCTCCTCGGGCGCGCCGGCCGGGACGACGGTCGCGGCCGCGTACGTCTCCGGGTCGGCCAGGTACTCCGGGGGCAGCGTGAGGACCGCGTCGCCCGCCTCCGGGAGGCCGCTGTTCTGCATCAGGACGGTGATGCGCAGGTCGCCCTCGTTGACCAGCCGGTGGACGGTGCCCGGCGTGAACCAGGCGACCGTACCGGGCGCGAGGGGCGTGACCTCGTACCCGGAGACCGTCAGGGTCTGCACCGCACCCCGGCCGCCCGTGACGACGTACCCCTCCGAACAGGCCAGGTGGAGATGGGGGGTTCCGCCGTGCAGACCGTCGGCCGCGGGCCAGTCGTACACGCACAGACGCGAGACGGCGACCCCGCCGGGGAGGCCCTGGTACGCGGTCACCAGGGGTGCGCCTTCAGGTACGAGGCGATCTCCTCCCGCCCCCAGGCGCCGTCGGCCACGACCACGCGGTAGCGGCGGGTGAGGGTGTCGCCCGGCGCGAGTTCCAGCTCGTCGAAGAAGGCCCAGGAGGGGGCGATGCCCGCCCAGGGCTCGTTGCGGACGAACCAGTGGGCGGGGTGGGCTCCCCCGGCGCCGGAGTGGTCGTTCTCGGGCGCGTGCTCGACGACCACGGTGGCGAACCCGTCGGTGCCGTCGTGCTCGCCGGAGACCGCGAGCCAGCTGCTCTGCGAGGCCATCAGTTCCGGGCCCTCGCCTTCGGGGCCGATGATCCGGCCGTCGCGGAAGGCGCGCGGGCCGCGCCAGAACAGGCCGGTGTAGCCCGCCAGTTCACGTCCGGCGGTGGTCGGGCTGCCGAAGCGCAGCGGCTCGTCGCGCCGGTTGGTGACGGCGGTCGTCCAGGTCAGCGCCCAGGAACCGGACTCCCGGTCGAGGTCGCGCACCTCGATCCGACGGGTCTCCTCGGCCCACAGCTCGCCGCCGTACGGATGCCAGGTCAGCCGCTCGGCGACGACCGCACCCCCGCCGTCCGCGGAGACCTCGTCGAAGCCGACGTGGGCCATCGAGCCGACCCGTTCGGGGATCGCGAGGTACCCCTCCCCGTGGACGTAGGAGTTGCCGCCCCACAGGTTCGCGCCCGAGAGGTGGGACGCGGTGAGGGACAGGCCCTTGTGCCAGCGGTGGTCGTTGGGGCGGTAGTCGGTGACGACATCGCCCTTGAGCGTCCGCATCGGGTGGATGTACGGCTTCGGCGCCTCCCAGGCCGCCTCCGGCCGGTAGACGTAGGCGAGCAGTTCGACACCGGTGGCCGGATCGGTCACCGTGATGCGGTCGCCGTGAGCGTGCACGAGACGCAGGGCCGTCGTCATGCGGGCACCTCCACGTCCGCCGGGACGGTGCCCGGCGCCCAGCCGGGGGCGCCGCCGTGCAGGGCGGTGTAGTACGGGTCACCGGGGCCGATCTCCCCGCGCCTGACCGTCGTGTCGGTGAACGCCGACTTGTACAGCGCGGTGACCAGCTCCAGGCTGGTGCGCCCGTCGGCACCGCTGCTGCGCGGCCGCTCACCGGCGCGCATGCTGGCGACCAGCTCGCGCAGCTGCGCGAGGTGCGAACTGGGCACGTCCGGACCGAAGTCCTGCCAGGCGGCCACCTCGTCACCGCCCGTGTCGGGGGCCGGGGTGATGCGCCAGTTGGCGTTCGAATGGCCGTAGAGGTGGGTGAGCTCGACCGTGGCGCGCTCGCAGTCGATACGGATACGGCTGACCTCGTCGGGACTGAGGACGCTGTTGACGATCGTCGCCATCGCGCCGCTGTCGAAGCGGAGCAGGGCGGTGGACACGTCCTCCGTCTCGACGTCGTGGACGAGCCGGCCGGCCATGGCCCGCACCTCGCTCCACGGCCCGAGCAGGTCGAGGAGGAGGTCCATCTGGTGGATCCCGTGGCCCATCGCGGGACCGCCGCCCTCGGTCTCCCAGCGGCCCCGCCAGGGCACGGCGTAGTAGGCGCCGTCCCGGTACCAGGTGGTCTGGCAGTGCGCGACCAGCGGCCGGCCGAGAGCCCCCGCGTCGAGCAGCCGCCGGACGTGCCGGGTGCCGGAGCCGAAGCGGTGCTGGAAGACGATCGACGCGTAGGGCCCGCCCCCGGTCCCCTCCTCCGCCTCCACGGCGTCGTAGTCGGCGAGGGTCGGCACCGGCGGCTTCTCGCACCACACCCAGGCGCCGGCCCGCAGCGCGGCCACGCTCTGCTCGCGGTGCAGGGTCGGCGGGGTGCAGATGGTCACCAGGTCGGGGCGCTGCTCCGCGAGCATCCGCTCCAGGTCGGTGTAGGGGTGCGGAACCCCGCCTTCCGCGCAGAACGCCTCGACCGCCGCGGCATCGATGTCAACGGCCGCGACCACCTCGGTCTCCCCCTCGGCGGCGAGCTGCTGGAGGGCGGGCAGATGGGAACCGCGCCCAATCGCACCGGTACCGATGACGGCCGCCCGGATGCGACGGCCGTCGAGGGGCGCGAGGGAGGGTGCGGACGGCTCGGACGGAGCGGATGGGGACATGGGCGTGATCAGCACTCCTCTTGAAACCGGCAGCAAGCGCTTTCCGCTCGGCAGCAAAAGTATGCGGCGGCCGGGCGCCGGTCAACCATCCGGTTGCGACCGACGAACGAGGTCACAGGCCACCCACGGAACCGCCACGACGGACCCGGGCCGGGGCCACGCCCCCGCGAGCGGGCTGCCGCCCGGGAGCGGACCCTGCGAACGGGCCGCCGCCGGGACGAGAACCCCGCGAACGGGCGCCCGCCGGTGGGGAACCGCGCGAACGCGCCGCCGGGAGGAATCCGCGCCCTGAGAGAGCCGCCGCCCGGGACCCGGCCCGCGAGCAGCCCACCGCCGCTGACCGCCCCTCCGCTTGAGGCCCACCGCCCATGACCGGCCCCGCGACGGCCGGTCCGCCCCGGGGGCCACCCCCTGCGACAGGTCCGCCACCGGGGACCCGGCCCGCGAGCAGCCCACCGCCAAGAGCAACCAGCAAGGAGCAACCAGAGCGGCCCGACGCCGCGGAGAGCGCGTCGGGACCGACGCCGAGACGCGGACCCCACGCGGCCGTTGAGCGGCCCGCCCCGGGGGAGACCCCGCTCGGAGAGAGGGCCGTGCCTGCGGATCCGACCCCGCGAAAGGCCCGCCGCCCAGGACCGGACCCTGTGGCGGGCCTGTCCGCGGGGACCGCTACCCTTCCTTCACACACCCTCTTGATCACGCGCGTTAGGCGGGCCGCCGACCGCGTGCCCCGCACCGATCGGCACTTGGACTCCATAACCTCATGTCTTGGTTTGAATCCCTCATCCTCGGACTCGTCCAGGGGCTGACCGAGTTCCTTCCCGTCTCCTCCAGCGCGCATCTGCGGCTGACCGCGGCCTTCTCGGGCTGGAAGGACCCGGGGGCCGCGTTCACCGCGATCACCCAGATCGGCACGGAGACAGCGGTGCTGATCTACTTCCGCAAGGACATCGGGCGGATCATCGCGGCCTGGTCGAAGTCGCTCTACAACAAGGAGATGCGCAAGGACCACGACGCCCAGATGGGCTGGCTGGTGATCGTGGGCTCGATTCCGATCGGAGTGCTGGGGCTCACACTCAAGGACCAGATCGAGGGCCCGTTCCGCGACCTGCGGATCACCGCGACCATGCTCGTCGTGATCGGTGTCGTCATAGGCATCGCCGACCGGCTGGCGGCACGCGACGAGACGGGCGGGAAGCACCGCGCACCCAAGCAGCGCAAGAAGCTGGAGAACCTGGGCGTCAGGGACGGCCTGATCTTCGGTCTCTGCCAGGCCTGCGCCCTCATCCCCGGCGTCTCCCGCTCGGGCGCGACGATCAGCGGCGGCCTGTTCATGGGCTACAAGCGCGAGGCCGCGGCCCGTTACTCGTTCCTCCTCGCCATTCCCGCGGTCCTGGCCTCCGGGATCTTCGAGACGAAGGACGCGCTGGAGGGCGGCCATGTGGACTGGCCGCCGACGCTCTTCGCGACGGTGATCGCGTTCGTGTCCGGGTACGCCGTCATCGCATGGTTCATGAAGTTCATCAGCACCAAGTCCTTCATGCCGTTCGTCTACTACCGCGTCGCCCTCGGCGTCGTGATCATCGCCCTCGTCGCGACGGGCGCCCTGAGCCCGCACGCCGCGGAGTCGGCGGGCTGATCCCGCGAGCCGTCCAGCGACGGCGATCCCGGCGGGGACGTGGGCTTCCTCGACCACGTCCAACTCCACGACGGTGGACCGACGCCGAACTCTCCTGGCTCTCCGCCCAATTGATCGATCAACCGTGACCAAGCCCATAGCGGAGCGCGTAGCGGGTCGGTAGCGCAGTGTCAGTCTCTGCGCCTAGGCTTGGGCCATGTCCCCCGATTCCCATACTCCTGGTTCCGTGCTGTCCGCCGCCGAGTTAAACGACCGGATACGGTCGTTGTGGCTGCGCGCCGGCGGCTCCCTGTCGGCCCAGGAGCGGGCGGAGTACGAGCTGTTGGTGGTCGAGTGGGCCGCGGCGATCCGCGGCGACGTGGTCACGGCGGCCTGAGCCCGCGCGGTTCGGATGCGGATGCGGAACTCCGGCTCCTGATGGGCCGGTTGTCGGACCGGCTTCCCGTTCATGGGGAACAGCCCCACCGCCCTGCACCGTGGACGGCACCGGATGTCCCGATCTCGTGGCACGCCCCTTGGCTGTGGGGCCGTCATGCCCAACACTCGGGCCCATGACGCAGCGTGTGGAGCTCGCCACCGTGATGGACCGGCTGGCCGTCGACGGTCTGGTCACCGACTACGCGGCCGCCGTCGACGACGGCGACTGGGCGGCGTACCGAGACCTGTTCACGCCGGACGGGCGGGCGGACTACCGCTCGGCCGGAGGGATCGAGGGGGATGTGGGGAACGTCTGCGCGTGGCTCGCGCAGAGCCTGGGCCTGTTCTCCATGCGGCAGCACCTCATCGTCAACCGCCAGGTGCGGTTCGGGGTGTTGGAGCAGGACGACGGGGACACCGCGCAGGTCCGGGCCGACTACGTCAACCCGATGCGGTTCGCCACGAGCGACGGTGACCACCCCGACTTCGTGTGCGGCGGCCGGTATGCCTTCGCGCTGCTGCGGACACACGACGGATGGCGGCTGCGCGAGGTGGTCGTGGAGGAGAAGTGGCGCCGGCTGCCGGGATGATCCGAAAGTCGCCCTGTCGGAGATCGTCCACGGGGCGCACACTTGAGGCATCACCGGGTTGGGAGGTGCTGCGTGAAGACGTTCGGCCACTGGCTCGGCTCCCCCTGGCTCAGCTCCCCCTGGCGACGCTCGGCCCTCGCCGCCTCGGCGGGCGCGCTGCCCGTCCTCGCCTTCCCGGCACCGGCGTTGTGGTGGTGGGCGTACGGCGCCCTCGTCCCCTGGATACTGCTGGCCCGCTCCGCCCCTACGGGAAAGCGGGCGGCCTACGACGGCTGGTGCGGCGGCTTCGGCTTCATGCTGGCGATGCACCACTGGCTGCTGCCGAGCCTGAATGTGTTCACCCTGGTCATCGCCGCGCTCCTCGGTGCGCTGTGGGCGCCCTGGGGGTGGCTCGCGCGGCGCCTCCTGTCCGCGGGAGACGGCGGCTCGCCGCCCACCCGCGGGCAGGTCCTCGGCGCGCTCCTCGTGCTGCCCTCCGCCTGGCTCGCCGTCGAACTGGTCCGTTCCTGGCAGGGGTTGGGCGGTCCGTGGGGCATGCTCGGGGCCAGTCAGTGGCAGGTGGAGCCCGCGCTGCGGCTCGCCTCGGTGGGCGGGGTGTGGCTGCTGAGCTTCCTGGTGGTGGCGGTGAACGTGGCCGTCGCCGTCCTCGTCTCCGTCCCGGCGTCCCGGGTGCCGGCCGTCGCAGGGCTCGTCGCGACCGCGGCCACCGCCTCGGCGGCCTGGGCGTGGGCGCCGCGCCCCGACCCCGACGGTCGGGCCCGGATCGCCGTCGTGCAGGCGGGTGTCGTGGACGGCGTCGACGCCCGGTTCGACCGTGAGGCGCAGCTGACCCGGCGGCTGGCCGGGCAGGACGTCGACCTGATCGTCTGGGGCGAGAGCAGTGTCGGGTACGACCTCGTGGAGCGGCCCGATCTGGCCGGCCGAATCGCCGAGCTGTCCCGCGTCACGGGGGCCGACATCCTGGTCAACGTCGACGCCCGCCGCTCCGACCGGCCCGGGATCTACAAGAGTTCGATCCTGGTCGGCGCGGACGGCCCCACCGGCGACCGGTACGACAAGATGCGGCTGGTGCCGTTCGGCGAGTACATACCGGCCCGTTCCCTCCTCGGCTGGGCCACCTCCGTCGGCAAGGCGGCCGGCGAGGACCGGCGGCGCGGCACCGAGCAGGTCGTGATGAAGGCCGCGCCGGGGCTGCGGATCGGCCCGATGATCTGCTTCGAGACGGCCTTCCCCGACATGAGCCGGCATCTCGCCGAGGACGGCGCGGACCTGCTGGTCGCCCAGTCCTCGACCTCCTCCTTCCAGCACAGCTGGGCGCCCGCGCAGCACGCCTCGCTGGGCGCGCTGCGCGCCGCGGAGACCGGGCGGTCGTTCGTGCACTCCACGCTCACCGGCGTCTCCGCCGTCTACGACGCGAGCGGCCGGCGGATCGGCCCCCGGCTGGGCACGGACGCGAGCACCACCGCCGTCTACGACGTCCCGCTCGCCGACGGCATCACCCCCTACGTCCGCTACGGCGACTGGCCGGTCGACGTGGCCCTGCTGGTGCTGATCGCGCTGGGCCTGACGGAGGGGGCGCGGGCGGTCAGGCTGCGCCGGAGCGCTCCCGTACCGCTCGGACCACCTGCTCGCACAGTTCATGGGTCGCCAGCGCGTCCCGGGCGCTGAGCACCTTTCCCGCCCGCACGGCGTCCAGGAAGGCGAGGACCGCCTGCTCTATGCCGCGCTGCCGGGCCACCGGCACCCAGTCGCCGCGCCTGCGCACGGTCGGCTGGCCCTTGTGGTCGATCACCTCGGCGAGGTTCACGACCTGACGCTTGGTGTCCTGCCCGGAGACCTCGAGGATCTCCTCGTTGGAACCGCTGAGGCGGTTCATCACACCGAGCGCGGTGAAGCCGTCCCCGGAGAGCTGGAGGACGACGTGGTGCAGCAGCCCGTCCTCGACGCGGGCCCGCACCGTCACGTCGTCGACCGGGGCGGGCGCCAGGAAGCGCAGGGTGTCGACGACGTGGATGAAGTCGTCGAGGATCATGGCGCGCGGCTCCTCGGGCAGCCCGATCCGGTTCTTCTGCATGAGGATCAGCTCGCGCGGATGGTCGGCGCACTGTGCGTAGCCGGGGGCGAAGCGCCGGTTGAAGCCGACGGCCAGGGACACGCCCCGCTCCTCCGCGAGCGTCACCAGCCGCTCGGAGTCGGCGAGCCGGTAGGCCAGCGGTTTGTCGACGTACGTCGGGACGCCCGCGGCCAGCAGCCGGGCGACGATCTCGGGGTGGGCGCCGGTGGGCGCGTGCACGAAGGCCGCGTCGAGGTCTGCGGCAAGGAGTGCGTCCAGGTCGCGGTGGCGCTGCCCGGCGGGCAGGCGCAGGCCGTCGGCGACCCGGTCGAGGGTGGCGGGCGTCCGGGTCTGGAGGTGCAGCTCGAGCCCGGGCAGCGCGCCCAGTACCGGCAGGTACGCCTTCTGCGCGATGTCACCGAGTCCGATGCAGCCGACCTTCACGGGCGCTCCCTCACCTGGTACCGCGGGCCTCCACCGCAGCATACGGGGGGTGTGGCGGCCGCCAGTCGGCGATCCCGTCGAAGCTCCGCAGGAACAGGGCGGGCCCGGCCGCCGCCAGCGCGGCGATCAGGGTGTTCCGTACGGCGACGGCGACCGGGTTCGTGGCCAGGACGAGGTGCGCCGTCCGCACCGCCTTGCGCGCCACGGCGGTCGTACGGGGCAGGCGGGCCGCCGTGTAGGCCGGGAGGCCGGCGCAGTGGTACGCCAGGACGACGGCGTCCTCGATGGCCTGGTTGCCGCCCTGGCCGAGGGTGGGGGGCATGGCGTGCGCGGCGTCTCCGAGGAGGGCGACGCGGCCGCGGTGGAGGGCGGGCAGGGGCTCGGCGAGGTGGTGCACGTCGTGCCGCAGGACGTCCTCGGGGCGGACGGCGGCGAGGATCTCCGGGACGGGCCGGTGCCAGTCGCCGTAGCGGCGCAGGAGTTCGGTGCGCTCGTCGGGGACGTGTTTCCCCTCGGGCGCGAGGGCGGCGGCGTACGCGTACACCCGGCCGTCCTTGAGCGGGTGCGAGCCCCAGATACGGCCCCTCCCCCAGGTCTCGTGGGAGGCGAACGCCACACCGGGCAGCGGGATCACGACCCGCCAGGTGGTGAAGCCGGAGTACACCGGGCCCGGGTGATCCGGGAAGAGGGTGCGGCGTACGGCGGAGTGGATGCCGTCGGCCGCGACCACGAGGTGGGCCTCCAGCTCGCCGCCGGGGACGCTCACCCGGGCCGGGCGGTCGGTGTCGCCCGGGTCGGCGAGGGCGGCGGGCGTACCGGTGCGCACGGTGTCCGGCGGGAGCAGCGCGGCCAGGGTGGCGACGAGGGTGGCCCGGTGCAGCAGGACCAGCGGCCCGCCGAAGCGGGCGGCGACCGCGTCCGCGTCGGTCCGGGACAGCCAGCGGCCCCGCGGGGTTCGCAGGCCTCCGTCTCCCTGCCAGGCCGCGAGGTCGCGGATCTCCTCGCCGGCGCCGATGACGTCCAGGGCGCGCAGGGAGTTCGGAGCGAGCGAGATGGCGGCGCCGACCGGGGCGAGGGTGGCGGCCCGCTCCAGGACCGTGACCTGCCAGCCGCGCTGGTGCAGTGCCACGGCGGCGGTGAGTCCGCCGATCCCGCCGCCGACCACGACCGCCACGCGTGACTTCGCCATGACACGCCCCTCACTACAGATGTAGTAGACCGTCTCCGGCCGACGATACTACGGCTGTAGTCCAGGCGGTAGGTTGAGCTCATGTCCGTACGCACCACCGCACCCGGCTCCCCCGGCCCCTCGCGCGGCGAGCTCGTCGCCGACGCCGCCCTCGCCCTGCTCGCCGAGCGCGGGATGCGCGGGCTGACCCACCGGGCGGTGGACGAGGCCGCGGGGCTGGCACAGGGCTCGACCTCCAATCTCGCCCGTACCCGCGAGGCGCTCCTCGGCCTGGCCGTACGGCGGCTCGCCGAACGGGAGGCGCGGGTGCTGGCGCTGGACGAGATGCCGGACCCGGCGGGCGGCCTCGACACACTTGCCGGGGCCCTGGCCCTGGCGGTCCACCGCTCCCTGACCGGCCACCGCGAGCTGCTCGTCGCCCGCTACGAACTCGCCCTGGAGGCGACCCGGCGCCCCGGGCTGCGCGCCTTCTACGACGCGACCGGCGCCGTCTTCCGCGACCGGCTGACGGCGCTGGCCGCCGCGGCGGGCTCGCCGGACCCGGCCCGGCACGCACTGTCGCTGGTGGCCTGGGCGGACGGGCTGATGTTCGCCTGCGTGGCCGGGTCCTTCAGCGCCCGGACACCGGACCTGGACGAGGTGCGCACGGGACTGCGGGAGTTGCTCGCCGGGATGCTGGGCCGCTGAAACCCCCGCGGAAGGGCCCCGCGGAAAAACCCGTGGCCGCGGCAGGCGGGTTCGGCCATCATGCGGGGATGACGACGCAGCGCGCCGAACCCGCCCAGAACGCCGACGAACGCACGATGCTGGAAGGCTGGCTGGACTACCACCGCAAGACGCTCGAGTGGAAGTGCGAGGGCCTCACCGACGACCAGCTGCGGACGGCCGCGGTGCCGCCGTCCGAGCTGTCCCTGCTGGGGCTGGTGCGGCACATGGCGGAGGTGGAGCGCGGCTGGTTCCGCAAGGTGCTCGCGGGTGAAGACCCCGCGCCCCTGTATTTCAGCGAGGCCGACCCCGACGGCGAGTTCCACCTCACCGAGGAGGACACCTGGGAGGAGGCGTACGCCACCTGGCAGGCCGAGATCGAGGCCGCCCGGCAGCACGCCGCCGACGTCGCGCTGGACGACCTGTCCAAGGGCAGTAGCCGGTTCACCGAGGAGCCGTTCAGCCTGCGGTGGATATACACGCACATGATCGAGGAGTACGCCCGTCACAACGGTCACGCCGACCTGCTGCGCGAGCGGATCGACGGCGCGACGGGCGACTGACGTCAGCTCCGGCGGCCAGGCTCCCCCCTTAAGGGGCATGCGATCACCCGTGGGGACCATTCTTCGCCTGTCCGCGGCCCGCACGGGGTGCCGGAGCCGCCAGAGTTGCGCGGGTGCATCGAACGACGACTACCGCGACGCTCCTGCTCACCATGGCCCTCTCGGCCCTCTCCGGATGCGTGACCGTCCAGCGCCCGCCCGTGCCCGGGCCGCCGGCCGCCGTGCCGTCGCCGGCGTCCGGTCCCCGGCCGGAGGGACAGGCCGAGCTCCAGGTGGTGCAGGCGCCGGCCCGTGAGGCACTGGAGATGGTCGGTACGCCGCGCACCGGGGAGGCGACGACCCTGAGGAAGCGGCGGCAGCCTCCCGCGGCCGCCGCCCCGGCCGAGCGGCCGCCCTCGTCCCGCACCCACCCAAGGCGGCAGCACACCCACCCCTGGCCGGCCCACTCGCAGCCGCGCCGGCATCACCGGCCGCCCGTCGAGATTCCGGAGGTCGCGGCGGAGGTCCGCCGGGACACCGATGTCTGCGCGCTCGGCAGGCAGTACGGCGCCTGGCGGTCCGACAGCCCGCAGTCGGTGATCTGCGAACAGACGTACGGCCGTAGGTAGAGATCCCCCCTCGGACGAGGGGGGATTCCCCGTCAGTCCCCCGGGCCCGGCACGCCCAACCGCAGCTCCATCCTGCTGATCGCCGCCCGGACACCGTCCCCGTAGCTGTCGTCCCCCAGCGCCGCGGCCGCGCCGCGAGCCCTGCGGACATGGGTGCGGGCGGCCTCCGGGCGGCCGAGCCGGGCGTAGTCGGCCGCCAGGTTCAGGTGCAGCGAGGGGTACATGGCCTTGACCTCGAGCGACCCCTCCTGCTCCTCCGCGGCCGTCAGCGCCCGCAGATCCCAGGCCAGCTCGTCGAACGGGTCGTCCTGGGTGTCGGCCAGGTAGTGCGCCAGGGTGCAGCGGTGCAGCGGGTCGCCGTCCTCCCCGAGCTCCGTCCACAGGTCGAGGAATCTGCGCCGGGCCTCCTCGCGGTCTCCCCCGTGGTGCAGCATCACGACCTGCCCGATGCGTGTCAGCACGGCGTCCGGCGCCGTCCGTCCCTGTCGCTCCGCCACAGCGCCTCCTCGTGTCCTCGGGACGACGCTAGCCGCACCCACCGGCAATCCCGCTCAGGCACCACCGGGCTCCGGTGTCACAGGCTCTGGGCCAGGTTCGGGATCGTCCAGTCGACCGGGTCGTGGCCCTGCCGGGCCACGGCCTCGTTGATCTGGGTGAACGGGCGGGAGCCGAAGAACTTCTTCGCCGACAGCGGGGAGGGGTGCGCGCCCTTGACCACGATGTGCCGGGTCTCGTCGATCAGCGGGAGCTTCTTCTGCGCGTAGTTGCCCCACAGGACGAAGACGGCCGGGTCGGGCCGGTCGGCCACGGCGCGGATCACCGCGTCCGTGAACCTCTCCCAGCCCTTGGCCTTGTGCGAGTTCGCCTCCCCGGAGCGGACCGTGAGGACCGCGTTGAGCAGCAGGACACCCTGCTGGGCCCACGGCATCAGATAGCCGTTGTCGGGGATCGGCGTGCCCAGCTCCTCGTGCATCTCCTTGTAGATGTTGCGCAGCGACGGCGGGATCTTCACGCCGGGCCGCACCGAGAAGCACAGGCCGTGGCCCTGGCCCTCGCCGTGGTACGGGTCCTGGCCGAGGACCAGGACCTTCACCCGCTCGTACGGCGTCGCGTCGAGCGCCGCGAACACCTCCTCGCGCGGCGGGTAGACCGGGCCCTTCGCCCGCTCCTCCTCGACGAACTCGGTCAGCTCCTTGAAGTAGGGCTGCTGCAGCTCGTCGCCCAGGACCCCGCGCCAGGACTGGGGCAGCATGGCGATGTCGGTCACGTCAACGTCCTTTGTCGTACGGTCGCTTCCAGACCACAGAACCTACAGGCGACCACTGACATCGGACCCGCCGGACCGCCGGACCGGCCCGCTACCAGCTGGTCTTCCGGGACAGCTCCCACATCATCATGATCGTGGAGGGGTCGAGGGAGCGCTCCGCACCGGAGATGTCCTCGTTGCCGGCGAGGTACTGCTTGCCCTGCCACAGCGGCAGCAGCCGGGCGTCGTT
This sequence comes from Streptomyces sp. NPDC002588, assembly GCF_040295925.1. Taxonomy (NCBI): domain Bacteria; kingdom Bacillati; phylum Actinomycetota; class Actinomycetes; order Kitasatosporales; family Streptomycetaceae; genus Streptomyces; species Streptomyces sp. NPDC002588. Next base: position 13,367 of record NZ_JBEOWF010000051.1, read on the forward strand.
GACCAGGATCTGCTGGGCCTCCTCGAACTCCTTCACCACGTTGGCCCGGTCGCTCTCCTGGCGGGAGCGGGGCAGCAGCACCTGGGTGATCTGCTTTTCCGGGTAGGGCGTGCCGAGGGCGTTCTGTTCGCCGACGAAGGGGGCGATGAAGTTGTCGGGGTCCGGGAAGTCGGGCGCCCAGCCACGGCCGAACACCGGGTACTCGCCCTTCTCGTAGCCCTTCACGTAGGTGTTCCACGGACGGCTCTTGAGGGTGACCTTGAACAGGCCGGAGGCGTCGAGCTGGCGCTTGAGCTCCTTGAACTCCAGCGCGGTGTCGGAGCCGTAGCGGTCGGTGGTGTACCAGAGGGTGAGGGGGACGGTCTCGGTGATGCCGGCCGCGCGGAGGATCGCGCGGGCCTTCTTGGCGTCGGGCTTGCCGAAGTCGTCGAAGAAGCCGGTGGTGTGCCCGGTCAGGCCCGAGGGGACCATGGAGTACAGCGGGTCGACGGTGTCCTGGTAGACCTGGTGGGCGATCGCGTCCCGGTCGACGACCTGGGCGACGGCCCGGCGCACTGCGAGCTTGTTGGACCACTCGTCCTTGGGGTTGAACACCAGGTAGTTGATGTTGCTGCCGGCGCCCTCGATGAGCTGCAGCCCCTCGTTCTCGCTGCTCTTGGTGTCCAGGTTGACGATGTCGTCGGCGGCGAGGCCCTGGTAGGTGAGGTCGATGTCGCCGCCGCGCAGCGCCTTGACCATCTCGGTGGAGTCCTGGAAGTAGCGGATGGTCACCGCGTCGTTCTTGCGGTCGGCGAAGCCCTTGTAGTTGTCGCTGCGTACGAGTTCGGCCTGCTTGCCCTCGGTGTAGGACGCCAGCCGGTAGGGGCCGGAGCCGACGATTCCGGAGTCCTTGCGCAGGGCGGTCGCCGGGTAGTCGTCGGGGTCGACGATGGACATGCCCGGGGTGGCGAGCACGAACGGGAAGGTCGCGTCGGACTCGTTGAGGTTGAAGGTGACGTCGCGGTCACCCCGCACCGTGACGCTGTCCAGGCTGCCGAGCAGCCCGGCGGGTCCGGTGATCGCGTCGATCGCCTTGATCCGGTCTATGGAGTACTTCACGGCCTTCGCGTCGAGCGTGTCGCCGTTGGAGAACTTCAGGCCGGCGCGCAGCTTGCAGTGGTAGGTGCGGCTGGTGTTGTCCGTGAACTGGCAATTCTCGGCGGCGTCCGGCTCGGGCGAGGTCGCGCCGGTGGGGTAGGAGAGCAGCGTCTGGTAGACGTTGCGGAACAGCTCCCAGGAGCCGTCCCAGGCCGCCGCGGGGTCCAGGGTGCTGGGTGCGCTGGTGGTGCCCACGACGATCGGACCGGCGTCGTCGGAGCTCTCGCCGCTCAGCAGACCGCATCCGCTCACCAGGGACAGGGACACGATCGCAGCCACCTGCTGCACAGATCGGTTCCGGTTGAACACGCGCACGCTCCTCGGTAAAGCCCTGCCAAGAGTGGCCAGACCATACCGCAGGGCCGGGAAGGCTCAACCGGTGAGGGGAAAGCGTTATTGATCAGGGAGAATCGTGACGACGTTGTCATGCCCCGGTGTGAGGTCCCGAGTCGACACGGGCGCCGATTCCGTCAAGGAACAGGCGCCCGTGGCGATGGAAGGTGAGACTCAGCCCACACCGGCGTTGAGGAAGATCCCGCCGTCGACGACGAGCGTCTGACCGGTGATCCAGTCCGACTGCTCGGAGGTCAGGAACGCCGCGGTGCCGCCGATGTCGGAGGGCACACCGAGCCGGCCCAGGGGGTAGGCGGCGGCCGCCTCCGCCTCCCGGCCCTCGTAGAGCGCCTTGGCGAACTGGGTCTTCACCACGGCCGGAGCGATCGCGTTGACCCGGACGCGGGGCGCGTACTCGTGCGCCAGCTGCTGGGTCAGGTTGATCATCGCGGCCTTGCTGATGCCGTACGCGCCGATGAAGGGCGAGGCCGACAGGCCCGCGACGGACGCGATGTTGACGATCGCGCCGCCGTTGTCCTTCTGCCAGGCGTGCCAGGTCTTCTGGGCGAAGCCGAGGGCGGAGACCACGTTGGTCTCGAAGACCTTGCGGGCCACCTCCAGGTCGAGGTCGGCGATCGGACCGAAGACCGGGTTGGTGCCGGCGTTGTTGACGAGGTAGTCGATGCGGCCGAAGGCCTCCATCGTGCGCTCGACGGCCGCCGTCTGGTGCGCGAGGTCGTGCGCCTTGCCCGCGACCCCGATGACCCGGTCGGCGCCGAGCTTGTCGACGGCCTCCTTCAGCGCGTCCTCGCTGCGGCCGGTGATGCAGACGCGGTCGCCGCGGGCGAGCAGCGCCTCGGCGACGCCGTAGCCGATGCCTCGGCTGGCGCCCGTGACGAGGGCGACCTTGCCGGAGAGTTCCACAGTCATGTTCGTGATCCCCAGGGGTCGTTAGTCGAGCGGTCCGCCGGCCACGTACAGCACCTGGCCGGAGACGAATCCGGCGGCCTCACCCGTGAAGAAGGCGATCGCGTTGGCGATGTCGTCGGGCTCGCCCACGCGCGCCACGGGGATCTGGGTCGCGGCGGCGGCCTTGAACTCCTCGAAGCCCATGCCGACGCGCTGGGCGGTCGCGGCGGTCATGTCGGTGGCGATGAAGCCGGGGGCGACGGCGTTGGCGGTGATGCCGAACTTGCCGAGCTCGATGGCGAGGGTCTTGGTGAAGCCCTGCAGACCGGCCTTGGCGGCGGAGTAGTTGGCCTGGCCGCGGTTGCCGAGCGCGGAGGACGAGGAGAGGTTGACGATCCGGCCGAAGCCCGCGTCCACCATGTGCTTCTGGACGGCCTTGGCCATCAGGAACGAGCCGCGCAGGTGCACGTTCAGGACGGTGTCCCAGTCGGAGACGCTCATCTTGAACAGCAGGTTGTCGCGGAGCACGCCCGCGTTGTTGACGAGGATGGTCGGCGCGCCGAGCTCTTCGACGACGCGCGCGACGGCGGCCGCGACCTGGGCCTCGTCGGAGACGTCCGCGCCGATCGCGACGGCCTTGCCGCCGGCCGCGGTGATCTTCTCGACGGTGTCCTTGCAGGCGGTCTCGTCGAGGTCGATCACGGCGACCGCGCGGCCCTCGGCCGCCAGTCGTACGGCGGTCGCGGCTCCGATACCGCGCGCGGCACCGGTGACCACGGCTACCCGCTGCTCAGTGGTGGACATTGCTGCTTCTCCTCGCCCTCGAGAAAGTACGGCGCCCTTGAGGAAGTGCGGCCCGTCTGGTGAATGGCCCGCCTGGTGAGCGACCGCTTAGTACCTTCGGCAGACGTGACGCTAGAAGCCCTGGCACCCGGTGTCAACGCCACACGGCGCCGGTGTGATCCATTACCTCACCAGAAGGCCCAGCAACCGCTCGGTCTCGGCTGCCGGGTCGGCGGTGAGGCCGGTGTGCACGGGTCCCGGCTGCACCGCCGCCGAACGCGGGGCGACCAGCCAGCGGAAGCGCCGCCCGGGGTCGTCGCCCGCCGCCTGTCCCGCCGCCGCCCCGCCGCCGCACACGCGTTCGACGGCCGACAGTGCCGCCCTGATCCCGGCCACGTCGGCGTCCGGGTCGAGGGCGAGCAGCCGCGCCTCGTCGAGATGGGTCCGGGCCCCGACATAGGCCTGGGCCCGGCAGTAGACGAGCACGCCGGCGTTGATGCACTCGCCGCGCTCGACCCGCGGGACGACCCTCAGCAGCGCGTACTCGAAGACGTCCCGCTCGCCGCCCTGGCCGGCCCGGGTGATGTGACGCTCGACCACATGGCCGGCCATGTGGATGTGGTGCCGGCTCACCTGCCCTCCCCGATACCGGTGATGCGGTCGGCGATGACGGCCGCCCTGGCGAGCAGGGGCCGCGCATAGGCCCGCCTCAGGTCGTCCGGGGTGTCGAAGCCGGGTTCGTCCGCGAGCCACACGTCGGGGATCTCCGCGGTGACCTCGGCGAGCAGGTCGGCGGTGACCAGCGGGGCGAGTCGCGCCGCCGCGGCCGCGAGGTCCGGCGCGAAGGTCGCGAGGGCGTGGTCGGAGGCGTTGTAGGGGCGGGCCGCCGAGGTCTCGGCGGTGGGCCAGTTGTGCTGCCAGATCATGGTGGCGCCGTGGTCGATGAGCCATGTCCCGCCCTGCCGGCGCAGCAGGTTGGGGTTGCGCCAGGAGCGGTCGACGTTGTTCACGAGCGCGTCGAACCAGACGATCCGGCCGGCCTCCTCCGGGCTCACCGGGAAGGCCAGCGGGTCGAACCCGAGGGCTCCGGAGAGGAAGTCCATGCCCAGGTTGGTGCCGCCGCTGGACCTGAGCAGTTCCTGCACCTGCGGGTCGGGTTCGCCGAGTCCGAGCACCGGGTCGAGGTCCACGGCCACCAGGCGGGGCACCCGGAAGCCGAGCCGACAGGCGAGTTCGCCGCAGACGACCTCGGCGACGAGTGTCTTGCGTCCCTGTCCCGCGCCGGTGAACTTCATGACGTAGATCCCGAAGTCGTCGGCCTCGACGAGCCCCGGCAGCGAGCCGCCCTCGCGCAACGGCGTGATGTAGCGGGTGGCGGTGACTTCCTTGAGCATCGCCCCAGGTTACCGGGGCGGCCGGCGGCACGGCCGACAGCTTCGCGACAGCTCTGGCTTACGCGGCCCCGACCTCGAACCCGTCAATATCTCGACACTGTCCGGACTTGGCGCGGGCGCTGAACAAGGGGCGCCCGGCGACCGTACCTCTCGGCAGATCCACGCACCCCCCTGGAAGGGAACCTCAGCATCATGAGCAGCGCATCGATCAATCCCGCGTCGGGACCCGCCCGCCGTACCGTCGTGGCGGCCGCCGGAGCCGCGGGCCTCGCTGTCGCGCTGACCGCGTGCGGAGGGTCCGACGACGACTCCTCGAGCTCGTCGGCCTCGTCCGGCGGTTCGTCGGGCTCCACGGGTTCCACCGAGGCCGCGAGCACCGGCGGCACGGGCGGCGGGGACAGCGCGGCCGGCTCGGCGCTCACCACGACCGCCGACATCCCCGAGGGCGGCGGCAAGATCTTCGACACCCAGAAGGTGGTCGTCACCCAGCCGAAGGCGGGCACGTACAAGGCGTTCTCGGCCGTGTGCACCCACCAGGGCTGCGCGGTGAAGACCATCGCCGACGGGGTCATCAACTGCCCCTGCCACAACAGCAACTTCTCGGTGGAGGACGGCAGCGTGAAGAGCGGTCCGGCGACGTCGCCCCTGCCCGAAGTGAAGATCACCGTCAGCGGCGACTCGATCACGCTGGCCTGACTCCCGGCCGCCGGAAACCCGCCAGCACCTCGTCCGTGGTCGCGACCGTGGCGACCAACGCGAGGGTGTGGCGGATCATCGCGGGGGTGTAGTCGGCAGGCACCCCCGCGATGGCGTCCGACGGCACGACCACCGCGTAGCCCCGGTTGACGGCGTCGAAGACGGTGTTCGGGATCGCGACGTTGGCCGAGACCCCGGTCACGACCAGGGTGCGGCAGCCGAGGTTGCGCAGCAGGGCGTCGACCTCGGTGCCCTGGACGGGTGACAGTCCGTGCAGCCGCCGGACGACGAGATCCTGTGCGGCGATGTCGATGGGGGGTGCGACGCGGGTCGCTTCGGTGCCGATGAGCTGCTGGACGGGCAGCCGCTCGGCGGCGTGGAAGAGGCGGGCGTTGCGGTTGGCGCCCCGGCCGTCGGGGCGGCGCTCGGCGACGGCGTGCAGCACCTGGATCCCGCTGTCACGGGCGGCGGTCACCAGTCGGGCCACATTGGCAAGGGCACCCGACTCCCTTGCTTCCCGGGCGAGTTGGGGCAGGGCGGCACCCGGTCCGACGACACCCTGCTGGCACTCCACCGTGATCAGGGCGGTGGTGGCGGGGTCGAGGAGGGCGTTGAGCTCTTCGGACGACGGCACGGCTCCCCCTGGTGTCGAGAACCTTGCTATTCTGACACGCTTTTCTGACGGAGCGTCAGAAACTGGGTACTGGAGAATCAGTACACGGGAAGCAGCGGGCAAGATAAGAAGACAAGAGAAGAAGAGGGGGCCGGATGACCGTCACGCAGCGTCGGGGCCGGAAGATCATGATGACGCCGGGTGAACTGGACGCGTTCCTCACCACCCAGCGCACCTGCCGGGTGGCGACCGTGTCCGCCGAGGGCACGCCGCACGTCAGCGCCCTGTGGTTCCTGTGGGATGGCAGCGCACTGTGGCTGTACTCGGTCGTGCGCAGCAAGCGCTGGACACAGTTGCGCCGTGATCCGCGGGTCGCGATCGTGGTCGACACGGGCGAGGAGTACGAGTCGCTGCGGGGCGTCGAGCTGTCCGGCGCCGTGGAGTTCGTGGGCGAGGCACCGCGCACCGGGGAGCTCTGCGCCGAACTCGACGCCGTGGAGACGCTGTTCGCGCGCAAGAACTTCGGCCTGGACTCGATGCCGCACGACGGGCGGCACGCCTGGGTGCGCCTGACGCCCGAGAAGATCGTCTCCTGGGACTTCCGCAAGCTGGGAGATCAGTGACGTGAACCGCGGCGGGGCCCACGGTGCGCCGGCGTGCGCGGGTCGGACCGGGCCCCGCTACCCGTAGCTCCTGACCGGTGAGGGCCCCACCGCGGAAGCCACCGCCTCCGCCAGGGCCCCGACCTCGGCCTCGGCCAGCGTCGACACGGTGATCCGGATCGCGGGCGGGGCCCCGATCCGGAAGCGGGCCCCGGGTGCGACCGCCCAGCCGGCGTGCAGCAGGCGCGCCACGGCCCCGGTCTCGTCCGGCACCGGCACCCACACGTTCATCCCACTGCGCCCCCGCCCGACGATCCCCCGCCCGGCCAGCGCGGCGATCAGTGCCTCACGCCGCGCCCGGTACGCCCCGGCCACCGCCGGCCCGTCCACCGCGCCGTCGGCCCACAGCCGCACCACGGCGCGCTGGGTCAGCAGACTCACCCATCCCGGTCCCAGCCGCTGCCTCCCCCGCACCCGGTCGACCGTCACCTCGTCCCCGGTCAGCACGGCCAGCCGCAGATCGGGGCCGTACGCCTTGGCGACCGAGCGGACGAACGCCCAGTGCCGGGTGACTCCCGCCAGCGGGTGCAGCGGCAGATCGACGATGCCGTGCCCGTGGTCGTCCTCGATCAGCAGGGTGCCGGGGTGGTCGGCGAGTACGGCGCGCAACGCACGCGCGCGTGCGGCGCTCACGGACGCGCCCGTGGGGTTCTGCGCGCGGTCGGTGACGACCACGGCGCTCGCCCCGCCCTCCAGCGCGGCGCGCAGGTCCCCGGGCAGCGGCCCTTCGTCGTCGACGCCGACCGGGACCGTGCGCAGCCCGAGCGCCGGCACCAGGTCGAGGGTGCGCCCCCAGCCGGGGTCCTCCACCGCGACGCCGTCGCCCGGCCTGAGGTGCGCCGCGAGGACGCGTTCGACGGCGTCCAGGGAGCCGGAGGCCACGGTGAGCGGCCCGGCGGGCACGCCGTCGGCGTCCAGCCCGGCGCGGGCGAGCCGGGCCAGTTCGGGGTCCACGGGGTCGGCGCCGTACAGGACCGGCTCCCGGTCGGCCCGTCCGGCGGCCGCCGCGAACGCGCCCGCGAGCGGGGGCAGCAGGGCAGGGTCGGGGTTGCCGTCGGAGAGGTCGCGCACCCCCTCGGGCACGTCGACGCGCACCTTCTCACGGCCGGTGGTCGCCGGTTTGGGGCGCACCCGGCTGCCCCGGCGCCCGTGTGTCTCGATCACCCCGCGCTCGCGCAGGGTGCGGTACGCGGCCGCGACGGTGTTCGGGTTCACCCCGAGCGTGATCGCCAACTCTCGCATGGGGGGCAGCAGTTGACCCGGCTCCAGGGCGCCCTCGCCCACCGCGCGCTCGATGCTCGCGGAAATGTCCGCTGCACGCCTGCCACTGATCCGATATTCTCCTAGCACAAAGCCAATTATGCACTAGTGCAATGGAGACCGCCAATGGCCGCCCTGCCCGGGACCACCCAGCCGACCACGCCGACCACCGCATACACCGCGACCGACCGCACGATCCCCACCCGCGCCGCGCACAAGGCCTCCTACGACAAGGATCTGGTGCACGCGATACTCGACGAGGGCTACGTCTGCCACCTCGGCTTCGTCCGTGACGGCGCCCCGGTCGTCCTGCCGACGCTCTACGCCCGGGTCGGCGAGACCCTCTACGTGCACGGTTCGACGGGCTCGCGCCCGCTGCGGATGACGGGCCTGACCGACCCCGGACTGCCGGTCTGCCTGACGGTGACGCACGTCGACGGCCTGGTCCTGGCCCGCTCGGCCTTCCACCACTCGATCAACTACCGCTCGGTCGTGGTGCACGGCCTCGCGTACGACGTCACGGACCCCGAGGAGAAGCGCGCCGCGCTCGACGCCGTGGTCGACCACGTCGTCCCCGGCCGTGCCGCCGACTCCCGCCCCGCGAACAAGAAGGAACTCGCGGCGACCGCGGTGGTCCGCCTCGATCTGAAGGAGGTCTCCGCCAAGACCCGCACCGGCGGCGTGAACGACGAACCCGAGGACCTCGGCCTCCCCCACTGGGCAGGCGTGCTCCCGCTGCGCAGGAGCTACGGCGCCCCGCTCCCGGAGGCCGACCTCGCCCCCGGCACGGAGATCCCGGACTACCTCGCGGCGCTGTGATCCGCCCGCCGCTCAGGCGGTGGCCTCCCGCGTGTCCCGGGTCCCGTGGGTCTCGTGGGTCTCGTGGTCCCGCGGTTCCCGCTCCGGGCCGCCCCCGGCCACCGGCGCCGGGGCGGCCCTCGCCGGTGTGGACGACTGGGCGATGAAGGCGCCGAGGAGCACCACGGCACCGCCGGCGATCTGCGGGACCGAGAGGTGCTCGCCGAGCAGCACCCACGCCAGCACGGTCGCGATGACCGCCTCCAGACACGCCACGACCCCCGCGACCGGCGGGGAGAGCCGGCGCACGGAGACCACCCCGGTGACATAGGCGACCACCGTGGCGATCAGCACGATCCAGGCGAGCAGCAGCCAGACCGGGACCTCGGTGCCGTTCATCCCCGCGGTGCGCGTCAGCACGGACCAGTCCAGGTCCCACGGGCGGGCCACGGCCGTCAGCACCAAGGCGCCCACCAGCAGGCCGAAGGCGATGACACCCAGCGGGTCGGGGGCGTCGGCGCCGGAGTCGCCACCCTGGTCGGACAGGACGAAGTAGCCGACCTGGCAGCAGGCGGCGGCCAGCGCGAGGGCGAGGCCGAGGGCGTCGAAGCCCAGCCCCGACCAGATCTCGACGACACAGGCGAGCCCGCCCACCGCCGACACCACACCGACCGTCGCGGCCCGGGTCACCGGCCGCCTCTGCACGAACCGCACCCAGCCGAGCACCAGGGCGGGCGCGAGGTACTCCACGAGCAGCGCCACCCCGACCGGGATCCGGGAGATCGAGGCGAAATAGAAGGCCTGCACCCCGGCCACGCCGAGCAGCCCGAACCCGGCGAGCAGCGCGGGGCGGCGGCGCAGCAGCGCGCGGTGGCGGACGGCGAGCGGCAGCATCACCAGGGCGGCGCCGGTCACCCGCAGCCACACCACGTGCAGCGGGTCGAGCCCGGCCTCGATCAGCGGCTTGGCCGCGACCCCCGATCCGCCGAAGGCGATCGCCGACCCGGCCGCCAGAGCGAGCCCGATGCCCTTGCCGCGGTTGCCCTGACTGCTCACAGACGTACGCACCGGCACATGATGACAGGCGACGACATGACCGTCACCCCCGTTGACACCTGTCTCAACGAGTGGACGATGGCCGCCCGGGGTGCGTCCGGGGTGCGGTCGCGGTCAGTAGGCGGCTTCGATCCGCCCCCGCAGCTCGTACACGTCGACGCCGACATGGGTGAGCACCTCGACGGCGCGCGCCTCGGGGTCCGCGACGATCGCGGCGAGCAGGTCGGTCCCGCCGGCCGGCCCGCGGCCGCGCCGCCCGGCCCGGGCTCGCGCGTCCTCCAGCGCCGCGGCGGCGAGTGGCGAGAACCCCTCAACCGCCGTCACCACGGGCAGTGCCCCGGAGTCCTCGACCGCGCTCTGCCAGCGCAGGCCGTAGCCGATGCTGCGCTGGACGAGATAGCCGAGCAGCCGGGCGGACTGGGGTGTGCCGTCGAAGACGGACCGGACCCGGGGGTCGTGCTCAAGGAGCGAGTGCAGGAGGTGGGCGGTGTCGATCTGCCGGTCGCCGTCCCGGACCGCTCGCCGGCGGGCGGCGGCGAGCGCCGCCGCGGCCTCGACATCGAGCCCGCGGTGGTCGTCCGTCCGGTGCGCCGCCTGGTCACGCGTCGACTGCCGGGGGATACGGGGTTGCACATCCCCCACCTCATCAGTCCCGGCCGGACGGGTCATCGGCGGAGGGAAGCATCTTCGCGTCCCACGCGGAGCGGACACCGGAGGACGGAATCTCCTCCTTACGGATGAGATCAGGCCACACCCTGCCGTGGGGCGCGGGGCATGAGCACGCGGCGGAATGTCTGACGGTTCATCAGTATTGAATGTTGGCGGCCTTGGAGCTACTTTCCGCGACGACACAGGACGACGCAGCCGGAGTTGCCCGACACGAAGAGGTGGTCGCATGGCCGAAGTCAGCGCGGAGGCACGCATCCAGGCACCGGCCGAGAAGGTGTGGGCCAAGCTCACCGACTGGCCGGCCTACGGGGAGTGGAACGCGACCCACACCAACTTCCCGGCGGGCGGCCCCGAGAACCTCGAAGTCGGCGCGACCTTCCAGGAGAACATGAAGCTGATGGGCTTCCCGGCCGAGGTCGAGTGGACGGTCACCGAACTGGAGCCGGCGCGGGTGCTGCTCATCCGCGGCAAGGGCCCGATGGCGGTGTCCGTCGCCACCCGCTACACCCTCACCCCCGACGGCGACGCCACGACGGTCCGCATCGACGGCGAGTTCACCGGCGCGGCCGTGTCGCTGATGGCGGGCAAGCTCAAGGACTCGGGGACGGCGGCACTCAACGAGTCGCTGCGGAAGCTGGGCGGGCTGGTGGCCTGAACACCGCCTCCGGTACGGCACGCGAAGGCGCCCCGCGGACGGGTCCGCGGGGCGCCTCCCTGTCGTCGTCCGACCGCCGCCGGCCGTCAGTCCTCGTCGGCGAGGATCAGATACAGCTTCTTGCGGGCCTCGTTGATGACGGCCAGGGCCTTCTCGCGCTGTTCCTTGCTGCCGGTCTTCCAGACCTGCCCGAAGGCCTCCATCAGACCGAAGCCGGCCTGGCGGATCTCACCGAGAGCCTCCCAGTCGACCCCGCGCGAGGCCTCCTCCCAGGGGGCGTCGGGACCCTCATCGGCCGCCGTGCGGCCCTCGTCGGTGAGCGCGAACAGCTTCTTGCCGCCCTCGCTCTCACTGCTGATCAGCCCCTCGTCCTCCAGGAGCTGGAGGGTCGGGTAGACCGAACCCGGGCTGGGCTTCCACGCCCCGCCGCTGCGCTCGGCGATCTCCTGGATCATCTCGTAGCCGTGCATCGGACGGTCCTTGAGCAGGGCCAGGATCGATGCCCGTACGTCACCGCGCCGCGCCCTTCCCCTCGGCCCGCCGCGCCCTCGCCCGCCCCAGGGGCCGGGACCGAAACCCGGGCCGCCCGGCCCGAAGCCGGGACCGCCGGGGCCGAACCCCGGACCACCCGGACCGAAGGGCCCGAAGGCCGCACGCCGTCCGTCCGGACCACCGAAGCCGCCGCGGCCGCGCCGGGGGCCGTCCTGACCATGTCCACGCTCGAATCCGTGGGTACGCATCGCAACCACTCCTTCTCTCTATCGTTGATCTGTCGCGATGCGTCAACGATATATCGGAACAGTTTCGCTTGGCAAGCCCCTCGGGAAGAGCCTTCTTGACCTGTCTCAGCGAAGGTTGCTCAGGTCTCACCGAAGCTGCTCAGATCCAGCTTCGTCTCAGCGAGGGTCGTGTCCCCGGTCGTGGTGTAGCCGATCACGGTCCGCCGCTTCCGCTGTGGAGCCGTCCGGTACGTGCCGCTGCCGGCCGTCGCGCGATCACCGCCGGTCCCGGACCGGCGAGCTTCAACAGGACCTCCGGCGAGGACGATTCGGGCCGCAACCTGGAGATTCCGTCAGCTTGATCGGCTACACCGCTCGGCGGGACGCCATCTCAGCGAGTGCGCTATCTCAGCTGTTCGTCTCAGTGAATCTGCTCTGTCGAGCGGTCCCGGGTGACGCAGTCTCAGGCCCGTTCCAGCACCTTGACCTGCGGATCCTTGTTGGGGTGACAGTGGTGACGCACTTTCCGCCCATTCCTCTGCTCCAGCCTTGCCCCTGTCTGGAAGCTCTGAGGGACGCGCTGATAGAACGCCGTCATGACGTACCGATTCACCGCCCGCGCCGCCAGAACCGAGATCGACCCCGACGGCTACTTCACTGAAGCAGCCCTTGCCGAGCGAGAGGACGGCAGCGGCTTCATCCTGATGTTCATGGCGGGAGAGGACGAGCCCGATGACCAGGAGATAGCTCTCGGGATGGACACGCACTGCCTGGTCACAGCTGGCCAGGGGACCGCATACGGCTGTGTGCGTGAAGCCGTTCTGACGGGCAATGTCCTCCATGTCTCACTGAACCCTGACGCCCTGGAAGAGCTGCGATTGGATGACAGCGAGATCGAGGCCGTCATCGAAGCACCGGCCGAAGACGTCGTCCAGTTCCGCGAAGTCCTTGCCCAGGTACTCAACTACGGGCGTGCGGACGCCGTGCCCAGCCGCCTCGCCGTCTGAGCCGATGTCCCCGCCGACTGCCCAGACATCAAGACGAAGATGAGGCCCTGTGCTCAGTTGCCGCCAACAGCGAGTTTGCGACGGCGGCGCTGGGCTTTCTCCCGGCAGTTCCTCGAGCACCATCGACGGGCTCGTCCGAACCTGTCCCTCTCGATGAGGTCCTGACAGTGCTCGCAGATCCGGATCCTGTAAGGAGCTGGGTCGAGTCCGCGGCGGGCTCGTTGACCGCAGAGATATGAGCACCAGCGTCGCTGGCCAGCACTCGGCGTCGCTTTCGGGAGTGGATCCTGGCAGAACTCACAGGTCTCGGCTGGCGAGCGGAGGAACTGTTCGAGCGAAGTGAGTCGACTCCAGCGGCGGACGTGCTGGCGGCAGGCTGCTGAGCACGTCTGGCGGTGCGATCGAGAGCCCGGGGGTAGAGGTTTTTCGCAGGCTATGCAGCGACGGTGTTCTTGGTGGGAAGGATCATCGTCGACGCTGGAAGCCATCGAGGAAGCGCGTCCCTGCTGGCGTTGGAGGTAGGCGGTGCGGCGATGAACAGAGCCGGTGGCGCTGCCCGATCTGGATCTTCATCGGCTTCTGGCAGATCCGGCAGGGCGCCGTGGTTTGCCGTCGGCGGTGGGCCCGGGTCCTGCAGCGCATGGAACAGAGGATCGCCCGCCGGCCGAAGGTATCGCTGGGCGGGATATCCGTGCCGCATTCCACGCATTTCTTCGTCTCGAGCGTTGTTCGCAGGAGGTCAGAATCACGACCGGTGATTGCTGCGAGGCGGGCCCACGACGGTTTGCCCCGGGGGCCAGGCGGGTCGTTGAGGAATTTCCGCAGGTAGGGGGGTGGGAGGTAGTTGGCTTGTGCGAGACGCCGGATGAACATGGGACCGCCCTCTCCCGCCTTCGGCCGGACCTGAAAGGGAAGTGGAACGAGCTGCGGGTCGGCGTCGGCGAGTGCTGTCACCCTGCGCCGCCCGCTGTTGGCGGGTTGTTCGGGCGATCGCGCCCGGAGGCAATGTCCAAGTCGACGGCCAGCAGTCCGCTCTTAGTGATCTTCTCGGTGCCGCTCAGGATGGCGTCGACGGCAGCCCCGCGGATCTGGTGGGCGAGGGTGCCGATCATGCCGCCGGTGCGAGTGTGGAGGAAGCGGTCGAGTCCGGCCAGGGTGCCGCGTTTGTGCTGGTGCAGGAGGAGAGTTTCCTCCATCTGCGCCACGAGCCCTTTCCATTCCTTGTTGTAGGGGAACTGGTGGGTGATCACAGAGGTGAAGCGTCCTGCAATCTGGTCACCGCGGGTGCCGGAGAGAAGACCCCCGGATTCGATGTCGATTCCGGCGTAGGCGAACGTAGCTGGGATGCGCTCAGAGAAGTACTTGAGGGTGTCGGATGCCTCGGCTCCCGTGCGGGTGTACAGGGAGATGTTATGGATCTCGTCGACCAGGACCAGGCCGGTGCGGGCGGTGGTGCAGACGCCGACCACGGCTTCGGTCAGGTCGGTGAAGTTCAGGCTACGGGTGACGGGGAGGCCGAGGAAGCGAGCGAACTCGGCGGCGATCATGCGGGATGTCGCGGATGGCGGGACGGTGATGTAGATGACCGGAATGCGTTCGTCCTGCCCTGGGTGCCGGCGCCGGTCCACGAGTTCGTGGGCCAGGCCGAGCTGGGTGAGAGCAATCGTCTTGCCGGTGTTCGCTGGCCCGGAGACGAGCAGGCCGCGGCGGGCGCTCACCGCGCCGCGGTTCAGGATGATCAGGCGACGTCCTTGAAGTAGCGGCGACGCAGGCGGGCGACCGTGTAGGCCGTCACGGGGCGACCGGACCGGGACAGCTCGGCCGCCTTGGCCTCGTCCCGTGCGGCCAACGATGTGCCGGCCCCGTATTCCTCTCGCGGCGTAGCGCCGGGCTCCGCGTCCGGCGGAAGTCCATGTACGACTTCCAGAATGTGGCCCTCCCACCACAGAGCCTGCTGGACCGCTGCGGCAAGCAGCAGGTCCAAGCCGGACGAGGCAGGCAGCGGTATCCGCTCCGGGCGGAACAAGACCTCGAAGGTCTCTGCCGCGAACAGATCGAGCAAAGCCACCACGCGATGCGGAGCCTCCGCGTCCTCCAGAACTACGGCCTGCGCAGTCACTTCGAGCACTCCGCGGACCTGCCCGTCGAACCGAACCCGCTCTCCAACTGCCAGGATTGGCGGCCGCCTCAGTCGGCCCATTGCCGCCGCCCCTCCGTCCAGACCAGGCTTCCGGTCTCCAGCAACCCTTCCGAGAGATCCACCTTCAGCTTCCCCAACCACAACAGGTGGAACAGCACCGGCAACACCTGGATCCGGTCGCCGACCAGCTCAGCCCCGTCCCACAGACTCTTCGGTTGGCTGAAGACCTCCAGAAGTCGCTCGACTACCGCCCCCGGTCGACCGCAGCGTGCCCGGCGATACCGCGCCAGCCACCGAACGTTCGCCATGAAAATCGGCTCGGGACGGCCCGCCCACTCAATCCCAGCCCACCGCAGAGCAGGCTCGCTGAGTCGCCACGAAGGCCTCCCACGTGCCCTCATCCATATCGTCCTCAGCACGGACATCCACGATCCGCGCCTGCCCTGTAGCCAACCGGACAAAGTAGTCAGGGGCGTGGCGGCGACGCCGTTCGCCGTCGTGCCAGTGCAGCCAGAACGGCTGCGCCAATATCGCCCTGACCTGCGGATCTCTATCGAGCAGGATCAACCGGTCTCGCTCGAGCCAGGACTCATAGCCCACGTGATCCCGCACGGTCGCCGAGTAGTACCAGCCTGCGAAACCCGGCGTTCCCTTGTCCCAGCGGAACGGCCGGACAGGTTCGACTGCCTCGAACGGAACCTGCCAACTCGCCCCCAGAGGGTGCCTGCGACGCTCACCGTTACTGAGAAAGTCCAGCTCAAACGCTGTTAACGCTTCATCGCCATACGCACGCGACAGCGCCTCCACCGCACCCCCAACCCGGCAGGCCGAGCAGATCCTCAACCTTCGGTGAGACTAACGAGCGCTTCAGCAACTTCGCTGAGATTCGCGGAATCTTCGCTGAGACAGGTCACTTCTGCCCTGTCTCACTCGATCGAGTTGTTCTCTCGCACGACTGCGCGACGACCGGGCGGCACGTCGGCGGATGCCCTCGGGCACGCAGCAGTGGTGGCCGCAGGTTGAGCCCGCCGAGGGCGCATGACAGGCTCATGCCCGTGATCGATGACTTCGCGAAGGAGTACCTGCACAGTGATCTCCGAGAGATACGCGAGGCGATGCTCTGGAAGCTCGACGGGCTCGGCGAGTACGACATCCGCCGCCCTCTGACCTCGACGGGCACCAACCTTCTCGGCCTGGTCAAGCACCTGTCGATTCTGGAGTCCAGGTACTTCGGCGAGGTCTTCGGCCGGCCGTTCCCCGAGCCTCTGCCCCGGTGGGACGATGCCGGGGAAGACGGCGCCGACATGTGGGCGACCGAGCACGAGACGCGCGGCGAGGTCGTCGACCGTTACCGTCGCGCCTGGGAACACTCGGACGCGACCATCACCGCCCTCGCCGTCGACTCTCCAGGCCACGTGCCCTGGTGGCCACGCCCCGACGTGAAGCTGTTCAACGTCCTGGTCCATATGCTCACCGAGACAAGCCGGCACGTCGGACACGCCGACATCCTGCGCGAACAACTCGACGGGTCGACAGGCACAACAGCCCAGTACGCGACACCGCATCGCGACGCGGCCTTCTGGGAAGCCCAGTGCGCGAAGATCGAGCGAGCCGCCGAAGCGGCCGCCGCCGAGCCCGATCACACTGGTTCCCACGACACCACGCTTTGAAGGACTTCGTCGGGACAGGACACCTCCGTGCTCAGCTGACGGGTGGGCGGCGATCGGTCCAGGGGTGTGCGAGTTCGAGGGTGCGGGACACCTGGAGCAGGAGGTCATCCCGCCAGGGTGCGGCGACGATCTGGACGCCGACCGGCAGGCCGGTGGCGTCGTCGTGGTGGACGGGGAGGGAGACCGCCGGCTGGCCCGTCACGTTGAACACCGACGTGAACACCCCCATCGGGTAGCTGTTCCGCAGCGCGGCCAGAGGATCGTCGTCGGTGCCCGCCCGGCAGGCGCCGACGAACGGCGGGAGGCACGCCATCGTGGGCGTGACCAGCAGGTCGAAGCCGGCGAGGAAGCCCTCGACGATGCTCCGCGACAACTGCTGGGTCTTCCGCACCCCTTCCGCGTAGGACCACGAGTCGATCGATCGTGCCGCAGCACGCAGGGCACGGTCGTGGGGCTCGACCCGGTCCGGGTCCACGAGCGGGATCCCGCTGCCGCCGATGTTCCAGACGGTCGTGAAACGATTCGCGTAGCTTGGCGCCATGCGATCCGCCGAGTCGGCTCATGACGCCGGGGCGATGTGGGACATCGCCACCCCCTCGCGGCCCGGCCTGCTGCCAGGGGTCGACATGGCCGGATTCCGCGCCCGTACCACGGACTTCGTCGACCTGGACGTGGTCCCGTATGCGGCTGTCACGGTGGTCGTGGACCTCGGCGACGGCCCGCTCGCCGTCGACGACACCAGCGGCCGCCGGCACAACGGCAGTGTCGTCGTCGGACTCGTGCCCAGCGGTGTTCGGGGGCGCGGCCATGACATCGAGTGCCTGGAGGTGCGGCTGGCGCCGCCGGTCGCGCACGCGGTGCTCGGCGTCTCTTCGGAGCTGGGCGGAACGGTGGTCTCTCTCGACGACCTCTGGGGCCGCGACGCCACGCGAACCCAGGAACGACTGCGCGCCGCAGGGTCATGGGACGACCGGTTCGCGATCGTGGAGGCGGCACTCGTCCGACGACACGAGGCGGGCCGGGCGATCGATCCCGAGGTCGCCCTCGTGTGGGGGCGGATGGTGACGAACCTGGGAGGGGTGCGGATCGAGCGGCTGGCGGCCGAGGTCGGCTGGAGCCGTAAGCGTCTGTGGTCCCGATTCCGGGCCCAGATCGGTCTCACCCCCAAGCGTGCCGCGCAGCTTGTCCGTTTCGACCACGCGGCCCACCGGCTGGCCGCGGGTCACAGCGCCGCACGGGTCGCGGCGGAGATCGGCTACGTCGACCAGTCCCATCTCCATCGGGAGGTCATGGCGTTCGCCGGTGTGACCCCCACGGCCGTCGCGGTCGCGCCGTGGCTCGCGGTCGACGACGTGGCGTGGGCCGCCCCCGCGTACCTGGCCGAGACATGACCCGACGGTCTGCACCCGACGGTCTGCGCCCGGCGGACGCGCGGCCGGTGGCGGCGGTCGGCCACGGGGGAACATTTCTCCAAGACGCCCGTCGGCCGAGCTCGTGACACTGCGCGTATGTCCACGACGCGTATGTCCAAGAACCGTGATGACTCCCCATTGCCGCGCGTTCGGTGGCCGCGGTACGGCGTTGACGCTCCGGCGTTCGCGGCGGCACTCGGCGCCGTCGGCACGGCCTGCTGCCTGGCCGCCGGCCGGTGGCGGCTGGTACGGAACCCGCTGGCGACCGCGGGGGCGGCACTGCTCGCCCACACCGGCATCTACCTGCACACCACACTGCACGGCAAGCTGCGCATCTGGAGACGGGAGCTGGACCGGGCCGGCCTGAAGGGCGACGAGGAGCTGCTGGACCTGGGCTGCGGTCGCGGGGCGGTGCTGATCGAGGCGGCCAGGCGGCTGCCGACGGGGCACGCCGTGGGTGTGGACCTGTGGTCCGCAACGGACCAGAACGGCAACCGGCCCGAAGTCACGCTCGCCAACGCCGCCGCGGCCGGGGTCGCCGACCGGGTGGACGTGCACACGGCCGACATGACCGCGTTGCCGTTCGCGGACGACTCCTTCGACGTCGTGACGAGCGCGCTGGCCATCCACAACATCCCGTCGCCCGAGGGGAGACACCGCGCGGTGGACGAGGCCATGCGGGTGCTGCGGCCGGGCGGCCGGTTGCTCGTCGCCGACTTCTGGCCGATGGCCAGGCAGTACGCCGCGCACATCGGGCAGGGCACGCTGCGCGGACTCGGCCCCGGATACTGGTACGGCGGCCCGTGGCTCGGCGTCACACTGCTGCACGCCGTCAAGCAGCAGCTGTGAGCCGACGCGGTGCGCATGTCCCCCCGTCTAGGGTGCGGACATGACATCGCAGAGCAGCCGGCAAACCACCCCGCACGCCACCCCGCAGCCCTACCTCTCCGAACTGTTCTCACTGGCGGACCGGGTCGCCGTGGTGACGGGCGGCAGTTCCGGCATCGGCCGGGCGATCGCCGGGGCCCTCGCCCGGGCGGGGGCGAGCGTGGTGATCGTGGCGCGCAAGGAGGCGGAGCTGTCCGCGGCGGTCGACGAACTGGTCGCGGACGGCTGCCGGGCGGCCTGGGTGAGCGCCGATCTGAGCACCCGTGACGGGGTGCGCGCGGCGGCCGAGGAGTCGGCCGGGGTGTTCGGCGAGCCCGACGTCCTCGTCAACAGCGCCGGGATCAACGTGCGGCCGCCGATGGGCGAGCTGGGCGACGACGTGTGGGACGCCACGATGGCGGTGAACCTGGAGGCGCCCTATCTGCTGGGCCTGCGCTTCGGTCCCGGCATGGCCGAGCGGGGCTTCGGCCGGATCATCCACATCAGCTCCCAGCAGGCGCACCGGGCGTTCGTCCAGAGCGGCGCCTACGGCGTGTCGAAGGGGGCGCTGGAGTCGCTGGCCCGCTCCCAGGCCGAGGCGTGGTCGCCGCACGGCGTCACCTGCAACACGCTGGTGCCCGGCTTCGTCATGACCCCGCTCAACGCACGCCTGTCGTCCGACCCGGAGCGGGTGGCGGCGCTGGCCGCCCGCACCATGGTCGGACGAAACGGATTGGCGGAGGACTTCGCCGGCGCGGCGGTGTTCCTGGCGAGCAGCGCCTCCTCGTACGTCACCGGACAGGCCCTCTTCGTGGACGGCGGGTTCTCCGTCCACTGAGGCCCGGCGGACGGGCCGGCGAACGGGCTATGCCGCCTGCGGAGTGAAGGACCGCAGGTGGTCCCCGCCCGGCTCGACGACGCCGTAGCTGCCCTCGGGCACCTCGTTCCAGGCGCCGGGCAGGTCACCCAGGGGTTCGGAGACGACCAGGCGCGTCTCGTCGGAGACCCCGCGCAGGAACTCGATTTCGGGGTGGAGCTGGCGCAGGGTGTCCACCCGGGTGCTGTAGTAGAGCGACCGTGACGCCTTCTGGCTCGAGTAGCGGAAGCCCCACAGTCCCCGTCCGTCGGTGACGGCGACCGTCATCTGCAGGGGGAACTCCACACCGTGCTCGTGCCCGGTACGTTCCACGAAGCCCGCCATCCGTTCGACGGCGGCCGGCGGATCCTCCTCCAGTCCGAAGGTGAGCGCCAGGTAGAACATCGTCTCGGAGTCCGTCGACCCCTCCATGGCGGAGAAGAGATCCGGGTCGATGGCCAGGACGAGGTCGCGCCGCATCCGGTCGAACCCGTTGATCGCCCCGTTGTGCATCCACATCCAGCGGCCGTGCCGGAAGGGGTGGCAGTTGGTCTGCTGCACCGGGGTGCCGGTCGTGGCCCGGATGTGGGCGAAGAACAGCGGGGAGCGGACATGGCGGGCGAGCTCGCGCAGGTTGCGGTTGCTCCACGCCGGACCGGTGTCCCGGAAGATCGCCGGGGTGACGGCGTCCGGGTCGTCCGGGTCGGTCTCGTACCAGCCGACGCCGAAGCCGTCGCCGTTGGTCGTCTCGACGCCCATCCTGGCGTGCAGGCTCTGGTCGATCAGCGAGTGCTGCGGTCGGTAGAGGATCGTGTCGAGGAGTACGGGGGTTCCCGAGTAGGCCAGCCATCGGCACATCGTCCGTCCCCTTCCTGGTCGTGGTCGGGCGTCACGCAGACCTGTCGGACCGTACGACGCAGAGGGCCCAGATGATGAACGCGGAGAACGCGATCATCACCACGGACCACACCGGGTAGTACGGCAGGGAGAGGAAGTTGGCGATGATGATGAGGGCGGCGATCACCACTCCCCCGACGCGGGCCCAGGTCGCCGTCTGGAACAGACCCAGGCTGACGATCACCGCGACCGCGCCCAGGATCAGGTGGACCCAGCCCCAGCCGGTGAGGTCGTACTGGAAGACGTAGTTGCGGGTGGAGACGAAGATGTCGTCCTCGGCGATCCCCATGATCCCGCGGAAGATGTCGAGCACTCCGGCGATCATGAGGATGACTGCGGCGAAGGCCGTCAGGCCCTCGGCCCAGTGCCGCCTGGTGGCGTGCGCGCGCGTGGGGTTCGTCGTCATGGCAGGCCTCGTTTCGGTGTCGTTGTCGCGCTCAGTGGTGTCCGGTCGTGCCGTGGCCGCTCAGGACCAGTTGCTTGGCACGGTCGTACTCCTCGTCCGTGAGGTCCCCCCGGGCCTTGATCTCGGACAGCCTGGCCAGTTCGTCGACGCTGCTGGTCGGCCCGGCCTGCCCCTTCGCGGTCTCCCGGATGTAGTCGTCGAACTCCTTCTGCTGTGCCCGCGCCTGGTCGATCTCGCGGCGGCCCATGTTCTTGCCCCGGGCGATGACGTAGACGAACACGCCCAGGAACGGCAGCACGACGCAGAACACCAGCCAGCCGGTCTTGGCCCAGCCGCTGAGGTCGTCGTCGCGGAAGATGTCCAGGACGACCCGGAACAGCAGGACGAACCACACGATCCACAGGAAGAACCAGAGCATCGTCCAGAAGGCGCTCAGCAGCGGATAGTCGTACGCGAGGTACGTCGGTCCAGTCATGTCTTTCCTCCGTTCCGCGCGACCGGCGCCCGCCGGCCGTTCCGTGCCGTCTTCAGCGTGCGCACGGCAAGTGGAACGCGCCTCACCCGAGGGGGGTGAGACCGGCGCACGGCGTCCTGAGCGCGTGGCCTGCATGTCTCAGCCGCTCTGGGCAGGGCCGTGCCCGCCCGTGGGGACGCCCGCTCTGCGCAGTGCGGCCCGCCAGGCGAGGGCGAGCACCACCTCGACCAGGCCGAGCAGGACCAGCCACAGCCCGAGCAGCCGGGTCAGGGCCCGCGCCGACTCGGTGGGCAGGGCCAGCACCACGACGCCCGCGACGATCGCGAGCAGCGCCCCGCCCAGGACGAATCCGCGGTGCGGCAGGTCCCGGGCGGCGAGGGCGGTGTAGAGGGTGAGGATCCCGGACACCAGCCAGACCACCCCGACGATCAGCGAGAGCGCGGCGATGGTCTGGAGGGGGTTGCGCAGACAGAGCACGCCGGCCAGGACGTACAGCACCGCCAGCAGCAGCCCGGGCAGCCGTTCTCCGTGGCCTTCCCGGGCGAACACCGCGACGAACCGGAACATGCCGGTCACGAGCAGGTACAGGCCGATGAGGACCGCCAGGACGTGCAGGGTCTCGTCCGGCCAGACCAGCACCAGGACACCCGGCACGAGGGTGGCGACGGCCGACCCGAGCAGCCAGGTCCAGGACCGCCCGAGGGCCGCCAGGACGTCGGCGGGGTCGGCGGCGCCGGGGACGTACGCCGTCCCGGCGGCCGCCCCGTGAGGGGTGTGTTCCGGTCCCGTGGGCGGGTCCGGATCACGCGGCACGGTCATGGCTCCTCCTCGCGTGATCCGGCGGGCCGTGAGCGGACCGCCGGCGGGGCGCTGTGTGGTGACCTCACCAGGCCAGCCTGCCGCCCGCGCCCCGGCCGCCGGGTCACCCGCCGCGGGTGATCCGGGCACCCCGCGGCCGCGCCGAGAGCCTCTGAGGCGGGCGGGGGCAGGCCGGCGGGGCAGGTCATTCCGGGAGTTGGCGCATCTCCAGGACGCGCAGCCCGAGCGACTGGCAGCGGGCCAGCAGGCCGTACAGGTGCGCCTCGTCGATGACGTGCCCGAACAGGACGGTCTGCCCGGACATCACCACGTGCTCCAGTTCCGGGAACACCTTGGCCAACGTCTCCGACAGCTGTCCGTCGACACGGATCTCGTAGCGCATGAGTCGCTCACTTTCCCGGCGGGCGCTCACTTCGTTGTGATCCTCCGCCGCGCCGCCCGCACCGGCCTCACCCGTTGCAGGTGATAAGGGGTCAATGTGTCAGCAGCAGCTTGCACACGATGATCGGCAGACCGAGCACCAGGTTCACGGAGGCGCTGACGGTCACCAGCCCCCACGAGGCACCGGCCCCGCGCGCCGCGGCCGCCGACCAGCCCACCTGGCCGGCGACCGCGACGGCGAGCGCGAGCCAGAGCGCCCCCGACACGTCGAGGCCGAGCAGGGGACTGACGGCGACGGCGAGCGCCGGCGGCACGGCGGCATTGACGATCGGCCACTCCTCCCGCGCCACGTGCAGGACGACCCTGCGGTCGAACCTCAGCTGGGCCAGCCGCGCCCCGAACAGCTGGGCGTGCACATGCGCGATCCAGAACACCAGACCGGTGAGCAACAGCAGCACCACCAGCTCCACCCGCGGGAGATCCCCGACCGAACCGGCGCCGAGAACGACGGACGCGGCGAGCATCGAGCCGTAGACCCCACCGGTGTAGTCGGTCCGCGGCACTCGCCGCGCCTCAGACACGGCTGTGGTCCCTCGCCGACCCGGCCTCCCTGGCGGCCGGCCGGGTCGGCAGATGCGAGGTGACCAGCAGACTGGCGAGCGTGATCGCCCCGGTGGCGAGGATCGCCGCCTTCAGCCCGTCCAGCTGCGCCGAGGCGTAGGAGTCCGTGAGCGCGTCGACCTCGGCCGGCGGCAGACCGGCCTGTTCGGCCGCCGAGCGCACCTGGTCGGTCGCGACGAAGCCGATGCCGGCCTCGAGGGCGACGCTCGTCTGCTGCTTGGTCTCCTCCGACAGCTTCGGATGGTCCTCCACCTGGGTGGTGAAGGCCTGGGCGAGGGCTCCGACGAGCAGCGACCCGATGAGGGCGGTGCCCAGCGCGGAGCCCAGGTTCTGGGCGGTGAACTGCAGCCCGCCGACCTCGCTGCGCTCCTCCTCGCCCACGCTGGACTGGACGACGTTGCCGAGCTGCGAGGCGAGCAGGCCCACGCCCACGCCGAGCACGGCCATGGCACAGGCGAACTGGGCGTCGTCGATGACCGGATCGATGGTGGCCAGCAGCCACACCACGGCGGCGGCCAGGATCAGCAGGGCCAGCCGGACCACCCGGCGCGGTCCTGCCGCCCGTCCCAGCCGGGCGGCGAGCATGGACGTGGCGAGCATGGTGACGGACACGGGCAGCAGCCGCAGCCCCGTCTCGAAGGCGTCGAAGCCCTGCACCACCTGCAAGTAGAGCGGGATCGTGAAGAACAGACCGAGGAGGATGAGGTTCTGGCTCAGCAGGCACATGAGTCCGGAGCGCAGGGCGGGCCTGCGCAACAGCTCCAGATGCACCAGCGGGTCGACGTGCCGCTCCTCCCGGTGCCGCTCCCAGCGCACGAACCCGGCCAGCACGGCCGCACCGGCACCGATCACGAACAGCGTCGGCGCGAAGCCCAGGACGGTGAACGGCGGGTTGCGCGGCTGCACCCAGCCCCAGGTGCCGCTCTGCAGCACGCCGAGCACGCCGAGCCCCAGCCCGGCCGCCGAGAGTGCGGCGCCGACACCGTCCAGGCGGGGGCGCGGCCCGGTCCGCGGAGCCTCTGTGATCACCCGGCGGCAGGCGAGGATCGCCAGGACGACCACGACCTCACCGGCGAACACCAGCCGCCAGGTGAGATACGTCGTCACCCAGCCGCCCAGCAGCGGGCCGACGGCGATGCCCGCACCCGCGAGCCCGCCGATGACGCCGTACGCGACGGCCCTGTCCCGCCCCCGGTAGGCGGCGGCGACGAGGGCCGCCATCGCCGGCAGCACCATCGCGGCGCCCAGCCCCTCGATCACCGACCAGCCCACGGCGAGGACCCAGAGGGTGGGCGCCGCGGCGGTCAGGGCCGATCCGGTGCCGTAGACGACGAGTCCCAGGAGGAACATCCGGCGCCGTCCGAGGATGTCGCCCAACCGGCCTCCCACGATCATGAAGGCCGCCATGACCAGCGCGTACAGCGTGATGACGGCCTGGATGGCGGTCACCTCCGTGTCGAAGTCCTCGACCAGCCGGCTGATGGAGACGTTCATGACGGACGTGTCCAGAACCATCAGGAACTGGGCGGTGCCCAGGACGATCAATGCCCGCCAGTGCTTCACGTCGTCCACCTCGCCGAGTCGGCCCGGGACGCCGTCGGGCGTCACCCGCGCGGCGACCGCCACCGACCGGCCGCCCCCTCCATCGCAGCTCAGAAGCCCGTCCGGTGCCTCACCCGCCATGGGCGAGTCTGCTGCCGCGCGGCCCTAGTGCAGCCCGTCCGCGCCCTTGAAGACACGGACCGTCCCGGCGGGCATGCGGCCACGCCGTCATCTCCCTGTTCGAACGTTTTGGAGCGCGAGGTCCAAATATTCGCCCACCCCTGAAACAGCGCCCGTTCAGTGCCGGATGTCAAACGACAGGGTGAGATCCTTTTCCCGAACCGGGAGGGGCACCACCGGCGAGTCTTGAGGGCAGATCCGGCAGATCATCTGGGCACCGATTCCGGTATTCGTCGCGCCCCGTGCGGCGACAGCATCGTGAGTCCGGAGCACGGGGCAGCACCAGACAACAAGCGAGCAACGAGGCACTGGTTGACTCTTCTGGGACGACGCGTGAGGTCGTCCCGTTTCTCTTTCGAAATGGAATTCGCGTTTCTCTGTCCGCGTGTACGCCCTGATCCGATCCCGGGGGAAAGCGATCCGATGTCCGTCACAACCATGTCAACCAGCGCCAGGTTCTCCGAGGCACTCAAGAGCGTCACATGGGACGACCACGAGAAGGCCGAGCACACCGAGTACATGCGGGCCATGCTCGCCGGAAAGCTCGACATCTCCGCTCACGCCTCCTTGCTTGCGCAGTACTACTTCGTGTACGTCGCACTGGAGGAAGCCGCCGAAGCCATGCGCGACGACCCGGTCGGCGGCAAGTTCGTCTTCGACTCCCTCATGCGCACCGAAGCGCTCGAAGAAGACTTGGAGTACTTGCTCGGTGCGGCCTGGCGCGACCAGATCGAGCCGCTCGAGGCCACCAAGGAGTACGTCGCGCGTTTACGCGAGGTCTGCTTCGACTGGCCGGGCGGGTACATCGCGCACAGTTACACCCGCTACCTCGGCGACCTGTCGGGCGGCCAGGTCATCAGAGCGTCGCTGGAGCGCGCGTTCCCCGACCGGCTCGCCAACGGCACGGGCGTGGCGTTCTACCTGTTCCCGGAGATCCCGGAGATCGAGGACGTCAGGGCGTTCAAGGCCGACTACCGTCTTCTCCTCGACGCGGTGGAGTGGTCGGATGAGACGCGGCAGAAGGTGATCGGCGAGGTGCTTCTCGCCTACCGCGTGAACATGAAGGTCCTTGCCGAGTTGGGGCGCGGCCTGCCGCGTCACCTGCTCGACAAGAACCAGAAGGGCAGAACCGCATCATGAAATTACCCGAGGACATCGGCGTCGTCCCGCTCAGGCGGCGCGGTTGCGGTACGGCAGTGGTCCGTTCGACGGCGTCTGCCTCCGGCCATGAGTGAACCGCGACTTCCCCACCTGGACGAGGACTGGTCGTCCGCGCTCGCGATCGTCGCCCATCCCGACGACATGGAGTACGGGGCATCGTCCGCGGTGGCTCGATGGACGTCTCAGGGGAAGCGGGTGGCATACGTGCTCGCCACGAGTGGCGAGGCGGGGATCGACGGCATGCGAACGACTGAGGCAGGGCCGCTGCGTGAGGCCGAGCAGCGAGATTCATGCAAGCTCGTCGGGGTGTCGGACGTCGACTTCCTCGGTTTCCCGGACGGTGTCGTCGAGTACGGGCTGCCGTTGCGCCGCGCGTTCGCCGGGGCGATCCGCCGGTACCGTCCCGACGTCGTGATCACGGGCAACCATCGGGAGACGTACGCCGGCGGGATGCTGAACCAGGCCGATCACATCGCCACGGGACGCGCGGTGATCGACGCCGTCCGCGACGCCGGCAACCGATGGGTGTTCACGGATCTGCTCGATGCCGGCCTGGAACCGTGGAACGGCGTGAAGTACGTCCTGATCGCCGGCTCACCGACGCCGACGCACGCCGTGAACGTCGACGAGCACCTTGCCGCGGGTGTGGCGTCGTTGCAGGCGCATGCGGCTTACCTCGCGGGTCTGGGTCCCGGCTTCCCGGACCCTGACGAGTTCCTGGAGTCGATCGCCCGGATGGCGGGCACGCGGCTGGGAAGCAGGTTCGCTGTCGGCTTCGAGGTGTTCCGGATGGGGTGGCCAGACCAGGACGGTGTGTGATCCGACGCCCGACAACCCCGCCGCAGTTTGCCATGACTGCTGGTCAGAGCCGGTGTGGCGGTGAGGGCGCTCGACTCCGCGGCCGGTCGCCCGGGTGACCGCTGATGCGGCCCATGGCCAGGAACGGGGCTTCGGACGGATACCGGCGGACGCCGGCGTCAGCCATGTTCCGGGGGCTCCGTCTCACTGGGCACCGGCCCCGGAGCCCTGCCGGCGCAGTTCGCGCTTGAGAACCTTGCCGGCCGCGTTACGGGGCAACTCCTTCACCACGCGCCACTGCTTCGGTGTCTTGAAGCCGGCGAGCCGCTGCCGACAGTGTGCCGCCAGGTCCTCCGGTTCGATCCGCCGGTGCGGCAGCGGAACCACCCAGGCCGCGATCTCCTCGCCCCACCGCTCCGAGGAGACTCCGGTGACGGCGACGTCCGCGACGGCCGGGTGCGCCAGCAGCACGTCTTCGACCTCCCGCGGATAGACATTCACGCCGCCGGTGACGACCATGTCCGTCTTGCGGTCGACGATATAGACGTAGCCTTCTTCGTCGACGGTGGCGATGTCACCACTGCTCAGATACCCGTCGTCGGTCGTACAGGCCGCCGTCGCCTCGGGGTTGCGGTGGTAACCGTTCATGAGGAACGGCGAGCGGCTGAACAGTTCCCCGGGCTCGCCCGGGGCGACCGGAGCCCCGCCGGGATCCACCACACGCAGTTCCGTCATGTACCAGGGGTGGCCCACCGAGCCCGGCTTGCGCCGCATGTCCGCCGGACGCAGATCGGTCACGACGCCGGCCTCGGTCGAGCCGTACACCTCGTGCACTCCCGTGTGCGGGAATGTGGCCATCACCCACTCCTTGAGCTGCCGGGGCAGGGCTGCCGCGTTGAAGAACAGCGTGTCGAGACTGCTGAGATCGTGGCGCCCCAACGCCCTGTCCCCGAGCGCCCGCAGCGTGTGAGCGTGGGTCGGGACGAGAAACAGCGACTGCGCCCGGTGCCGCTGCACCAGTGCCGGCAGTTCCGCCGGGTCCCACTTGCGGAGCATCACCACGGTGCCGCCGGTGTGGACCGGCGCGTACCCGAATGCGAAGCCCGCGCCGTGGTACATCGGTGCGACCGCGATGGAGGTCCGTCCGTTGGCCAAACCCCATTCCAGCGCGGAGCAGTAGAACGTCAGGGCCCGCGAACGGTGGCTGATGACGACCCCCTTCGGGGCGCCCGTCGTGCCGGAGGTGTACGCGATGCAGAAGGGATCGGACTCCCGCACGGCGACGGCCGGATCCCGCCCCGGAGCCCGGTCGAGCACGGCCTCGTACTCCGGACCGAGGCTGTCGCCGTCGATGCAGAGCACCGTCCTGATGCCGAGGTCCGCGACGGCGGCCGCGGCCGTGTCGGCCAGGCCGTTGTCGAGGACGAGGGCGCGGCAGTCGGAGTGGCCCAGGATGAACGCGCTCTCGACGGCGGTGAGTCGCGGGTTCAACGGCACCATCACGAGTCCGGCCTTGGCGATACCGCAGGCGATCTCCGGGTATTCCAGCCGGTTGCCCAGCAGGACGCCCACACGTTCGCCGCGACGCAGACCGGCGCCGAGAAGGGTGTTCGCGAGCCGGCTGGCCCGTTCGTCGAGAGCCGCGAAGCACAGCGTGCGGTCGCCGTCGATGACGGCGACCGCACTCGGCGTCGCCTTGGCGTATTCGCGGATGCCATCGGCAATGGTGATCGCCGCGCCCCCGGGCAGCAGGACCATGATGCATTTCCTCCTGTGTTATCGGAGCGGAATAATCAGCACACAGAAAACTCCACTGTCAATTCGACTGTTGCATTGTGGTTGTTGATCTGCTGCGAGATGACCGCCGGGGTTGACCTTATGAGTCCGATGAGAAACGATGATCTTTCGTAAAGCAGAAACATTTGTCTGGTCAATGGAATACCTGCCTTGCGAAAGAGGTCCCCATGCGCCCCCATGTGGAACTGATCCAGGAAGACGACTACGTCTGGCACAGTGCGGAACTCGTCGGCGGCGAGGGACGAGCCGACGAACGCCGCCTGTCGGTCGACGAGGAGGACGGCTCCTCCTCGTTACGGATCGACTTCCACACCGACTGGGGACGCGGTCCCGGCATCCACCACGCCGACACCGAGTACTACGTGCTCTCCGGCTCCATGACCTACGACGGCCGCGAGATGGGCAAGGGTGCCTACGTCTACGTGCCCAAGGGCGTACCCGCCGGCGCGATCACCTTCCGCGAAGGCTCTCGGATCCTGCACTACCGGGAATACGGCGACGCCGGGTTCGACCGCGTCGACTCGCCGGCCGCACCGCGGTGGGACGGTGCGCGGGAGGACGTCATCGTCCTCGACAGCGAGGCGATGAACTGGGATGCGGTGCCCAACGCGGGACCCATGCCGGGACTGTTCATCAAGTACCTGCACATCGACCCGATCACCGGTTTCTACACCCGGCTGGTGCACGCCCAGGAGGGCTGGGCCGATCACCGGCTGGCCCATCACCCGTGCTACGAGGAGGCGTACACGACACAGGGACTGATGGAGTACAACTTCGGGACCCTGGACCTGGGCACTTACTTCTTCCGGCCCGCCCGGGTCAAGCACGGGCACTTCACCTCGATGGAGGGCGGTGCCACCTGGCTGCTGCGCTCCGACGGAGAACTGCGCAACTGGTACACCCAGAACGAGTGGCTCCGTTGGGGCGGCGAGGCGATCAACTACGGCGAGGGCGGCGGTATGCGATGGTCTCAGTCCTCGCACGACCTGGCCGACCGGCCCACCCGCCGCAGCGCGGAAGACCTGCGGACCCTGCGTCGGGCCCTGGAGTACCAGCGGGAAACGGGCGCGAACGACGGTGACTACATACCGCACGGCCAGGGCACCGACCCGAGCCTGACAGCGATCGCGAAGGCGCTGGACATCGCGCGGCTCCAGGGTGGCCACGACGATGGGCACGGGCACGACCATGGGCACGGGCACGGGCACGGGCACGGGCACGACGATGGGCATGACCACGACGAAGAGCATCGGCACGGCCACGAGCCGCGCGCGGTGGACTGGGGTGCCGACTTCGCGACGCTGGAGCATCCGGACCAGCGGACGGACGCCCACGCGCACAACTGGGGCCGGGGGCGGCCGTGGAAGGAGGGGGACGCCATTCCGGGACCCATCATCTCGTCGCTGCCCGTTCGCAGCCGCTCGCGCGGCCGGTGGGACGGCGACGGGATGTAGGCGCCGGCCCGTCGCCGGGGGACATCAGCCGGCGAAGAAGTCGGTGAGGGCTGCGGCCAGCACCGCCGGATCCGGCGAATGCCCCTGGCCCTCGAGGACGCCGCGCCGGCCCCGCGACAGCGAGGCGGCCATTGCCTCCGCCGCTCCGTCCATGGCCGCCATCCATGGGGCAGCGTCCGGAGCATGTCCCGCGGTACCGGTCAGGACCAGCGTCGGCTGCCGGACAGCTGCCAACCGCGCGGAACTCGGCCGGCCGGAACCCAGGCACGCCGCGTCGTAGGCGAGGGTGTGCGCGAGCGATACCGCGCCGTCCCAGAACGATGCCGATCGCGCTGCGACGACGTCTTCGTCGGACGCGCCGGTGACTCGGAGGAACAGCTCGAGCGCAGCGCTGCGCTCGCCGACCGCGAGCGCAGTCTGCACCCCGTCGAGGTAATCGCGCCATCGCCGCGGCCACTCCGCAGACATGTTGTACGGCACCTCGTACACCGCGATCTTCGCGATACCTGTCAGCCCGGCGGCCACCGCCTCGAGAGCGAGCGCACCACCGGAGCACCCGCCGTAGAGATACCGCGGTTCGTCGAGGGTCTGGATCACCGCCGCCAGATCCTCGAACTCCCGCTCGACGGCGTACGGGAAGCTGTCGCCGCTGCCGCCCCGTCCGCGACGCGCGTAGTTGAGCACCGTGAACCGGCGGCTCAACTCGGCGGCGAGACGGACGTTCCCGCTGCCGTCGCCCAGCGCGCCGGACACGAGCACGAGGCCAGGTCCGCTGCCGCTTTGCTCGTAGGCGATGGTCGTCCCGTCCTGCGACGTGACCCGCCCCTCGGTGCAGGTCACTCCGCCGACCGGCTCCGTTTCAGACGACACCATGGTGGAATGTCCTCCACTCTCACGAAGGCGCGAGCGCCGCGCCCGTCAGGGATGAAATTCGTAGTTCGGTGGGCAAGATCGCTCGCGCGCCGCAAGGCGATTCGAGGGGCGCCCCTGTCAGGGGCACCGCGCTGCGCGTACTCCGGTGACCTGCAGGTACTCGAAGACGTATCGGTGGGGGCCGTCTGCGGGGCCGGAGTCTGCCGCACGCGCGAAAGCCAGCAGGTCGGCGTCCAGTGCGGCGGTGCGCTCGGCGTCGCCCGCCGTGCCCGCGTAGGCGGCGATCACCGGCGCGAAGTGCGCCTTGTACAGAGCGATCAGCTCCTGCGGTGACCGGTCGAACCGTGCGACCACCGGCCGCGTCGCGGTACTCAGCTCGGCGCACCCGGCGCCGAGCAGCCGTGCCACGTGCGCCGGATCGCCCCACTCGACCGGCGTCCGCCCTCCAGGGGGTGGCGGCGGCGTGTGCCTGGCCAGTACCCGGAAGAAATGCCCGCCGGCACCGCCGGAGATCCAGTTGGCCATGGCCAGTCTGCCGCCGGGACGGCACACCCGCAGCAACTCGCGAGCCGTGGTCAGGTGATCGGGCGCGAACATCGCCCCGATGCACGACATCACCACGTCGAACTCGCCGTCGTCGAACGGCAGGGCCTGCACATCGCCCTCGATCCAGCGGACCCGCAGGTGCTCGGCCCGCGCGACGCGCTTCCCGACCTCCATGAGCTGCGGCGTCACGTCGATGGCGGTCACCTCGGCTCCCGCACGCGCAGCGAAAAGAGTCGCGTTGCCGGTACCCGCGCCGACATCGAGGACGCGTTGACCCGGCCGAATGCCCGCCGCGGCCACCAAGTCCCGGCCGAGGTCGCTGAGCAGCGCCGCGATATGCGCGTAGTCGCCGAGTGCCCACAACCGCTGTGCCGCGGGGACGGCTCGGCCGGATGCGGTCGTCGGTGTGTCCGTCATTCAGATCTGCTCCGTTCAGCACGAACCGTGGCCGCACCGCATGGCGGGCGGTGCGGACCCGGCGACATCTCTCGAACACGCCTCAGTGCTCTCCGGAGGGCCTGGGCTCCACCCCCAGCGCGGCACACGCGTCGTGATACATCCGAACAACTTCGGCCCGGATCCGGGAACGCTCGGTGATCGGCGTGCTCCACGGAACCCGGACGGTCTCCTGGGCATCGTTCACCACGGCCTTGAACTCGATACCCACGCCGTCCACGGTGACGACCTCGGCCGCGGTGGCGTCGGGCCGGTTGCCGAGTGCCTTGACGATGAGCAGCGAGTCCTCGGGGTGGTCGAGGTTCATGTGATCGACGACCGCGGTGATGGTCAGCTCGTTGAACGGGTTCGACGCGGTAGCCGCCGCCTGTTCGACGCGGGTCTCGTCGATGAGTGTGCGCATTTCGAGCTTCCCGTCGCGGATCCACTGCCAGGTGCGGCTGCGGTGGATGCCGTCGTCGGACAGGACGATGAGCTCGAACAGCCGCAGGTCCTCTCCCCGGGCCTTGTAGGTCCAGGTCAGGTAGAGGCTGTTCTCGTCGAGAGCCCAGACGACGCCCCTGATGCGTTCGGTGTCGAAGTGCAAGCGCCCATGGCCGTCGTACACGCCGGGGAATTCATGGACTTCGGTGCGGCCGTCGGGCCACGTGTAGGTGTTGGTCTGGTGGTACTGGTACTCGCCGTCTTCCGGGAACGAGCACGTCATGTGCGAGCGGTGCTGATCGGTGACCTTGCCTTCCGGGTCGACGTGCGTGTACGTCCCCACCCAGACGCCGTCGTGCCTGGCGAGCAGCGGCATACCCTCGCGGATTCCCATGGCTCTCCTCAAAGGAAGTTGTGCGTCGCGTGGACGATTGCGGTCCGCGCGGCGCCGTTGACGCCGACCGCGCCGGCGCCCGGGCGGTGTGCGAGTTCCCGGGCCGCGCCCTGCACGGGTCCGGAAGCGGCAACCGACTACCGCCTGTCCGAACGGCATGGGAGTCACGCGGTACGGCTGCCGGCGCACCATTCGCGCCACGTGATGCCGCGCGGCGCCAGTTCGCGCGCGTGGAATGCGGTCCAACTGGTGTCGTTCGGCGCCGGGGAGGGCGCAGACGGAGCCGTTTCGTAGTGCGGGTGACTCTCCCGTACGGCGGCCTGCAGCCACGGCTCCAGATCGGCGAAACCGTCCAGGGTCCAGCCACGGGCGTGGTAGACGAGGCCGCCGTGCGCGGAGTCGTCCGCAATGGCCATGGCGGGGATGTACGGGCACGCGCGCGTCCACGAGTTGACCACCCGCATGGCGCCGTCCGGGGTCGCCGGGCCTGCCGCCCTTGCCTCCGCCTCGCGGCTGTCGACGAGGAAGTCGAAGAGTTCCCACGCGGTGTAGGTCTTGTTGGCCAGGCCGAAGTCGTCGTCTATCCCATACCGCTCGGCCAGGGAGTAGACCGGCGGGACGTCGACCGTCCAGACGAGCGTGCCGTGCAGGCGGGCCGGCGTGACGGATCCGCCGAGAGGCACCTGCGCGGGACCGAACAGACCGTACAGAACGCCGTCCCGGATGCGGTACCGCGAGTCCACGTGGTCGTTCGTGATCGGCGGGAGCGGACGCGTCTGCCCGTCCAGCGGGTTCGTCCAGGTGGTCAGCGGCTCTCCGGTTGCCGGGTCCACGTAGAACACGATCTCACGGGAGAGCAGGTGCAGGTCGCCGGTCCGGGGGTCGGCGGCGAGGCGTCGGATGTTGAAGCCCTCGATGCCGAACAGCGTTGCCCCATGCGGAAATACCGGGCCGTACGCGTCGCCGCGCACGTGGTTCAGCACCTTGCCGCTGATCCGGTACAGCATGTCGTGTCCGTCCGGACGTCCCAGCAGTTGCACGAACAGCCGGGAATCGGGATCGGCGAGCGAGGCAAATAATTCTTCGGGGGAAGTCAGGTCGTCGGCCACGTCGGTGTTCCTCCCGGTGCCGACGCGCTGCCGGCCAGAGTGTCGGCGTCACTGCCACCATCGTGTCCACGGACGATGCCGACCGGGACCGGCGGGTCGGTCACGATGCGGGTGTCGAGGAACTCCCACCACTCGTCCTGGCTCACCCGCTCGGTCTCCCAGGAGTTGTCGGCTTTGTGCCCGGCCAGCGCTCGGCGGTACGAGCCCCAGGCCGCTTCGTCCTCGAACGCGGCCCAGTTCTCCAGCACGTACACATCGCCCACGACGCTGTAGTACCAGCGGACTTCGCGCACCATCGGCAGGTCGCGGTAGAACCACTGCTCGCGCTCTTCAAGCCATGCCCAGAACTCCTTCTGGTTGCGACGCGACCGCTCAGTCAACTTCATGCGGTACACGAGGTAGATCACAAGTCGAACTCCCGTCCTCCAGAAAGCCGTCGCGGGAGGCATGCTAGGCGGGTCCGTGCGGTCAACAGTGGATCTTCGCGCAGCCTCGAGGGCGAGATCACCGACCATCTCGGGCACGACAAGCACGAGCAGGCGGCCGGCCCCTGGAACGCGCGGCCGGCCCCCGACACTCCGCCGACGCACTCGACGAATGCCTCAACGGACACAGGGCGCTCGCCACCCGGTCCTCGAACAGGGACGCGCGTCCTACCCCTGGCGTCAACCCGGCTGCCTCGTCAGTCGCCGATCACCCGCCGGCTCGCAGGAGCGGCCTCCGACCGGATCCTCACCCCGCCACGGGCGAACGGCACGTCCCGTCCCATGCCCGCCTCGTCCAACCTCATCCGCCTCAGATGGAGCCCAACTCGCGTGCCCTGCGCACCGCGTCCTGCCGCCGGTTGACCCCCAGCTTGCGGTAGGCGCTCTTGAGGTGGGTCTTGACCGTGTTCACGGACACGTACAGGTCGGCGGCGATCTCCTCCGTGGACATCATCAGGGCCAGCCGGCTCAGCACATCGCGCTCGCGGCCGCTCAGCTCCTCCACGACCGGCGCCGCCTGCCCGTCGGTCGCCGGGGCGACCGGCGCCGGGGCGACCGCCGGCCGAGGCGAGCCGGGCACGGGCGCCCGGTCCAGCAGGGGCCGCAGCCACGGCCCGGCCTCGGTGAACGGCCGCCGCAGCCGATCGCGCCGCGCCTCGCGCAGGGCCCGGGCGACGAGCCGGCGGGCGCCGTCGGCGTCGCCCGTCTTGTCCGCGGCCTCGGCCCTGACCAGCGCGGCCCGGACGGTCACCCCGGGACCGAAACGGCCCTCGGGGCGCACCCGGTCGAGAAGTTCCACCGCCGCCCCGGGGTCACCCGCCGCCAGCCGCGCCCGCGCCGCCCCCACGGCACAGGCCACCTGCCCGTCGGGGACCTCCGCAAGCAGCTCGGCCGCGGCCTCGGACCGGCCCTCGGCCAGGTGCGCGGCGGAGGCGACGAGCGCCGCCTCCCCGGCCGCCCAGGGCGAGACCGCCTCGGAGGGCACGGCCTCCGCCACCGCCGCGAGCGCGGCCCGCGTGTCGCCTCGGGCGAGGTGCAGGCGCGCGGTGACGAGGGCACGGACGGCCTCGGTCACGGGGTCCCGCAGCGCTGGGTCCGACTCGGCGGCGGCGTCGAGGAGTGCGCCCGCCGCGTCCGGCTCGTCACGCTCGAGGGCCACGGCGGCCAGGACGAGCCGCGCGATGCCGGAGTCGGCCGGCTGGGGCAGTCCGAACCGTTCGGTCTCGGTCAGCGCCGCCCTGGCCGCCCGCTCGGCCGGGCCGAGTCTGCCCTCGAGCTGGTCGATCAGGGCCAGCCGGCCCAGGGAGTCGGCCCGCAGCAACGCCGTCGAGGCCCCGCCGGGGCAGTCGGCGACCTGGGTGAGCGCGGGCCGTGCCTCCTCGAACCGGCCCGCCCACAGCCGGGTCGAGCCCAGCTGGGTCAGCAGCAGGGCGGCGAGTTCGGGGTGCTTGTCGAGCAGGTGCGCGGGAACTGCCTCCCGTTCCTTCGCGGCCTGCTCCGCGGCTGCTTCGGCCCGTTCGGGCGAGCCTGTCAGCCGGGCCGCCACGGCCTGGAGCAGGGCACAGCTCAGCCGGGCCGCCGGCGCTCCCTCTCGATCCGGCTCCGCCGTGAGGCCCTCCTCCGCGCGCCGCAGATGGGCGAGGCCGTGTTCGAGGTCGCACCGGGACAGGTCCCTGGCCGCCCGGACGAGGTCCGTCGCCGGGCTCCCGGCCTCCGGGCCCATGCGGGAGAACAGGTCGGCCAGGTCGCCGGAGCACAGCCCGGTGAAGAGCCGGCCGATGGCGAGGTCGTCGACCAGGGCGCCGGCGGCGTACTCCCAGTCGCCCGCGGCGGCGCCGTGCGCGAGCATCTCGCTGAGGAAGCCGGCGCTCCCGAGCCACCGTGCGGCCCGCCGGTGCAGTTCGGGCTCCAGGCCGGGGGCCCGTACCCGCAGATGGGCCCGCAGGATCTCGCCGAACAGGGGGTGGAGCCGGTACCAGGAGTGTCCGAGGTCCTCCACGAACGCGTTCTCGCGGTGCAGACCGGCCAGGATGGGTGCGGAGTCCGTGCGCTCGGTCAGCGCGTTCGCCAGGTCGGGACAGAACCGTTCGAGGACGCTGACCCGCAGCAGGACGTCCTGCACCTCGGAGGTCTGCTGCTTGAGGACCTCCGCGAGCAGGAAGTCGGCGACCGTGCTGCGGTCGGCCTCGAACTCCTTCAGGTAGGTCTCCGGGTCCGGGCTCTCCTGTGCGGCGAGGGCGCACAGCCGGAGGCCGGCGGCCCAGCCCCGGGTGCGCTCCACGAGCGCGTGTGCCGCGGGCAGGGGCAGGCGCAGCCCGTGCAGGGCGAGCAGTTCGGCCGTCTCCTCGGGGGTGAGGGCCAGTTCCGCGCCCCGGATCTCCGTCAGCTCACCGGCGGCCCGGTAGCGGTGCAGCGGCAACAGCGGTTCGGTCCGGGTGACGAGGATCAGGCGCAGGCCCCCGCCGGCGTGGTGCAGGACGAATTCCAGCTGCTCCGCGATGTCGGGGTCACGGATTTGGTCGTACTCGTCGAGGACCACGGTGACGGGCCGCTCCCGCGCGCTGAGGTCGGCGGCGAGGCGCGCGAGCAGAGTGCGGGTCACCCGGCCGGCGTCCGCCGGGCTGCCGACGCCGGGGGGCGGCGGCACGCCCGCCGCCCGGAGCGCCTGGAGGAGATAGGCCCAGAACATCCCGGGCCCCTGGTCGGCGGCCTCGGTGGTGAACCAGGCGACGCCCGGCTCCCGCTCGGCCGCCCAGTCCGCGACCAGCAGGGTCTTTCCGGCACCGGCGGCGCCGTTCACCATGGTCAGCGGGGTGCGCAGGGCCTGGTCGAGGTGCCGGACCAGCCGCTCCCGCCGCAGGAACGTCACGGGCCGCGCCGGCACCGCGAACCGGGTGCGCAGATACGGGTCTCCGCGGGGATCGGCCTCCGGCACCGTCGGCTCCGGACGTTCCTCTTCGAGCCCGGTCATACGCTCACCGCCCCTAGAACCTGTCCAGCAGGACATGGCGAACGCTCGCGCCTCCAGCATCCCAGCCTTCCCCCGGGCGCGCCCGGCGAAGGCCTCCCGCCCCCTCCCGCCACACCCGCAGCCACCGGAGCTGCTCCCGGCCCCCGCAACACCCCCGTGCGGTTGCGGTCGCCCCGACCACCCCGCAGTCACCCCACCAGACCGCGATCCCACCCGGCCGATTCCGTGAGGCGGCTCAGGGGGCCGGGGCCCGGGGGCAGGCCGGCCGACGTCCACACGTCCTCGGTCAAGTACCAGTGGTCCTCGGCGGCCGGCCTGAACCGGCGCTCCGAGACCCGCCCGGGCACGGCCCGCAGCCGCTCCGGACGGACCGGCAGGGGCCAGTCGGCGTCCGGCCGTGGCGGCAGCACACCCAGCGCCGCCGGCTCGGCGAGCAGATCCCCCACCCGCACCGGCTCCGGATGCCCCGCGTGACGGACCCCCGGGACACCGGCCCCCCAACCGCGAGGGCGGAATCAGCCGGCCGAGATCACCCGCGTCCACCAGGGTCAGCAGCGCCCGGCCGCCGCCACTCGGCCGGCACCCGCTCCACCAGCTCGCGCAGCGCCGGTACGACCCGATGAAGCCGGTGGCCCCGTCAGGACCACCGTGCCGTCGTCCTCCCGCACCGTTCCTCCCCTCACGACCGGCCACTTCGCGGCTCCGTGCCCTCGGCAACACCCCGCAAAAACAAAGCACTTGAAACCGGTCCGCACCGGTGGCCGGGAAAAACCGGGCCAGGACTCACGGATTGGCCTTGGCCGAGCGCCGGGCCCACGCCCTAACGTCACCGGCATGCGGATTCGAATCGTCGACGCCTTCACCGACCGCCCCTTCGCCGGAAACCCGGCCGGGGTCCTCCTCCTCGACGCCTTCCCCGACGACAACCGGCTCCAGAACGTGGCGCTGGAGGTCAACCACGCCGAGACGGCGTTCGCCCACCCTCTGCCGTCGGGCGG
The DNA here is from genome assembly GCF_040295925.1 of Streptomyces sp. NPDC002588. Taxonomy (NCBI): domain Bacteria; kingdom Bacillati; phylum Actinomycetota; class Actinomycetes; order Kitasatosporales; family Streptomycetaceae; genus Streptomyces; species Streptomyces sp. NPDC002588. The sequence goes on from NZ_JBEOWF010000051.1 coordinate 51,789, forward strand.
CGAGGCGGACTGGGCGCTGCGCTGGTTCACGCCCGTCACCGAGGTCGACATGTGCGGCCACGCGACCCTCGCCACCGCCCACGTCCTGCACACGACGGGCGCCCACGTGGGCGCCGTGCGCTTCGCCACCCGCAGCGGTGTCCTGATCGCGACGCCCGCCGAGGACGGCTCGATCACCCTGGACTTCCCCACCGCCCCGCTCACCCCGGCCGAAGTGCCGGACGGGGTCGCCGAGGCCCTCGGCGCCGTACCGCTCGCCGCCTTCGACACCGGCCCGCGCGTGGGTGACCTGGTGCTGGAGCTCGCCGACGAGAAGACCGTCCACGCCCTGCGCCCGGACCACAAGGCCCTCGCCGCCTACTCCCGGCGGGGCGTCATCGCCACCGCCCGCGCCGAGAACCCGGCCCTGGGCTACGACTTCGTCTCCCGCTGCTTCTTCCCGAACGTCGGCATCGACGAGGACCCGGTCACCGGCAGCGCCCACACCGCCCTGGCCCCCCACTGGGCGGCCCGCCTGGGCCGTACGACCCTCACCGGCCTCCAGGCCTCCCCGCGCTCCGGTCGCGTCCGCACCGAGCTGCGCGGCGACCGCACCCTGCTCACTGGCCGCGCGGTGACGGTCATCGAGGGCGACCTGCTGGCGTGAGCGGAGAGGGCGGGGTGGCCTGCGAGGGCGGGACGGCTCAGGCCGTGGGCAGCCACCCCACCTTCCCCGCCAGCAGCGCGTAGCCCACGAAGGCCCCGATGTCGAGCAGGGAGTGCGCCACCACCAGCGGCCCCACGCGCCCCCAGCGGCGGTACAGGTAGACGAAGACCACGCCCATCACCATGTTGCCGATGAACCCGCCGACGCCCTGGTACAGGTGGTACGAGCCGCGCAGCACCGAGCTGGCCACCAGCGCGGTGCCCGGCGTCCAGCCCAGCTGCCCCAGCCGGCGCAGCAGATAGCCGACCACGATGACCTCTTCGAGGACCGCGTTCTGGATCGCCGACAGGATCAGCACCGGGTACTTCCACCAGACGTCGGGCAGCGCCTCGGGGACCACGGTGAGGTTGAAGCCGAGTCCGCGGGCCGCCAGGTAGAAGGCGATCCCGGTACTGCCGATGACCGCGGCGATCGCGGCCCCGCGCCCGAGGTCCGGCCACGGCCGGGTGCGGTCGAAGCCCAGGGTGCGCAGGCTGCGGCCCTCGCGCAGCAGAAGGTGCGCGACGAGCGCGACGGGGACGAGCGCGCTGGCGATGCCGAACAGCTGCCAGGCGAGATCGAGCCAGGGACGGCCCGGCGCGGCGGAGGCGTTGAGCGTCGCGGCCTGGTCCTTCAGCCCGCCGGGCTTGGTGACGGATCCGACGAAACTGATCAGAGCCGACAGACCGCTCGCACCGAGCGAAAGCCCCAGAACGAGCAGCGTCTCGTCCCTGAGAATCCGCCGCGAGGGCCGCCCGTCGGAGGGGGAATCAGCCACCGACCCCGCATCCACCTGCACTTATGCCTCCAGTTGCGTAAACCCGCCGCATTTGCGGCTCCGCCTCGCTAGGGTCTCGAAAGTACTTACGAGGATCGTGCGTGACAGGCCGTCGGGGGGACGGGCGCCGTAAGGGGCGCCCGTCCCTTTCGCATCCCGTACGGCGAAATCTCGCCACGGGGCTCGACAGGGAGGGCACCACCGTCATGGGACGTCACAGCTTGCCCGATCACCGCAGGGCGGGCGGCAGCGACCCCCGCCCTCGCGCCCGCCGCCGCACGGTGGCGATCACGACGGTCCTCGTCCTCGCCGTCGCGGGCGCCGCCACGGCCACCGTGCGCGGCGGCCTGTTCTCCTTCGGTTCCTCCTGCCGGGACCACCCCGTACGGCTGACCGTGGCCGCCTCCCCCGACCTGGCTCCGGCGCTGACGGCCGCCGCGAAGCAGGCCCGGGACTCCGGTCTCGCCTCCGACGGGCGGTGTCTGGCGATCACGGTGAAGGCCCGTGAGTCGGCCGAGGTCGCCGACACGCTGACCGCGGGGAAGGACCCGGACGCCCAGGTGTGGGTGGCGGACTCGGACCTGTGGCTGCAGCGGATCACCGCGGGCGGCAAGACGGGCCGGGTGACCCAGGTGGGCAACGTGGCCTCCACCCCCGTGGGCGTGGCGACGGCCCCGGCCGCCGCGAAGTCGCTGGGCTGGCCGGAGAAGACGTACACCTGGCTGGAGCTGGCCGGCACCGCCCTCCAGGACGATTCCCTGGGCCTCGGCGCGGCGGATCCCGCGCGCAGCGCGACGGGACTGCTGGCGCTCGCCCGGCTCACCACCGCCGCGACCGGGATCAAGGGCGGCGACACCCAGGCCGCCGCGCTGATGAAGACCCTCTCCCAGCGCACCTCCGCCACCGACGCCGAAGTGCTCGAGGCCGTGCCGCGGCGCAACCGGGCGGCGGTCGTCACCGAGCAGGCCGCGTTCACGTACAACACCTCGGCGGATTCCGGGGACCGTCTGGGCCTCTTCTACCCGAAGGACGGCACGCCCCGGCTCGACTATCCCTTCTCGCTCGTCGACAAGACCCGGCGCAGCAGCGACGAGAACCGGGCGGCGCTGCTCTTCATGACCTATCTGCACCGCCCCGAGCAGCAAAAACTCCTCCAGCGGCACGGCTTCCGCACCTCCGACTACGACGCCCCGCGGGCGGTTGTGACCACGGCCGGCGGCAGCAGCCCGCAGCCGTACGCCGAACCGGCCCCCCGGCCCGCCTCGAACACGGCCCTGGAGCAGGCCCTCGGCACCTGGACGATCACTGTGCAGAGTGCGCGTCTCACCACGGTCGTGGACGCCTCCTCCTCCATGGCGGAACCGGTACCGGGCACGGGGCGCTCCCGTATGGACGTCACCAAGGGCTCGCTGCTCCAGGCCCTGGCCACCTTCACCGCGCAGGACGAGATCGGCCTGTGGGAGTTCTCCACGAAGCTCGACGGCGACCGGGACTACCGCGTTCTGGTCCCGACCGGGCGCCTGGGCGACGACGACCGGCAGAGCCGTCTGAAGGCGGCCTTCACCGCCCTCGCCCCCATCCCCAACGGCGCGACCGGCCTGTACGACACCACCCTCGCCGCGTACAAGGAGGCGACCGCGTCGTACGTCAAGGGCAAGTTCAACGCTTTGGTCGTCCTCACCGACGGCGTCAACGAGGACCCCGGCAGCATCTCCCGCACCACCCTCCTCAGGGAACTCCGGAAACTCGCCAGTCCCCAGCGCCCGGTCCCTCTGATCATGATCGCCGTGGGCCCGGACGCGGACCGGGCGGAGGCCGCACAGATAGCCGGGGCGACGGGAGGCTCGGGCCAGTCGGTCAACGACCCCGCACAGATCCAGACAGTGATCCTGAAGGCGATAGTGGCGGCAGGAACCGGCGGCGGCTGAGGGCGAGGGCGCTCTGCCCTCACCCCAGAGCCGCCACCTCCGGCACCCCCACCGGCCAGGTGTGCACAGGCTCCCCCAGATGCGACAACTCCGCATACCGCCGGGTCGTCGCGGCCAGCGCGGCGTCCCGCGAGAGCCCCGCCTTCACCGCCCGCCGGAACGTCGCCACCTGCCAGGTCGCTCCGTTGGCCCGACGCCGGCACCGCTCCTCGATGACTCCCAGGTAGTAGTCCCGGTCGGCCGGCTCCACCCCCCACGCGTCCAGCCCGGCCTCCGCGAGCGGCAGCAGCTCGTCCCGTACGAGACTCACCGCGTCCACCTCGCCCACACCCCCCAGCCGCCCGCGCCGCGGCCACTGCAGCCGCGCCTCGATGCCGTGCCGGCAGGCCGCGTCGAAGTTGGCCTCGGCGGCCTCGAACGGCAGCCGGGACCACACCGGCCGGGACTCCTCGGCGAGCGCGCGGACGACGCCGTAGTAGAAGGCCGCGTTGGCGATCACGTCGGTCACGGTGGGCCCGGCCGGCAGCACGCGGTTCTCCACCCGCAGGTGCGGGACGCCGTCGGCGACGCCGTAGACGGGCCGGTTCCAGCGGTAGACGGTGCCGTTGAGCAGGACCAGCTCGGAGAGGGACGGGGTGCGGCCCGCCTCCAGCACCTCCAGCGGGTCCTCCTCGTCACAGATGGGCAGCAGTGCCGGGAAGAAGCGCAGGTTCTCCTCGAACAGCTCGTACGCCGAGCTGATCCAGCGCTCCCCGAACCACGTCCGGGGGCGGACGCCCTGCGCCTGGAGTTCCGGCGGTCGGGTGTCCGTGGCCTGCTGGAACAGCGGCGGCCGCGACTCGCGCCACAGCTCACGGCCGAACAGGAAGGGCGAGTTGGCACCCACCGCGATCTGCGCGGCGGTGACGGCCTGCGCCGCGTTCCACACATCGGCGAAACGATCCGGCGTGACCTGGAGATGGAGCTGCACGGAAGTGCAGGCGGCCTCGGGAACGATCGACTTCGAGGTGCACGACAGCCGCTCCACCCCCTCGATGTCGAGGGCGAAGTCCTCACCGCGGGCGGCCACGATCTGGTCGTTGAGAAGGGTGTAACGGTCGACGTCGGAGAGATTGGACGAGACCAGGTCGTCCCGGTCCAGGGTCGGCAGAATACCGATCATCACGATTCCCGCGTCGACCTCACCGGCCTTTCGATGGGCATATGCCAGTGACGTACGGAGTTCCTCGGCGAGCCGATCGAATACCCGGCCGCCCAATCGGTGTGGAGCTATGTTGACTTCCAGGTTGAACATGGCGAGTTCTGTTTGGAAATCTCGGCTGGCGATGCGCTCGAGCACTTGCCCATTCAGCATTTTCGGCAGACCGTCCGCGCCCGCGAGATTCAGCTCGATCTCGAGCCCCATGAGGTTCTTGGGCCGGTCGAAGCGCTCCTGGGCCAGAAGCCGCTCCAGCCCCGCCAGACACCGCTGGAGCTTGTCGCGGTACTGCTGCCGATCGGACAGGTCGAACGCGCCTGCCACGACCTTCTCCCCCATCGAAGCGTCCCTCCTCGCATGGGCGGGCCGGGCGTCCGGCCGCCGGTCTCCCGGGTCAGGTGGGATGATGCCCAGCAGGACCGATCGATAACGTCTCCCTCCGGCCGCACCACCCGCTACGCTGACGTGTACCCCGGAGCTGTCCGGAGGCACATTCACGGGGCATGCCGCGGGTGCTCATTCATGAAGTCGGGGCCGCGAACGCCGGGTATGAACTCGGTAAGCAGCCCCGGAACTCGTGAAAAAATCCGACGAGAATGGGCCGACCGTAGCGCATGCATATCCCGAGGTCATCACGGCGGAGGCCGCTCTGAATCGGGATGATTCACACGTATCGCCGACCGAATGGACTCTTGCCGAGTGTCCCGCTGTCAGGTAGACGAAACACAGCCTGAACACGTGTCGTATAAACTCCCGGAACAAGGCGGAGAAGGTGGGCCCCGCGGTCGAAGGAGCCTGTCGTCCAGGTGACGGCAGGCCGCTTGCGTACCCCGAGTTCCCTGAGTTCCCTGAGTTCCCCGAGATCCCGGCCCCCGCCTCTCCGACCTGACGAGAGCTAGCTGACAGCGTCGTCCGCCCCCGCCCTCGCGCCACCGCCTGTGAATGAGAGGCGACCCACCATGCCGCTGCATGTCCCTCCGGCTCCCGCGCCCGCCCTGCGCTCCGTCCTCATGGCCCTCGGTTCCCCGACCGCGGTCCGCGAGGCCCGTACTCCGTCCCTGCGTACCGCCCAGGACGAGGCCACCCCCGACCTCCCGCTGCCGCTGCACGTCCTGGACCGGATCACCCCCGAAGGCGTGTCTGCGACCCGGCTGGCCGGCTGGCGGTTCCTGATCCGCTGCGGCGACCGGGCCGTGGCGGCGGCCGAGACCCGGCTGACACCGGACGGCTGGGCGTTCTCGCACTTCTTCGAAGGCCCCTACATCGCCTCCACCGAACGCGCCCTGCGGCAGGCCGAGTCGGCGACCCAGCCGTATCAGGCCCGCCTGCTCTCGGTACCCGGGCTGTACATGCTCACACTCTGGCTGCACGGCGACATCGACACCGACGGCACCACCGGCCACCCCGCCGCCACCGACCTGCTGGTGCCGCTGGCCCCGGCGCCGCCGGGCATCGCCGCCCACCGCGCGCACCGGGTGGCCGAGTTGCTCCCCGTGCTGACCCTCCGGTCGAAGCCGTCGGCGCCACCTCTGCTCGGCTCTCCCGCCTGACCGCGCGACCGTGTACTCCGTGCCCCGCCACCGCGGCCCCGGTGGCGGGGCTCGGTGCGTCCGTGGTGTTCGCCCCCTCGCCCCCGTCCGGACTAGCCCCATCCGGCCACTGGAAACCATCCGAATTGACAGTGCAGTTGAGATGAACCGCCCGCGCGGGTGATGCGTCATGAACCTGTGAGAAGCGGTGCCGTGAAATCCCTGCGGATCGACGCCCGTAGGGCAACACTGGGTTCCGACCGAGTTGTACAACGGGGGGCGGCCATGAACGACGACGTACACGACGCTTCACGCCGCGGGACAGACACGACCACATCCATCACACACATCACGCCAGAGCGGAAGAACCCACCCATGTGCCAGCACCAGCCACCGTGCCCGACAGCAACCTCCGCCGACCGCGAGTCCGCCCGGCTCGTGGCGCACCACCCGGAACAGGGCTGGAGCCTGCTGTGCAACGGCGTCCTCCTCTTCGAGGACACCGGTGAGCTCCTGCCGGACGGCCAGGTCATCGCTCCCCACCGGGTCGTGTCCGCAGCCTGAGCACCACCCGGACGGCGCGGGACCGCCGTCCGGGGATCCCGAGGGGCCGGACCGCAGCACAGCACACTGCGCCCCGGCCCCGACGCATGTCCGGTCCCGCTCACTCCGGGTAACCCCCGCCTTCCCTTCCGTGGACACGTCTTTTCCGGAAGACTCCTGGAAGTTTCGGCGGTTTCGGCACCGCACGCGAAGCGAGGCCACGGAGGTGGGGGAATGACGGCGGACGGCACCGCGCCCGCGGCAGACGGCAAGGTCACCATCACGGAGATCGCCCGCCGGGCGGGCGTCTCGGTACCGACGGTGTCCCGGGTGGTCAACGGCCGCTCCGACGTCTCACCGCGCACCCGCGCCCGCGTCGAGGAACTTCTGCGCGAACACGGCTACCGCAAGCGCCCGGCAGCCCCTTCCCCCGCCCGCGCCGCTCTCCTCGACCTCGTCTTCAACGACCTGGACAGCCCCTGGGCGGTGGAGATCATCCGGGGGGTCGAGGAGGTCGCCCACGCGGCGGGCGCGGGAACCGTGGTGTCCGCGATCCACGGCCGCTCCGGCGACGCCCGCGAGTGGATGCGCAACCTGCGGGCCCGCGCCTCCGACGGCGTCATCCTGGTCACCTCGGCCCTGGAACCCACCCTGCACGAGCAGTTGCGCATCCTCGGCGTCCCGCTGGTCGTCGTCGACCCGACCGGTTCCCCGGCGCTCGACACCCCGACCGTCGGCGCCGCCAACTGGTCGGGCGGCCTCGCCGCCACCGAGCACCTGCTGTCCCTGGGCCACCGCCGCATCGGCCTGATCGCGGGTCCGAGCCGGCTGCTGTGCTCCCGTGCCCGCCACGACGGCTACCGCGCCGCCCTGGAAGCGGCCGGTCTCGCCGTCGACGAAACCCTCGTCGTCCCCGGTGACTTCCACCCCGAGTCCGGTTTCACCGGCTGCAACGCCCTCCTCGACCTGCCCGAGCCGCCCACCGCGCTGTTCGCCGCCAGCGACCAGATGGCCCTGGGCGCGATCGAGGCGCTGCGCCGGCGGGGCCTGCGCGTCCCGGAGGACATGAGCGTGGTGGGTTTCGACGACCTTCCGGAAGTCCGCTGGTCGGCCCCGCCCCTGACCACCGTCCGCCAGCCTCTCGCCGACATGGGCAAGTTGGCCGCCCGCACGGCCCTGCGCCTGGCCCGCGGCGAGCGCCCCGACTCACCGCGGGTGGAACTGGGCACGGAACTGGTCGTCCGCTCCAGCACCGCGGCCCCGAGAGACAGCTGAGGGCTGTCCCGTGATCCCCGGCGGGCGGGGATCACGGGACAGCCTTTAGCTCAAGGCTTCCCGGATCGCGTAGTACGCCGGCTTCCTCGCGAACTCCTCGTCCCACGGCAGCGCGGCCCCCTGCCCGGGGAAGAAGGCCGGGATCCACGAGTACTTGTCCGTGTAGTCCCAGACGGTGATGCCGACACACCGCCGCACCGCGAGGCACGCCTCGGTCAGATCCCCGTACCACTCCGCCTGCTGGGCCAGCTTCTCCTCGGTCGCCGGCAGCAGCATCCGCACGTCGACCTCGGTGAGCGCGGTGTCCAGGCCGAGGCGGGCGAACCGGCGGAGGTTGTCCTCCAGGGTCGTGGGATAGCCGTACTGCAGGGCGAGATGGGCCTGCAGGCCGATGCCGTCGAGCGGGACGCCCTGCGCCTTCAACTCCTCGGCCAGTGCGTAGTAGGCGTCGCTCTTCGGGCCGAGCGCCTCGATGTTGTAGTCGTTGAGGTAGAGCTTGGCCTTCGGGTCGGCCTGGTGGGCCCAGCGCAGCGCGTCGGCGATGTAACCGGGGCCGAGGGTCTTGTAGAAGACGGTCTCCCGGTAGGTGCCGTCCTCGTTGAACGCCTCGTTGACGACGTCCCAGGAGTAGACCTTGCCCCGGTAGTGCCGAACCTCGGTCTGGATGTGGTTCTTCAGGGCCGCCCGCAGCTCGCCGGCCGTCCACTCTTTGCTCGTCACCCAGCCCGGCAACTGGCTGTGCCAGACCAGGGTGTGGGCGCGCACCTTCTGATGGCCGGCCCGCGCCAGGTTCACGATCTCGTCCCCGGCGGTCCAGTCGAAGACGCCCTGTTGCGGTTCGGTGGCGTACCACTTCATGCCGTTGCCGGGGGTGATCATGTCGAACTCGCCGCCCAGGATCTTCGTGTAGGCGGTGTCGGTGAGTTCGGGGTTGTCGGTGGCGCTGCCGAAGTAGCGGCCGTGGCGCTGGGCGAGGTCGGCGAGGGTGGGCTGGGGTCTCTCGTGCGCCTGGGCGGCGGGACCGATGGCGACGAGGGCAGCGGCGAGCGCCACGGCGAGTCCTGGGGCGCGGGCGGCGGTGCTGGTCATGGTGCGACTCCTCACGGTCGATCGGCCGGTCGTGGGCAGGCGCGCGTCATCCCTTCGTCGCGCCGGCGGCGAGGCCGCCGACGAGCTGGCGCTCGGCGACGGAGTAGAAGGCCAGGGCGGGAACCATGGCGAGGACGAGATAGGCGAAGATCCGGGCGTACTCGGCGGAGTACTGGCCCTGGAACTGCTGCACCCCGATCGGCAGGGTCCACCAGGTCGGCTCGTTGAAGACCAGCAGCGGCAGGAAGAAGTTGTTCCAGCTGGCGACGACGGCGAGCACCGACACCGTGCCGAGTGCGGGCCGGGCCATGGGCAGCAGGATCCGCCAGAAGAAGCCGAGCGGCCCGCACCCGTCGAGGGTCGCCGCCTCCTCCAGCTCGGCCGGGATCTCCCGGAAGAAACCGCGCAGGATGACGATGGTCATCGGCAGCCCGAAGGCCGCCTGCGGCAGGATCACCCCGAGCGGGTTGTCCAGCAGGTCCATCGACCGCAGCAACAGGAACAGCGGCAGGGCGGCCACCGCGAACGGGAACATCAGCCCCATGGTGAACAGCGTGAACAGCGCCTCCCGGCCGCGGAAGGCGAACCGGGCGAAGGAGAACGCGGCGAGCGCCGACACGGCGACGACCACGACCGTCGTACCGGCCGCGATGAGCGTGCTGCTGCCGAGCAGCTGCCAGAAGGAACGGGAGCCCAGGATGTCGGTGTAGTTGGAGGTGACCCAGGAGTCGGGCAGTCCGATCGGGTTGCGGGAGAGCTGGTCGGTGGACTTGAAGCCGGACAGGACGGCGTACACCAGCGGTACGGCCATCACCGCGCCGACGACGGCGAGGACCAGGTGCAGCGATAGGGTCCGGCCCCTCTGGCGGGCGTTCACGAGCCGCCTCCTCGCATGGTCGTGGTGGCGCCCTCCAGGTCACGGCGGAGCACGAACCGCTGGTAGCCGAGGGCGAAGACGAGGCTGATGCCGAACATGGCCACGCTGATCGCGCTGGCGTAGCCGACCTGGTAGCGCTTGAAGCCGTACTGGAACATGGTCACGGCCATCGTCTCGGAGTGGTGGTCGGGGCCGCCCGCGGTGACGATCCACACCAGGTCGAAGAGCTGGATGGAGCCGATCACCGACAGGAAGACGCTGATCCGCAGGGTCGGCGCGAGCAGCGGCAGGGTGACGTTGCGGAACCTCTGCCAGGGGCCGGCCCCGTCGATCAGCGCGGCCTCGGTCAGCTCGGCCGGGATGGACTGCAGTCCGGCCAGGTAGAGCATCATGTGGAAGCCGAAGTACTTCCACGTCATGACGAGGAAGAGGGTGGCCATGACGGTGGACGGCTCCGCGAACCACTGCCCGCCGAGGCCGTCCAGGCCGATCGCGCCGAGCAGGTGGTCGGCGAGACCGTCGTCGGGCGCGAAGATCATGCCGAACAGCACGCCGGTGATCGCCTCGGAGAGGATGTACGGCGCGAAGAACAGCATCCGGTAGACGGCCCGGCCCCGGATCCGCTGGTTGAGCGCGACGGCCAGGGCGAGCGCGAACGGCAGTTGGAGCACCAGTGAGAGCCCGACCAGGAGCAGACACCGCCACAGGTCGCCGAGGAAGACGGGGTCCTGGAAGAGCCGGGTGAAGTTGTCGCCGCCGACGAAGTCCTCGGGCATGCCGAAGCCGCCCCAGCGGAAGAACGCGGCGTAGAGCGCGAACAGCATCGGCAGCAGCACCAGCGTGCCGAACAGCGCGAGCGCGGGCACCTGGAAGCCGACGGCGGTCAGCCAGTTCAGCGCCCGCCGCCGCGTCCGCCCACGGCCGGGGCCGGCGGCCGGCGGCCGCTCGGCCGGCTCGGGGCCGGTCCGCTTCTCCGGGAGAAAGGTGGAGGTCATCGCCGGTTACTGCTCTTCCTTCGCGACCTTGGTGATCGACTCGGTGACCTGCTGGGCCGACTTGGACCCGGCTATGAGCCCGGCGACGCTGTCGTTGACCTCCTGCCCGACGGCGGGCGCGTACGCCTGGTCGAGATAGAGCTGGAAGCCGGTGGCGGCCTTCAACTGGGCCTGTACGGCGGACAGGTTGGGGTCCTTGAGCGCGCTCTCGGCGGCCGGTACGACGGGCAGCACACCGGTCTTCTCGACCAGGGTGGTGTCGGTGGTCGCCGAGGCGAAGAACTTCAGGAAGTCGACGGCCGCCTGTGGGGCGCCCTTGCGCAGGGCGTGCCCGCCGCCTCCGCCGAACACCTCGGTGAGGGCGCCCTGGCCGCCCTCGACCGCGGGGAAGGGGAAGAAGCCGAGGTCGGCCCCGATTCCCTTGCCCGCGTCGGCCTCGACCACCGGCGCCCACTGGCCCATCAGTTCCATGGCCGCCTTGCCGTTGCCCATGCTGGCGGCCTGGCCGGTGGGGCTGTTGTAGGCCGCGCCGAGGAAGCCCTTCTGGAACGGCTGGAGATCGACCAGTTCCTGGAGGTGCTGCCCGGCCTGCACGAAACCGTCCCCGGTGAAGTCCTTGTCGTCGTTCGCCTTCCGCAGGGCGTCGATCCCGGCGGTGCGCATCGCGAGGTAGGCCCAGTAGTACATCCCCGGCCACTTCTCCTTGCCGGCCAGGGCGAGCGGCGTGATCCCGGCGGACTTCAGCTTCCGTACGGCGTCCAGGAAGCCGCTCCAGGTGGTGGGGGGTTCGCCGACGCCGGCCCGCTTGAAGAGCGCCTTGTTGTACCAGAAGCCGATCATGCCGATGTCGAAGGGGATGCCGTAGACCTTCTCGTCGAGCAGATACGGTTCCCGGGCGACCTCCAGCAGGCCGTCCCCCCATCCCTTGCTCCGGTCGGTGAGGTCCTCGACGAGCCCGGCGTCGACCTGCTGCTTCAGGACACCGCCGCCCCAGGTGTGAAAGATGTCGGGGAGCTTCCCCGAGGCGGTCAGCGCCGTCATCTTCGACTTGTAGGGGTCGTTCTCCAGCTGGACGATCTTGATCTTGACGTTGGGGTTCTGGGCCTCGAACTGTCTGGCGAGACCTGCCCAGACGTCCTTCGTGGGCTGGGTGGTGGAGATGTTCCACCATTCGATGGTGGTCGTCCCCGAAGAAGACCCTCCGTCCGAGTCGCCGCCGCAGCCGCTCAGTGCCGTCATGCTCACACCGGCCGCGGCGGAGGCCGCCAGGAAGCCGCGGCGGGACAGTGCCGGGTCGCCCATCATGCGCTCCTCGGGTAGATCGAAAGTTTCGGACCATATCCAGAAAGCTTCGCTGCTGCCGCACCCTAGAGACACCCTCCGACGGGTGGCAACCCCTTGAACACAGGTAATCCACCGGCCTGTTCGCGAGCGCGGAGGCAGCGGGACCACAGGAGGCAGCGAAACATTCGGAGTAGCGGGCGAACGTTACGGAGGCCGGACCGCCGACACCCTCCTGGCCGGAAACAAGCCCTCACCCATGACGCTGAGTGTCCGCCCGGCGACCAGTCTTAACGGAAGCTTGACGCCCTACCGGCCCTTCATCCGTGGGCCCGCACGTCACTCTCCGCTTACGCTGAATCCGCCGTCCGCGGGATGGCCGAATCCGCACGCCGCGCCCCGGCGCACATGCCGCACATCAGGAGCACCCCGATGGCCACGACCGAGCACGCTCCCCCCAGTCGCCTGCGCGCCTGGATGCTGGAGGGCCTGTCCGACATGGGCAGGAACGGCGGCCACACGGGACCGCACGCCGAGCCCGAGCAGCCGCACAAGGGCCAGCGCTGGTACCGGGTGATGTGCCTGACCGGCGTCGACTATTTCTCCACTCTCGGTTACCAGCCGGGCATCGCCGCGCTCGCGGCCGGCCTGCTCTCGCCGATCGCGACGATCGTGCTCGTCATAGTCACCCTGGCCGGCGCCCTCCCGGTCTACCGGCGGGTGGCCGAGGAGAGCCCGCACGGCGAGGGCTCGATCGCGATGCTGGAGCGGCTGCTGTCCTTCTGGCAGGGCAAGCTGTTCGTCCTGACCCTGCTGGGCTTCGCCGCCACCGACTTCCTGATCACCATCACCCTGTCCGCGGCGGACGCCTCCACCCATCTGGTCGAGAACCCGCATCTGACCGAAACCCTGCACGGGCAGCAGATGGTGATCACCCTGATCCTGGTCGCCCTGCTCGGCGCGGTGTTCCTCAAGGGCTTCCTGGAGGCCATCGGCGTCGCGGTCGCCCTGGTGGTCGCCTACCTCGGACTCAACGCGGTCGTGGTGGCGGTCGGACTGTGGCACGTGTTCACCGAGGGCCATGTGGTCACCGACTGGTCGAGCGCCCTGACCGCCGAACACGGCAACGTCTTCGCCATGATCGGCGTCTCCCTGCTGGTCTTCCCCAAGCTGGCACTGGGCCTGTCCGGCTTCGAGACCGGCGTCGCGGTCATGCCCCATGTCCAGGGCGACACCGGCGACACCGAGGACAGCCCGAAGGGCCGCATCCGGGACACCAAGAAGCTGCTCACGACCGCCGCCCTCATCATGAGCGTCTTCCTGATCGCCACCAGCTTCATCACCACCTGGCTGATCCCCGAGAAGGAGTTCGAGTCCGGCGGAAAGGCCAACGGACGTGCTCTGGCGTATCTGGCGCACGAGTACCTGGGCAATGCCTTCGGCACGGTCTACGACGTCTCGACCATCGCGATCCTCTGGTTCGCCGGTGCCTCCGCCATGGCCGGCCTGCTCAACCTCATGCCCCGCTATCTCCCGCGCTACGGCATGGCCCCGCACTGGGCCCGCGCGGTGCGCCCCATGGTCATCGTCTTCATCCTGATCGCGTTCCTGGTCACCTGGATCTTCGACGCCGACGTCGACGCCCAGGGCGGCGCCTACGCGACCGGCGTCCTGGTGCTGATGTCCTCGGCCGCGATCGCGGTGACCATCGCCGCCCGGCGCGCCCGCCAGCGCGGCTGGACCGTCGGCTTCGCCGTCGTCTCGGCGGTCCTGCTCTACGTCACCGTCGCGAACGTCGTCGAGCGCCCCGACGGTGTGAAGATCGGCGCCTGCTTCATCGCCGGCATCATCCTCGTCTCGCTGCTCTCCCGGCTGGCCCGTGCCTTCGAGCTCCGCGTGACCAGCGTGACGCTGGACGACATGGCGGAACGATTCATCCGGGACATGGCCAGCCGGAGAATTCGGTTCATCGCCAACGAGCCGGACCAGCGGGACAAGGCCGAGTACCGCGACAAGATCGAGCAGATCCGGGCCGACAACGACATGCCGGAGCAGGAGGACTTCGTCTTCGTCGAGGTGACCGTGACGGACCCCTCCGAGTTCGAGGCGGGCCTGACGGTACGCGGCGAGGTCCTCCACAACCGCTACCGCGTCCTCACCCTGGAGTCCGCCTCCATCTCCAACGCCCTCGCCGCTCTGCTCCTCCACGTCCGCGACTCCACCGGCTGCATCCCGCACATCTACTTCGAGTGGACCGAGGGCACCCCCTTCGCCAACTTCCTGCGCTTCTTCCTCTTCGGCCAGGGCGAGGTCGCCCCGGTGACCCGAGAGGTCCTGCGCGAGGCGGAACCGGACCGCGCCCGGCGCCCCCGCGTCCACACCGGCTGAACGCGCCCGCCAGAGCCCCTCCATACGAACGCACATGCGCCCCCTCGGGAGCGATCACCTCGGATTATGCGAAGGCACAGAAGACTTCTGCCTTGCATATGCGGCATCATCATCAGGCTGGGCCGTTCGAGGGACCGCATCGACCGAGGAGTACACCGTGATGACCCGCACCAAGCGCCGCACCCGCCGCGCCCTTCAGGTGGCCGGCACGGGAGTCGCCGCGCTGCTGGCCCTGAGCGCATGTTCCTCCGACGACTCCGGGGACGCGTCCGCGAAGCCGGACTCCTCGGCGCCCGCCTCCCCGAAGCTCTCCGGCACCGTCACGGTCTTCGCGGCCGCCTCCCTCAAGGAGAGCTTCACCACGCTGGGCAAGGAGTTCGAGAAGGCGCACGCCGGCACGAAGGTCACCTTCAACTTCGGCGGCAGCGACACCCTCGCCGCGAGCATCACCGGCGGCGCCCCGGCCGATGTGTTCGCCTCCGCCAGCCCCAAGACCATGGCGATCGTGACGGACGCGAAGGACAACGCCACGGAGCCGGTCACCTTCGTCCGCAACCGGCTGGAGATCGCCACCCTGCCGGGCAATCCGGACAAGGTCTCCTCCCTCAAGGACCTCACCAGGTCCGGCCTGAAGGTCGTCCTGTGCGACAAGACGGTGCCGTGCGGCGCCGCCGCCCAGAAGGCGCTGGAGGCCGGCAGCCTCAAGCTCACCCCGGTCTCCTACGAACAGGACGTCAAGGCGGCCCTGACCAAGGTCGAGCTGAAGGAGGCCGACGCCGCGGTCGTGTACAAGACGGATGTGCACGCCGCCGGTGACAAGGTGGAGGGCGTGGAGTTCCCCGAGTCCGCCGACGCCGTCAACGACTACCCGATCGCCCTGCTGAAGGACGCGCCGAACGCCGAGGCCGCCAAGGCGTTCATCGCCCTCGTGCGGTCCGCCGAGGGCCGGAAGGTCCTGTCCGACGCCGGGTTCCTCAAGCCGTGACCCCGGCCGTGAGCCCACCGGTGAAGCAGGCCGCCTCGGACGCCCTTCAGGGCGGGCCGCGGCGCGCCCGCCTCCGCACGGGCGTCCCGCTCGCCCTGCTCCTGCCCGCCCTGCTCGGCCTGGTCTTCCTGCTCATGCCCCTGGTCGCGCTCCTCGTCCGGGCACCCTGGCACAGCCTCCCCGAGGAGCTGACCAGCGCCGAGGTGTGGCAGGCACTGCGGCTCTCCCTGATCTGCGCGACGGCGGCCACCGCGGTGAGCCTGGTGATCGGGGTCCCGCTGGCCTGGCTCCTCGCCCGTACCGAGTTCCCCGGCCGTGGTCTGGTCCGCGCCCTGGTGACCCTGCCGCTGGTGCTGCCGCCGGTGGTCGGCGGTGTGGCCCTGCTGCTCGCCCTCGGCCGCAACGGCGTCGTCGGCCGCTGGCTGGACTCGTGGTTCGGCGTCACGCTGCCGTTCACCACGGCCGGTGTGGTGGTCGCGGAGGCGTTCGTGGCGATGCCGTTCCTGGTCATCAGCGTGGAGGGCACCCTCCGGGCGGCCGACCCGCGCTACGAGGAGGCGGCCGCCACCCTCGGCGCCTCCCGCTTCACCGCCTTCCGCCGGGTCACCCTGCCCCTGATCGCGCCGGGCATCGCGGCGGGCGCCGTCCTGGCCTGGGCCCGCGCCCTCGGCGAGTTCGGCGCCACGATCACCTTCGCCGGCAACTTCCCGGGCCGTACCCAGACCATGCCGCTGGCCGTCTATCTCGCCCTGCAGAGCGACCCGGAGGCCGCCATCGCCCTCAGTCTGGTCCTGCTGGCCGTCTCGATCGCCGTCCTCGCGGGGCTGCGCGACCGCTGGCTGACGCCGTCATGAGCGCCCTGCGCGAGGATGCCTCCGTGACCGAGAGCGAGACCGCGACTCCGCCCGCGCCCGGCCAGGGCCTGGACGCCCACCTCGTCGTCGACCGCGGCGCCTTCCGCCTCGACGTCCGGCTGACCGCCGCCCCCGGCGACGTCGTCGCCCTGCTCGGCCCGAACGGCGCCGGCAAGACCACCGCCCTGCGCGCCCTCGCCGGACTCGTCCCGCTCACCGGCGGCCGGCTCCGCCTCGACGGTGCGGCCCTGGAGCGCACGCCGCCGGAGGCCCGCCCGGTCGGCGTGGTCTTCCAGGACTATCTGCTGTTCCCGCACCTCACGGCCCTGGACAACGTGGCTTTCGGCCCCCGCTGCCACGGCGCCACCAAGGCGGAGGCCCGCGCCCGGGCCGCCGAGTGGCTGGACCGCATGGGCCTCACCGCGCAAGCCGGCGCCAAGCCGCGCCGGCTCTCCGGAGGCCAGGCCCAGCGCGTCGCCCTCGCCCGCGCCCTCGCCACCCGCCCCCGGCTGCTCCTCCTCGACGAGCCCCTCGCCGCCCTGGACGCCCGCACCCGCCTGGAGATCCGCGCCCAGCTCCGCCGTCACCTGGCCGAGTTCGAGGCCGTCGCCGTCCTCGTCACGCACGACCCGCTGGACGCGATGGTCCTCGCCGGCCGTCTGGTCGTCGTCGAGGACGGCCGGGTCGTCCAGGAAGGCACCCCCGCGGACATCGCCCGCCACCCGCGTACCGACTACATCGCTCAACTGGTCGGCCTCAACCTCTACCGCGGCCACGCCGACGGCCACACGGTCCGCCTGGACACCGGCCCGAAGATCACCACCACGGAGATCCTGTCCGGCCCCGCGTTCGTCGCGTTCCCGCCCAGCGCCGTCACCCTTCACCGCGGCCGCCCCACCGGCGCCAGCGCCCGCAACCTCTGGCGCTGCGAGGTCGCCGGACTGGAGACCCACGGCGACCAGATCCGCGCCGACCTCGCCGGGGAACTCCCCCTCGCCGCCGACCTCACCACGGTCGCCGCGGCCGAACTCGATCTGCACCCGGGTGCCGCGGTCTGGGCGACCGTCAAGGCGGCACAGACCCATGCATACCCGGCATAAGTGGATCGGAGCCCTACCGTAGGTGCCCATGACCCTGAGCATCCGCAACCAGCTCCCCGGCACCGTCACCGCCGTTCACCCCGGCGAGGTCATGGCCACCGTCGAGATCCGTCTGGACGGCGGCCAGCACCTCACGGCGGCCATCACCCTGGAGGCCGCGGACGACCTCTCCCTCGCCGAGGGATCCGCCGTCCGCGCCCTGGTGAAGTCGACGGAAGTCTCCCTCGCCACCGGCCGCGTCGACGGTCTCTCGATCCGCAACCAGCTCCCGGGCGCGCTCACCGGCCTCACGATCGGCGGGGTCATGGCCTCGGCGAAGGTCTCCCTCGACGGCGGCGAACTCACCGCCGTGATCACCAAGGAGGCGGCCACCGACCTCGGCCTCTTCGTCGGCTCCGACGTCGTCGCGCTGATCAAGGCGACCGAGGTGTCCCTGGCCACCGCGTGAACGCGCGAGGGCCCCGTCCGCGGCGGACAGGGCCCTCGCGCGTGCTCGCTCAGTCCTCGTACGCGTCCAGCGGCGGGCACGAGCAGACCAGGTTCCGGTCGCCGAAGGCCTGGTCGATACGGCGCACCGGCGGCCAGTACTTGTCCGCGGCGGACACGCCGGCCGGGAAGACGGCCTCTTCCCGCGTGTACGCGTGCTCCCACTCCCCGCCGAGCGCGGCAGCGGTGTGCGGGGCGTGCCGCAGCGGGTTGTCCTCGGCCGGCCACCCGCCCGAGCCGACCTTCTCGATCTCCGCACGGATCGCGATCATCGCCTCGCAGAACCGGTCCAGCTCGAGGATGTCCTCGGATTCGGTCGGCTCGATCATCAGCGTCCCGGCCACCGGGAACGACATCGTCGGCGCGTGGAAACCGTAGTCGATCAGCCGCTTGGCCACGTCGTCGACGCTCACCCCGGTGGCCTTGGTCAGCGGCCGCAGGTCGATGATGCACTCGTGCGCCACCAGCCCGCCGGGGCCGGTGTAGAGCACCGGGTAGTGGGGTTCGAGCCGCTTGGCGACATAGTTGGCGCTGAGCACCGCCACCTGCGTGGCCCGCTTGAGCCCCTCCCCGCCCATGAGCCGCACATACGCCCAGGAGATCGGCAGTATCCCCGCGGAACCCCAGGGCGCGGCCGAGACCGGCCCGACACCCGTCTCGGGCCCGGCGGCGGGCTGCAGCGGATGGTTCGGCAGATACGGCGCCAGGTGCGAGCGCACGGCCACCGGCCCCACACCCGGACCGCCGCCGCCGTGCGGGATGCAGAACGTCTTGTGCAGGTTCAGGTGCGAGACGTCACCGCCGAAGTGCCCGGGGCCGGCCAGCCCGACCAGTGCGTTGAGGTTGGCGCCGTCGACGTACACCTGTCCGCCCGCCTCGTGGACCTGCGCGCAGATGTCCGCGACGTGCTCCTCGAACACGCCGTGCGTCGACGGGTACGTGATCATCAGGACCGCGAGCTCGTCCCGGTACTGCTCGATCTTCGCCCGCAGGTCCTCGACGTCGATCTCGCCGTCGTCGGCGGTCTTCACGACGACGACCTTCATGCCGGCCATCACGGCACTCGCGGCGTTCGTCCCGTGCGCGGAGGACGGGATCAGACATACGGTCCGCTGCTCGTCCCCCTGCGCCCGGTGGTATCCGCGTACGGCGAGCAGCCCGGCCAGCTCGCCCTGCGAACCGGCGTTCGGCTGGAGCGACACCTTGTCGTACCCGGTGACCTCGGCGAGTCGCTCCTCCAGCTCACGGATGAGCGTGAGGTATCCCTCGGCCTGCTCGGCGGGCGCGAAGGGGTGCAGCTGCCCGAACTCGGGCCAGGTGACCGGCTCCATCTCGGTGGTCGCGTTGAGCTTCATGGTGCAGGAGCCCAGCGGGATCATGCCGCGGTCGAGCGCGTAGTCCCGGTCGGCGAGCCGGCGCAGGTAGCGCAGCATCGCCGTCTCGGAGCGGTGAAGGTGGAACACGGGGTGGGTGAGGATCGCGTCGGACCGCTGCAGTCCGGCGGGCAGGGCCTCCTCGGTGGCGGCGTCGAGCGCCTCGATGTCGCCGTCCACCCCGAAGGCGGCCCATACGGCGGTCACCTGGGCCCGCGCGGTGGTCTCGTCGCACGCGACGGACACCTGGTCGGCGTCGACGAGGCGCAGGTTGACCCCGCGCTGCCGCGCGGCGGCGACGACCTCGCCGGCCTTCCCCGGCACCCGCGCGGTCAGCGTGTCGAAGTAGGCGCCGTGCACGATCTCCACCCCACCGGCGGTGAGCCCGGCGGCCAGGATCGAGGCGTACCGGTGCGTCCGCCGGGCGATCGCCCGCAGTCCGTCGGGTCCGTGGTAGACGGCGTACATTCCGGCCATGACCGCGAGCAGCACCTGCGCGGTGCAGATGTTGCTGGTGGCCTTCTCCCGCCGGATGTGCTGCTCCCGCGTCTGCAGCGCGAGCCGGTAGGCCTTGTGCCCGTCCGCGTCCACGGACACGCCCACCAGCCGCCCGGGCAGGCTCCGCGCGAACTTCTCGTGGACGGCCATGTAGCCGGCGTGCGGACCGCCGAAGCCCATGGGCACACCGAACCGCTGCGTGGTCCCGACCGCGATGTCCGCGCCCAGCTCACCGGGCGACTTCAGCAGTGTCAGCGCGAGCAGGTCGGCGGCGACGGTGACGAGCGCACCGAGCCCGTGCGCCTGCTCGATGACACCCTTGATGTCGCGTACGGCCCCGGAGGCGCCCGGGTACTGCAGCAGCACGCCGTTGATGTCACGCTCGGCGAGCTCGGCGGGGATGCCGTCGGCGAGGTCGGCGACCACGACCTCCACGCCCGTCGGCTCGGCGCGGGTCTCGATCACGGCGATCGTCTGCGGCATGACGTCCGCGTCGATCAGGAACAGGCCCTTCTTGTTCTTCCCCATCCGCCGGGACAGCGCCATCGCCTCGGCGGCGGCCGTGCCCTCGTCGAGCAGTGAGGCACCGGAGGTCGGCAGCCCTGTCAGGTCGGCGACCATGGTCTGGAAGTTCAGCAGCGCCTCGAGGCGGCCCTGCGAGATCTCCGGCTGGTAGGGCGTGTAGGCCGTGTACCAGGCGGGGTTCTCCATGACGTTGCGCAGGATCACCGGCGGCGTGAAGGTGCCGTAGTAGCCGAGTCCGATCATGGAGTCGAGGACCTGGTTGCGGTCGGCCAGCGACCGCAGCTCGGCCAGCACCTCTGCCTCGGTCCGCGCGCCGGGCAGGTCCAGCGCGTCGGCGTTCTTGATCACGTCCGGTACCGCGGCGGCGGTGAGCTCGTCGAGCGAGCCGTACCCGACCTGCGCGAGCATCTTGGCCCGCGCCTCCTGATCGGGCCCGATATGACGCTGCTCGAAGGGGATTCCCTGTTCGAGTTCGGAGAGCGGAATGCGATCGGCGGTCATTTCTGAGGCCTCCTGGTCCGACACGACCTTCGAAGGGCACCACGACGCGGGTACCCCGACGGCCTCCCCCTCTGTCATCTCAACCTGAGAGCTTCACCGGCCGCCACCCGGGCAGCCGGTTTTCACCGTCGGTGAGGACGAAGGCCGTCGACGCCGTCGACATCCGCCCTGCTTTCCAGAGTGACCTCGTCCGCGCGGTACGTGGGCCTGAGAGATTCCGGGGAGGATTTGCTCCTTCGGCGCCTCCGACGATCTTTCGGAGGACTCTCCCGCACGGGGTCAGCAGCCGTAGTCAGACTATCAGCGAGGTCAACGACGCCTCTCGAGTGGCCGCTCGTGCCAATGTGCTCTTTTGTAGTGCTTACGGATGAGTTGCGACCAAGTGGAGGGCACGTGCAGACCGACATCGATCCGCGCAACCTGATCGGCCGCAAGGCGTTCGACCGCAACGGCACCAAGATCGGCACCGTCGACGAGGTCTACCTCGACGACGCGACCGGCGTGCCCGAGTGGGCGGCCATACGCACCGGTCTGTTCTCCCGGGACGCCTTCGTCCCGCTGGAGCCGAGCAAGCTGGTCGACGGCACCCTCCACGTCCCCTTCGACCGGTCCCTGATCAAGGACGCCCCCGACTTCGGCGTGGGCCGCCATCTCTCCCCGGAGCAGGAACTCCAGCTCTACCACCACTACGGCCTCGACGTCTCCGCTGCTCCTCCTTTCCCGGACCACGACTTCGGCAGGCTGGCCGGCACCGACGAGAGCTGACCCTCCCCCTTCGGAGCCACCTCCCCTCCCCCCTCCCTCCGCTCTCCTCTCACTCTCTGTGACGAACCAAGCTCACCGCGTGTTCCCGTGTTCCACCACCGGAACTGCGCCGGACGGGTCCCCCGCGCCGCCGTCCTCCCCCGGTCTTCGTCGGACCAGCGGCAACGGGTCCGCCGGCGTCAGCTGTGGATCGCCGATCCGGAACGTCCGCACCCGCCCCGGCGGCGAGTCCGGCGTCTCGAAGCGGACGGTGACCCGGCCCAGTCCGCTGCCCTGCACCCATCCGTGCCCCAGCTCGGAGTGCCGGACGTCGTGCCCGGGACGCCAGTGGTGCTCCGCCGGGGCCGCCTCCTCCCCGGTGCGCTCCTGCGGAGGCTCCTCCTCACCGATGTCCTCTTGCTCCCCCGGCGCCCCCCGCTCGGCCGCCTGCGCGAACAGATCCTCCTGAGTGAAGTCGGCCAGACCGCTGACGCCGACCCCCAGCAGCCGTACCCCGCCGGTCGTGTCCACGGAGTCCAGCAGCCGCCGGGCCGCCTCGCGCACCACCGCCGGATCGTCCGTGGGCCCGCGCAGGGTCTCGGACCGGGTGAGCGTGGAGAAGTCGTACCGCCGCACCTTCAGCACGATGGTCCGCCCCGACAGCCCGGACCCGCGCAGCCTGCGCACACACCGCTCCGCCAGCCGCTGCACCTCCAGCTCCACCCGGACCCGGTCATGGATGTCCACGTCGTAGGTGTCCTCGACCGACACCGACTTGGCCTCCCGCTCCGCCACCACGGGCCGGTCGTC
The DNA here is from genome assembly GCF_040295925.1 of Streptomyces sp. NPDC002588. Taxonomy (NCBI): domain Bacteria; kingdom Bacillati; phylum Actinomycetota; class Actinomycetes; order Kitasatosporales; family Streptomycetaceae; genus Streptomyces; species Streptomyces sp. NPDC002588. Next base: position 74,231 of record NZ_JBEOWF010000051.1, read on the forward strand.
GCGGGCCAGCGCCATGGCGTACAGCCCGTGACCGTGCGCCTTGCCGACCAGGCGCACCAGCTCGTCCTCACCCGCCTCGGCGAGCTCGTCGACCGTGGTGATCCCGGCGCGCCGCAGATGGTCGCCGGTGGCCGGACCGACCCCGGGCAGCGTCCGCACCGACATCGGGCCGAGGAGGGCCCGCTCGGTCCCCGGTGCGATGAGGACCAGGCCGTCCGGCTTGGCCTGCTCCGAGGCGATCTTCGCGAGCATCTTCGAGGCGGCGAGCCCGACCGACCCGGTGAGCCCCGTCACGGCCCGGATGTCCGCCCGCAGCCGCACCCCCGCCAGCCGCGCCGACTCGCCGTCCCAGGCCGCTCCACCCGCCTCCAGGTCCACGAACGCCTCGTCGAGGCTCAGCGGCTCCACCAACGGGGACAACGCCCGCAGCAGCCCCATCACCTGGTCGCTGATGGTCCGGTAGAACGTGAAGCGCGGCACGAGGTAGGCCGCGTTCGGCGCCAGCCGGCGCGCCTGGGCCATGGGCATCGCCGAGTGCACCCCGAAAACCCGCGCCTCGTAGGAGGCGGTCGCCACCACCCCGCGCGGCCCGAGACCCCCCACGATCACGGCTTTCCCGCGCAGACTCGGCTTGGACGCCTGCTCCGCCTGGGCGTAGAAGGCATCCATGTCGAGATGCAGGATCGTGGACGCGTTTCTCACATCTCCGATGCTGCACCACGCCACTGACAATGACCCCGTGACGAGCACCGCGCGGCCGCCCAGGGCAGCCCTCAGGGCGTCAGACCGCCCGGTTGCGCCGCCGGGCCAACTCGTCCGCCGGGTTGTGACCGACGAGCGTCTCACCGGTGTCGACCCGCTCGCCGTGCAACTGCGACAGGGCGCTCTCCACGTCCCGCCACACCACGCCCACGGCGATCCCGAAAATGCCCTGACCGCCCTGGAGCAGCGCGTGGACCTCGTCCGGCGAGGTGCACTCGTACACCGTTGCGCCGTCGCTCATCAGCGTCATGCGCTCCAGGTCACGGAAGCCGCGCTCGCGCAGATGCTGGACCGCGGTGCGGATGTTCTGCAGCGACACCCCGGTGTCGAGGAACCGCTTGACGACCTTCAGGACGACGACGTCCCGGAAGCTGTACAGACGCTGCGTACCGGACCCGTACGCGGCCCGCACGCTCGGCTCGACGAGACCCGTGCGTGCCCAGTAGTCGAGTTGCCGGTAGGTGATGCCGGCGGCCGCACAGGCCGTCGGGCCGCGGTAGCCGATCTGCTCGGACGCCATGGACGTCGCCCCTCCGCTGCTCGGCACGGCCGCCGGTCGCTGCGGAGCGTGATCGGCCGCGCTGCCGTAAAGCGGATACGGACCACTCCCCCCGACACCGAGTCCGGGGGCACCCCCAGCCGTACCGTCGCCGCTGCTTCTCACGCCGACCTCCGTCCTTGACCTGCCTTATCGACGGTAGGCAGTCACCAGGGGTGCGTCAACGATCGCCACACTCGCCACGCCGAGTGATAATCACCCTAAGAGTGGTTTCCCGCACCCCGCCGCGGGGAAAGGCTAGCCGAATGCCCTGAGAAGAGGCCGTAGGACGCTCTCACTCGCCGCTGGCAATTGCCCTGACCAGGGCGTCGGCCGGAGTCGTCGGCGAGCCCGGCGTCCGGCGGGAGACGGCGGCTACTGGTTGCTGGTGCCGAAGTCCTCGGGCGAGATCTGGTCGAGGAACTCACGGAACTTCTCCACCTCGTCCTCCTGCTCGTCCGGAATGGCGATGCCCGCGTCGTCCAGCACGGTGTCGCTGCCGTAGATCGGCGTCCCGGTGCGCAGAGCCAGCGCTATGGCGTCGGACGGCCGTGCGCTCACCTCCACGCCGCTGGCGAAGACCAGCTCCGCGTAGAAGACACCCTCGCGGAGATCCGTGATGCGCACTTCGGTGAGCTCCTGGCCGACGGCTTCCAGCACGTCCTTGAACAGGTCGTGGGTCAGCGGCCGTGCGGGGGCCATGCCCTGCTGGGCGAAGGCGATCGCCGTCGCCTCCCCCGGTCCGATCCAGATGGGGAGGTAACGGTCGCCTCCCACTTCACGCAGCAGCACGATCGGTTGGTTGGAGGGCATCTCGACCCGGACACCTACGACATCGAGCTCGTTCACACAGCAACCCTAGGCCGTGCCCGGGACGTTTGGGTAGTCGGGCCGGGAACGGGTGACCGATCCGCCCAGGGCGAAACCGGTGGCTCAGGGCAACCGAACGCCCAGCGCGGTCTGCACCAGCGCCGCATGCAGCCGGACCGTGAGCCCCGCGAGCTCCTTCGCACGGGCCTCGGCGTGGGCCCTGGTCTGCGGGTTGCGGTGACGCCTGAGCGGCGCGACCACCTGGTCCACAAGACCGGCCTCACGGTCGGCCGCGGCCTTCATCACCCGCAGATGCCGGGGCTCGATCCCGAACCGCCCCAGCTCGGCCACGAGCGAGGCCACGGTGGCCGCCTCGGCGTCGTAGACCCCGTCCGCCAACGGCGTGAGCAGCCCGTAGGACTCCCACTCCGCCAGCTCGGGTTCGTCGATCCCGGCGGCCGCGAGCAGCTCGGCCCGCCCGATCCGGGCCACGGTGTGCCCCTCGGAAGGCTCCAGGACGACCTCCCCGTCCCGCTGCCGGCCCACGGTCGGCAACGGGACGGCCTCACCGCGCTCCATGGCGTCCAGATGCTCCCGGATCACCTTGAGCGGCAGATAGTGGTCCCGCTGCATCCTCAGCACGTGCCCCAGGCGCTCGACGTCCTGCGCGCTGAACTTGCGGTACCCCGACGGGGTGCGCTGTGGCTCGATCAGCCCCTCCGCCTCAAGGAAGCGGATCTTGGAGATGGTGACCTCGGGAAACTCGTCGCGCAGCGCGTTCAGCACGGTGCCGATGCTCATCAGACCACCGTCCGCGGCGGCGGTGCCGTGCCCGGCACCGCCCCTCGGTGTTTGAAGCATGGACCTTCCCTGGGTTCCCCCCGGATGGAATCCGGGGGAGGGTCAGTAGCCCCGCTGGCTCGCGTAGAAGACCAGCCGGTACTTGCCGATCTGCACCTCGTCACCGTTCGCCAGAGCGACCTCGTCGATCCGCTCACGGTTGACGTACGTGCCGTTCAGACTGCCGACGTCCGCGACCTTGAACGTGCCGTCCGGATTGCGCCGGAACTCCACGTGCCGACGCGAGACCGTCACGTCGTCCAGGAAGATGTCGCTCTGCGGGTGCCGTCCGGCCGTGGTCAGATCGCTGTCCAGCAGGAAGCGGCTGCCCGAGTTCGGACCGCGTCGCACCACCAGCAGCGCGGAGCCCAGCGGCAGCGCGTCCACCGCGGCCTGCGCCTCCGGAGAGAGCGCCGGCAGCTGGGTCTGACCGGTGACCTCGGAGTCGTAGGCCTCGAGACCGGAGATCGAGATGGTGGAGGTCGTCTCCGACGCACGCTCGGGCGTCAGACCGGGACGCAGCGGCGCGCCACAGTTGGAGCAGAAGCGGCTGTTCTCCGCGTTGCGGTTACCGCACCTCGTACACACCAGGGCCGACATGGGAGAAAACCCTCCACCCGTACTTGAGGTTGACGGTTGGCCGAAACCTATGCCGCCGGACTGGGCGGGGTCAACAGACGCCGCACCCTGACCTCCGGGAATGTCGCCGCCCGGACCACCCACCTGGTCCCGGAACAGCGGCCGCTGGCCTTCCTCGTCGGGCTGTGCGCGATGACGGGCAGTCGCGTTGTCGCTGCCCTCTCGCGCGCTCTTGCCGAACAACTTCGCAAACAACTTCACGGGCGATTCCCCTTGACCGAAACAGACCCGCCCGTGGGGCAGGACGAACCCTGACTGAATACACCGGCCGACCCGGACATCTTCACAACGTCCGTATCCACCAGACAGTTTCCACCACGCACCACCCGATCGGTGCGCCGACCCCCCGCAACCTCATGCCCCTGCCGGACGACCCCCATGCACCCCCGGTTCACTGCGAGGACGACCGAGCGTAGTCAGGCTGCTTCGCCGCCCGCAAGGCGTCCACGACGATCTTGCCCGACCGCTCGACGGTCACCGTGGTCTGCTCCTTCTCGAGAGTCTGCACCACGCCTCCAGGGATGTTCAGGGCCGGTTCGAGGTCCTGCGGATTGCCGATGACCTTGAAACGAAACGGCGCGTTGATCTTGTTCCCGTCGACGCTCACGCTGTCGCCGGAATCCGAGAGGTAGGTGCCGGCGACCACACGCACACCGTTGACCTGGATCGCCTCCGCGCCCGCGGCGCGCAGCTCCTGGATCGCGTCGAGCAGCATGTCCGCCTCGACCGTCTTCTTCGTGTCCTCGATGGTCATGGTGATACCGGGCCCCTGCGCGGCCACCGTGCCCGCGAGAATGCCCAGTTGCCGCTCCTTCTCCACTGTCTGCTTCCGGGCCTCCTCGGCCTGGTCGGAGCTGTTCTCCAGCTCCTCCCGCTGCTTCTCGAGCCCTTGCTTCTCGTCCTCAAGACGCTGACTGCGGTCGTCCAGTTCATCGAGAATGCGCACAAGATCCTCCTGGCGCGCCCCCCGCAACGCGTTCCCGCTGTCGCTGTTGGACGCGACCTGGACGGCCAGGCCGAAGCCCAGCCCGAACAGCAGCAGCGCGACGATCAGTTGGGCCCGGGTCACCCGCGGCGGCCACAGCCCGTTCACCAGCCGCTGCCGGCCGGTCAGCGCGGGCTCGGCCGGCGCCTGGGACTCCCCCTCCTCGGAGGGCACCGCCCGGACCTCCTCCGGCAGCTCCTTGCGCAGCCTGTTCTCCGACGACTCGTCCTTGTCACCCATCGGTCTCACGCCCGGAAGACGTGCCGGCGGATCGCGGCCGCGTTGGAGAAGATCCGGATACCGAGCACGACCACGACACCGGTCGACAGCTGCGACCCCACACCCAACTCGTCGCCGAGGAAGACGATCAACGCGGCCACGACCACGTTGGACAGGAACGACACCACGAAGACCTTGTCGTCGAAGATCCCGTCGAGCATGGCCCTCAGGCCGCCGAACACGGCGTCCAGAGCCGCCACCACGGCGATCGGCAGGTACGGCACTACTGCCGCCGGGATCTCGGGCTGGACCAGCAGGCCCGCCACGACTCCCACGACGAGGCCCAATACGGCGATCACGATGCGTCCTTCTCAGTTCTCGGCTGTGCTGTACGTACGATCACACTCGGTGCGGCCGGCAACCGGACGTCCTTCTGCACGGAGATCGCCGTCCGGATGTCGTAGTTGTCCTGCAGGACACTCAGGTAGACCCCGTCCGCGCTGTTCTGGAACCGGCTGCTGAGGTTTTTCCCGTCCCCCACCGCGAGCACCGTGTACGGCGGCACCAACGGCTTGTTGTCCACCAGTATCGCGTCACCCGCGGCCCTGATCGCCGAGAGCGACGTCAGCCGCTGCCCGTTGATCGAGATCGCCTCGGCGCCGGACTCCCACAGCCCGTTGACGACGCGCTGCATGTCACGGTCGCGGATCCGGCCGGTGTCGGAGAACCCCGAGGTCTCACGGGGGTTGCCGTCACCACCCGTGGTGGCTTCCTTGGCGTCGTTCACGACCAGCTTCACGCCGGGTCCGTGCACCGCGACGGCGCCCGACAGGATGCCCACCAGGTCGGTCCCCCCACCGCCCCCGCTCTGCTCGAGGGCCTCCCGCTGCCGCGCGCTCACGTCGTCGCGCAGCTCGTCCACGGAGCTCTGCAGCTTGTCCGCCGCCTCGGTCTCACGGTCGACGCGGTCGATCAGCTCTTCCCGCTCCTTGGCCACGACGGGGGCCGCCACCCGGGCCTGCGCCGCCCCCACCGTCACGACGAGGGCCGCGAGTACCAGCCCCGCCGCCAGACCGAGCTTCGCCCGCACCGTCTTCGGCAGGCCACCGCTGCCGTCCGCCCGCTTCCGGGCGGCGGCCTCGGCATAGCCTTCGTCGAGGCTGTGGTCCATGACGTTGGTGAGCAGCGACATGGACGCGTCCGGGCGCGACGCGCGCGCGGGTGTGCTCCGAACGGGGGGCTGCTGCGGCATGCCGCACATCGTCGCATGTCGCGGCCACTACCTCCGAATGGCCCCACCGGTGTGCCGGACAGGCCCCCGGAGAGGACGCCTGTCCGGCACGCGCGCGTAGGCGCCGAATCAGCGGCCGGCGCTGTCCACGACCGCCGACCACTCGTCCAGCAGGGCCTGCGCGGAGGCGTCGTCGGGCCCCTCCGCCCACAGATGGGTGACGGCCTCGGCCGGGTCGGGCAGCACCATCACCCAGCGCCCGTCCGTCTCGACCACCCGTACCCCGTCCGTGGTGTCCACGAAGCGGTCTCCGGCCTCCTCGACGACTCGCCGCATCACCAGCCCCTTGACGGCCCACGGGGTCGCCAGGTCACGCTTGAGGACGTGCGCCCGCGGGATCCGCGCGTCGATCTGGCTGAGCGTGAGCTGTGTCCGGGCCACCAGCCCGATCAGCCGGACGAAGGCCGCCGTGCCGTCGAAGACACTGCTGAACTCGGGGACGATGAATCCGCCCTTGCCGTCCCCGCCGAAGATCGTCGACTCGTCCCGCCCGACTCTCGTCAGGTCGTCGGGCGAGGTCGTCGTCCACTCGACCTGCGTGCCGTGGTAGGCCCCCACCTGCTCGGCGATCCGTGTCGTGGTCACCGGCAGCGCCACCCGCCCGCTGCGCCGCTCCGCGGCCACCAGGTCGAGCAGCACGAGCAGTGCCCGGTCGTCCTCGATGATCCGGCCCTTCTCGTCCACCAGGGACAGCCGTTCACCCACCGGGTCGAACCGCACTCCGAACGCCGCCCGCGACGAGGCCACGATCTCCCCCAGCCGTACGAGCCCGGAGCGCCGCTGGTCACCCGTCTCCGTCGGCCGGGACTCGTTGAGACCGGGATTGATGGTCAGCGAGTCCACCCCGAGCTTTCCGAGCAGACTCGGCAGCACCAACCCCGCACTGCCGTTCGAGGCATCGACCACGACCTTCAGCCCGGACTCCGCGATCCCGGACGTGTCGACGTTCCGCAGCAGCGACCCCGTGTACGAGTCGAAGACGCTGGCCGGAAAATACAGGTCCCCGATCTCTCCCGGGAACGCCCGGCGGTACTCCTGCCGGGCGAAGACCCGGTCCAGCTTGCGCTGGCTGCCCTGCGACAGGTCGGCACCCTGCCCGTCGAAGAACATGATGTCCACGGAGTCGGGTACCCCGGGCGAGGTCCGGATCATGATTCCGCCGGCGCTCCCCCGCGCCGTCTGCTGCCGAGCCACGGGCAGCGGTACGTTCTCCAGGTCGCGTACGTCGATGGCGCTGGCCTGCAGAGCGGAGATGACCGCCCGCTTCAGCGCCCGGGCGCCACGGGAGTGGTCACGGGCCGTCGTGACCGTCGAGCCCTTCTTGAGGGTCGTCGCGTAGGCGCCCGCCAGCCGGACCGCCAGCTCTGGCGTGATCTCGACATTCAGGATCCCGGAGACCCCGCGGGCGCCGAAGAGATGCGCCTGTCCTCGGGACTCCCAGATCACCGACGTGTTGACGAACGCGCCGGCCTCGATGGTCTTGAACGGGTAGACCCGCACGTTGCCCTGCACGATCGATTCTTCACCGATCAGGCATTCGTCGCCGATGACGGCGCCGTCCTCGATCCGGGCGGCCCGCATGATGTCGGTGTTCTTCCCGACGACACAGCCCCGCAGATTGCTGTGCTGCCCCACGTACACGTTGTCGTGCACGACGGCCTTGTGCAGGAACGCCCCGCTCTTCACGACGACATTGGAACCGATGACGGAATGTTCCCGGATTTCGGCTCCGGCCTCGACCTTCGCGTAGTCCCCGATGTAGAGGGGCCCACGCAGAACGGCGTCGGCGTGCACCTCGGCGCCCTCGGCCACCCACACACCCGGCGAGATCTCGAACCCGTCGATCTCGACGTCGACCTTGCCCTCGAGCACGTCGGCCTGGGCCTTCACATAGCTCTCATGCGTGCCGACGTCCTCCCAGTAGCCCTCGGCGATGAAGCCGTAGACCGGCTTCCCCTCCTTCATGAGCTGCGGGAAGACATCACCGGACCAGTCGACGGGAACATCGGCCTCGACATAGTCGAAGACCTCGGGCTCCATGACGTAAATGCCTGTGTTCACGGTGTCCGAGAAGACCTGGCCCCAGGTCGGTTTCTCGAGGAAACGCTCGACCTTGCCCTCTTCGTCGACGATGGTGATGCCGAATTCCAGCGGATTGGGCACACGCGTCAGACAGACGGTGACGAGCGCACCCTTTTCCTTGTGGAAGCTGATCAGCTCGGTGAGGTCGAAGTCCGTGAGGGCATCGCCGGAGATGACCAGGAAAGCATCGTCCTTCAGCGCCTCCTCGGCGTTCTTGACGCTTCCTGCGGTACCGAGTGGCTTCTCCTCGTTGGCATAGCTGAGCTCCATGCCGAGCTCTTCACCGTCCCCGAAGTAGTTCTTGACCAGCGAGGCCAGGAACTGGACGGTGACGACGGTCTCATTGAGCCCATGCCTTTTGAGCAGCCTCAGTACGTGCTCCATGATCGGCCGGTTGACGACCGGCAGGAGCGGCTTGGGCATGCTTGAGGTCATGGGGCGAAGGCGTGTGCCTTCGCCTCCGGCCATCACGACGGCCTTCATGTCGGAAGCGTCCTCCTAGAGAGACGACGGTCTAGCCGACTTCACCCACCAGATTGTCCCGCACTTTTCCTTCGCGGGCCATTGAGCCACTGCCACTGCCAATCGGCGGGCTCAGTCGGCCATGGCGTCCGCACGAACGAGGCGGCGGACCTGTACCACGTAGAGGACTCCTGCCCACCAGTAGAGCGTTGTACCCCATCCTGCGAACGCCCATCCGAAAATAGCAGCGAGTGACGCAAGCCATCCACTTCCGTCACTGAGCAGGAGCAGCGGGAAGGCGTACATCAGGTTGAAGGTCGCCGCCTTACCCAGGTAGTTCACCTGCGGCGGCGGATAACCGTGCCGTCGGAGGATGCCCACCATCACCAGCAGAACCAGTTCTCGGGCAAGAAGTACAGCAGTCAACCAGAGGGGCAGAATCTCCCGCCAGGTGAGGCCGACCAAAGTCGAGAGAATGTAGAGGCGGTCCGCGGCGGGGTCCAGGAGCCTGCCGAGGCTGCTGATCTGGTTCCAACGCCGCGCGAGCTTGCCGTCCAGGTAGTCGCTGATGCCGCTCAGAGCCAGCACCAGGAGCGCCCAGCCGTCGCTTTGCGGTCCTCCGAACTCGGGCCTGAGGATCAGCCACAGGAAGAGGGGCACGCCGGCGAGACGCGCCATGCTGAGGATGTTGGGGATGGTGAGGACCCGGTCGGTCTGAACACGGGTCTCCTGGACCTCCACCCGGGGGCCTCCAGTTGAAAACGAGCCAACGATGCTCCCTGACCCTACCTCAACGCAAAAAAGCTCTGGCTCCTGGGCTGTGTGCCCAAGAGCCAGAGCTCTAAAGGGAGTTCGGCGGTGTCCTACTCTCCCACAGGGTCCCCCCTGCAGTACCATCGGCGCTGTAAGGCTTAGCTTCCGGGTTCGGAATGTAACCGGGCGTTT